>CAYJOP010000001.1:0-72367 GCA_964371835.1 uncultured Desulfovibrionaceae bacterium
ACCAATGGTTGCGTCAGAGTTAGCGGAAATTGTGCCGACTTGGGCAATTTCTTTTTGATCACGGGTAGGCTTTGCAAGGTTTGCAAGTTCTTCAACTAGAGCTTCAACACCTTTATCAATACCACGTTTAATGGCCATAGGATTGCGGCCTGCGGCAACAAGTTTTACACCTTCACGGTATACAGCTTGAGCTAGGATGGTGGCAGTGGTTGTGCCGTCACCAGCAACGTCAGAGGTTTTGGAAGCAACTTCCTTAACCATTTGTGCGCCCATATTTTCAAACTTATCAGCAAGTTCAATTTCTTTAGCAACAGTTACGCCGTCTTTTGTAATAACAGGAGCACCAAAGCTCTTTTCAAGAACAACGTTGCGACCCTTAGGTCCAAGAGTAACCTTTACAGCATTAGCAAGCTTATCCACACCAAGGGACAATTTTTCGCGTGCTTTTACGTCAAACAAAATTTCTTTGGCAGACATATTAATATTCTCCTAAATAAATGTAATGTGTAGAATTAGTTAATGATGGCAAGGATATCATCTTCACGCATCACAAGATGCTCAACGCCGTCAAGTTTAACTTCTGTTCCGGCATATTTGTTAAATAATACAGTATCACCAGCTTTTACTTCAAGGGCAATACGTTGACCATTATCAGCAGTCTTACCTGGACCTACTGCAATTATTTCGCCTTTAGATGGCTTTTCTTTTGCAGTGTCAGGGATATAAAGACCACCTGCGGTTTTTTCTTCAGTTTCAAGACGCTTAACAAGCACACGGTCATTAAGGGGCTTTAGTGACATAATTTCCTTTCCTCCAAACGGTTAAATATATACATCCAGTTTCTAAAATATGACAGTACATAGCAAAGCCAGCCTGCCGGATGTTTTAATATGTTCATCATGATTCATGAGGAACGAGAGTAAAAATAATCCCCTTTATAGATTTGAAAAGGGGCAAAATGAAAAAAAATTAATTTTTTTTTAAAAAAAAATTATCCAGAAAAAAAGATAAGTAAAATTATGCAGTTAAAAATTGGAATTAAAGTTGTATATTTTATAAAAATTTGAAAAATTTTTTATAGAAATTTGTTAACAAAATTTTAAGTACATATTTATAAGGAAATTCTGAAATATAATTCATGAAATAGTATTTTAGAGTATTATTGTAAAATTTTTCTATTGTTTATTGACAAATTGTGTTATTACATATACATGTGATGTATAAAGTTAAGGAGAATTTAATGATTGATAAAACTGAACTTTTACGAATGATTATGGAAACCAACCCTGGTCAATCGCCAGCATTTGTTTTGGAACAATATGCTACATATTTAAAAGGCCTTGATAATCTTCATGGTGCTTGCGCGCCTTCATTATCTTCTATTCAAGAAATGGGAGATATTTCACAAAATAATGAGGTTAAAAAAGAAACAAAAGCCTCTTTAACTTGTGGCTATACAAAGCGTATGCTTAAAGTTAAACCTGAAAACGCCATTACTAATGATGAAATTCTGTGCTGCATTTGTGGTGAAAGTCGCAAGGCTTTAACTTCACGTCATTTGGCAACTCATAATGGTATTACTCCAGAAGGATACAAAAAGCTTTGTGGTTATGCACAAGATCAACCCCTTATGTCTAAAAGGCATTTTAGTGGCATGAAGAAAAATGTACAAAAAGCGCAAATGGCTCGTAAAAAGAAAAAGTCTGATTAATTTTTTGTTGATTTAATGATTAGCATTTAAAAATTGGAAGATGGGTCATAGGGAAGGATTTTTTGTTCAATGCAAAAAGTTCTTCCTTCTTTGATTTTGATGAGTTTATAATAAATTAAAACCTCGCCAAAAGCGGGGTTTTTGAGTGTAGATAAACCCCATGTTTTAAAAATTAAAAATATAAGCACAAGTTGAAAGTTATTTTTTAATTTTTGAGGTTTTTAAATCAAAACGTGGCGGCTAAAAATAAAATGCCTGTGTTGCGTCAAAAGCTATTGTTCAACGATAACATGCTATCGCTATTAAAGTTTTTTGGAAAGGGGGTCTGGTGGAAAACCTTTTGTCCTGCACAAAAGGTTTTCCACCAGTGACTTTGCAACACTCAAAAACCCCGCCAAAAGCGGGGTTTTTGAGTGTTTACTTTGTCATTAAATTGATTATTTACCAAAAGGAGAGAGGGCGCGTAGCTTTTCCACAATGGGTGGAAACTCTTTAAGAACTATGTCCACATCTTCTTTGGTTGTGTAGCGAGATAGTGAAAGACGAATGGAGCCGTGGGCATAAGTAAATGGAACACCCATGGCACGAAGCACGTGCGATGGCTCAAGACTGCCAGAAGTACAAGCAGAACCTGAGCTTGCGCAAATGCCAAACCTATCAAGCATTAGCAAGATGGCTTCTCCTTCAATGTATTGAAAAGCAATACTTGAGGTATTTGGCAATCTGTTATCCACATCACCATTGACCACTGCGTCGCTAATACTGTTGATTAAACCTTGCTCAAGGCTGTCACGCAAAGCAGAAACATAGTTGATTTCATTGTCAATATTATTAAATGCAAGCTCTGCGGCTTTGCCCATGCCTATCATATATGGCACATTTTCAGTACCAGCACGACGTCCACGCTCTTGGTGTCCACCACGCAAAAATGGACGAAAACGAGTGCCTTTGCGTATATATAAAGCTCCAACACCTTTTGGTGCGTGTAGTTTATGTCCTGATAGGGCTAAAAAATCCACTGGCAGGGTTTGCATATTCATTGGAACTTTACCAACGGCTTGTACTGCATCAGTGTGAAATAATATTCCTTGTTCTTTAGCCATTTCAGCCATTTGTTGTATGGGATAAATATTTCCCACTTCATTATTAGCATACATGATTGATACTATGGCAGTGTCTTTTTTAAGACTTTCGGCATAGGCATCCATGTCAATACGGCCTTTGAAATCCACAGGAATATATGTTATTTCATAACCCTTACCTTCGAGATACTGAGCAAGATTAAGTACAGCTGGATGTTCAACTTTAGTGGTTACAATATGCTTTTTTTCAGGTTGGCTTTGAATGGCAGACATGATGGCAGTATTGTCACTTTCAGAACCACAAGAGGTAAAAAGTATTTCCTCAGGTTTAGCTCCAATTAACTCTGCCACTTGTTCACGAGCCTTAGCCACAGCAGAACCAACTTTGCCCCCAAAGCTATGCATACTTGAAGGATTGCCATAACTTTCTGTAAAGTAGGGTAGCATTGCCTCCAAAACCTCAGGTGCAACACTAGTTGTTGCGTTATTATCTAAATACACAGTGCGCATAATTACCCCAAATATTTACGGTATAGCGTGGACAGTTATTTCAGGGTCCACAAAATCGCGTAAATTTTGCTGTACTAGATTGTTAATAGTAATTTGACTTGATTTGCATTTAGCGCAACGCCCACCAAGGCGAACATATATTTTTGTTCCATCCACATCCACAAGCTCAATATCACCACCATCAACGGCCAATTTTGGGCGAATTTCTTCATCGATGGTTCGCATAACGGCTTGCATTCTTTGTATATTGTTCATGCGTGGAACAGGTTGTAATTCTTCAAGTTTTGGCTTGCCAAGTTCTGCATTAAGAATTTCTTCTATTTGATCAATGCAATCTCCACAACCGCCACCAGCCTTGGTATAGTGGGTAACTTCTTCAATGGTTTTTAGGCCATTTTCGCGTATGGCACGTTGAATTTGAGCATCAGTAATGCCAAAGCAACGGCAAATTAGCTTACCATCTTCATGGGCATGCGGCACTGGTTTTTCACCACGATAATGGCGAATGGCAGCCTCAAGAGCCTCTTGACCCATAACAGAGCAGTGCATTTTTTCCTTAGGTAAACCACCTAATTTTTCGGCAATGTCTTTATTATTAATGGCAAGTGCTTCATCAATGGTTAAGCCTTTAACCATTTCGGTGAGCACAGAACTTGATGCAATGGCTGATGCACAACCAAAGGTTTGAAAACTTGCATCAACAATGCGGCCACTATCATCAATTTTAAGGTATAATTTTAATGCATCACCACAAGCAAGGCTACCCACTTCGCCAATGGCGTTAGCACCTTCAAGTTCACCTACATTTTGCGGATTTATAAAGTGTTCACGCACAATATCAGTGTATTCCCACATGATGTCAACTCCTTCAAAATATTGAAACGCTTAAAAATTAATCTTGTTTCGGACTATACATAACCATGACATCTTGTAATGTCATCCCCCTAAGGAAAGATCTTGTGTGTTCATCTAATGCCTTCCAAAAATTATGTGTAGTGCATTTGTTCATTCTTTTGCAATGTTTTGAGTTGGTTAGGCATGCAACTGGGGAAATATTTCCTTCCAAATGTAAAAAAACTTGTTCCATATTAATTTGGTCAGCTTTGCAAGAAAGAGCATATCCGCCTGCAGCACCACGCACTGAACGCATAATTCCAAGAGGTTTTAAAGAGCGCACAATTTGCTCAAGATATCCAGCAGAAATGCCTTCTTCTTTAGCAAGTTCACTAAGTTGCATTAATTCTCCCTCAGGGCATGTTGCTAGGTGAATTAAAAATCTTAAGCCATAACGAGTACGTGTAGAAAACTTCATAGTAAGTCCTTAGCTTTTCAAAAGTCTCGAAATATTTAGATGATACTTTCAAGATTCCAATAAAAATTGATGCACGACACGGTATATATAAAAATTTTTCGTAAATTGCACCAAGTTTTTTTGCTAAAAACTAAATAAAATTACTAATCACGTTCTCGCCATATATTTGCACCCACAGCACTAAGTTTTTTCTCAATACTAGCATAGCCACGGTCCAAATGGTAGATGCGTTGAATTTGAGTTTTGCCTTTGGCAGCAAGACCTGCCAAAACAAAGGCCGCGCTAGCTCTTAAATCTGAGGCCATAACAGGTGCGCCTTTAAATTTTTGCCCACCACGCACCATGGCAGCACGACCAGAAATGGTTATGTCTGCACCCATACGAATGAGTTCTTGAACATGCATAAAGCGATTTTCAAAAATATTTTCTTCAATAATTCCATCGCCTTGAGCAAGGCACATGAGAGACATGGTTTGGGCTTGCATATCTGTAGGAAAGCCAGGGTGTGGCTTTGTATGAATTTTAATATTCTTAAGGCTTTGTGGACCATCAGTACAAGAAGATCGCACCCCTTGGGATGTTTTTTCTAACTTTACGCCCATATTTTGAAGCTTAACAATTAAAGACTCAAGTTCCTCCCATGGGCAATTTTTAACCAATAAGTCTCCGCCAGTAATGGCAGCTGCAATTAAAAAAGTTCCTGCCTCAATGCGGTCTGGCATAATGGAGTAAGTTATGCCTTTTAAGCTAGGTACTCCTTCAATATGTATGGTGCTTGTACCATGACCGCTGATTTTTGCCCCACATGCAATTAAAAAATTTGCAAGGTCAATAATTTCAGGTTCACGCGCAACATTTTCAAGTATGGTTTCGCCCTCAGCCAGTGCTGCCGCCATGAGTAAATTTTCAGTGCCGCCAACCGTTGGCATATCAAATATAATATGTGCGCCAGTCAATTTTTTACATTCACCAATAATATAACCATCTTCAAGCTCAAAACTGGCACCCATTTTTTCAAAACCCTTAAGATGTTGATCCACAGGACGAGCACCAATGGCACACCCACCTGGTAAGGCAACCTTTGCCTTGCCAATGCGAGCAAGCAAAGGCCCTAAACAAAGAATAGATGCTCGCATGGTTTTAACCAAGTCATATGGTGCTTCTGGATTTAGGGCACAAGGATTCATTTGTACATTTCCATTTTCATACTCAGCAGGACAGCCTAATATTTTAAGCAATTTTAAAGTCGTATGAATATCGCGTAAATCAGGAACATTTGTATATAAAACAGGTGTTTCCACCAAAATAGAAGCAAAAAGTATAGGCAGAGCAGCATTTTTTGATCCACCTACATTAATTTCTCCTTGAAGCTTTGCGCCACCTTCAATAAAAAGGCTATCCATGTAACTCTCCAATAATAAAGGTTTTTATAATTTAAAAATTTTCCTTAAGTATTGTATAGAAAAAATAAATAAAAATCTAGAATATTTCTAAAATGCAATTAAAATATTGATATAATATAATTAATGTAAATTTAAAAGCTAACACAAAAAAATATAAAAATTTTTTATAGTGCTGACAAAGCCTCCTGAGAGAACAAGGACTTTCGAAGGTGATAGCTTTCATTTGACAATTCACAGTGAAAAAAGCGTTCCCCAAGACTCCCTCCAAAAAAACTTTAATGGCGGCAACAGATTACCTTCAGAATATAAATTTTGCCGCATCTACTGTCTTAAAAATACTTTTCATAACTTCTTTCTAAAACCTACATTTGATTTATTGACATGCTGATTTTGTAAGTATTCTAAAAAAAATTATATAAAAAAAAAATTTTTTAATAAAACACTTGCCAAAATAAGTTCTTGTGTGTAAACACGTTTGTCTATGGTGGATGTAGCTCAGTTGGTAGAGCACCTGGTTGTGGCCCAGGTGGCCGGGGGTTCAAGTCCCCTCATTCACCCCATAAAATTTCAAAACCCTACAAAATGTGGGGTTTTTTTTTTATTTTTTTTATGCTATGTGATAATCATTGGCAATAAGGAACAGGAGTTTTTTACATGTACTTAATTAGATTGATTATTATTTCTCTGCTGAATGTCTCTTTGCTTGCATGTACGCCTCTTAAGCGTGGTATGGATGAAAATATTTATGTATCAACTGCTAAACCTGCATTTTCTGTAGCCGTTCCCGAGCTTGAATTAAAAACTTCTGGGAGATTTAATGCCTCCATAACCACTAGCAATACATTGGGTGGAGTTCCTGTTGCCACTTGGATTGCCGTATATGGCGGAAAAAATATGGAAGAAGCCATGGCCATTGTTGCGCAATCAAGCTTACAAGCACCATATTATTGGGATTATAACATGCTGAAAATTTTCAGCATTAACCATGGTAAAGCTTTGTTGGGTGGTTTTAATTTTCAAACCTGTACTTATTTAATTCAAGACCTTTCAAGAGATGCCTTTGCATCACTAAGTATTGATATAAATACACTTAAAAGTGAAGAAAAAAAGCAAAAGTTACAGTGGCTTGTACGTCGTTTTGCCACTCGTGTGGATAACGAAAGGGGTAAGATAACCCTTGAATATAGAGAAAAAGCGCCTGATAATTTTATAAATTTAAATGAGTTGCCTTCAGGAAGTGACATATATTTAGTGGAGTTTGAACAACGCGCACTTAAAGCTTTTGTGTTTGGAACATGGCAAAAAAACACTCAAAATATAAAAATGAATTATCCAAGTGGCATAAAAACTCGTTATATTAACTCTAATTTCTTAGGTACTATTTCTTATTTTGAAGTGCGTGAATAGTTTTTCCATTTAGCCTCTGTATTCTTTAACAAGTAGGTGTGGACTTATGAGTTATAAAAAAGTTGATTTTCCAGCTGATTTTACAGAAAATTACAATGCTAGAATTTTACAAAATTGCAACATAGGTCTTTGGCATACCGTTGTTAACCTTGAAAATCATACCTTTGAAATGTACGTTGATGAAGTAACGAAAAAATTAATGTGCATTGAAGAAGACCTTACTCCAGCAGAAGTTTATGACCATTGGTTTTCAAGAGTTGCAAGCAAGGATTTGCCTTTCTTGAAAACAACCATGGGCAATATGTTGGCAACTAGCTTGCACCATGAACTTGAGTTGTTATGGAATCACCCAAAGCTTGGGCTTGTGCATATTCGCACAGGCGGCACTAGCCGCATGTCAGAGGATAAAACACTTGCTTATTTTGAAGGCTTTTTTAAAATTATGAAGGAAGTGCGTCAAATGCAATCGACGCTCACTGAATCCTTTGAATATGTTAAAACTATATTTGATGCTACCCCCATGGGGGCGGCCCTTTGCGACCAACAATATAATCTTGTGGACTTTAATCCTGCGCAATTAAGTCTGCTTGAACTTGAGTCCACAGCAACACTTGCCCATAATATGTTATCATATTGCCCTGAATTTCAACCATGCGGCACTAAATCATCAATACTTGCGACACAATACGCTGAAAAAGTAAAGAAAGAAGGTATTGCCAAATTTGAATGGCTTTTTACAACAAGTAAGGGAAATCCTTTGCCTGTGGAAATTACCATGCAAGGCATTATGGTTAACTCTGAAGATTTATTATTGATTTTCGCCACTGACTTAAGAGAACAAAAGGCCATGCTTGCAGAGCTTGACGCTCAACATAAGGAGCTTCAAACTGCCCTTTATAAAGCAAAGGAGGCAAGCCACTCTAAAAATTTATTCTTTGCAAATATAAGCCATGAAATCCGCACACCCATGAATGCCATCTTAGGTATGAGTTATTTATGCTTACAACAAGCAAGAGATAACCATATACGACATTATATCGAAAATATTCAAAACGCTGGCAAAAATTTGCTTAGTATTATTAATGATGTACTTGATATTTCAAAAATAGAAGCGGGAAAGCTTGAGCTTGAGAGCACATCATTTAGTCTTAATAATTTGCTTGAAGGCTTAAGGGGAACTGTCTGTACCTTAGTGGGTGAAAAACCCGTGGAAGTTCTTTTTAATATTGACCCCAACTTGCCAGATATTTTTGAAGGTGACAGCGTGCGATTAGGTCAAGTACTAACCAATTTATTTAGTAATGCCAATAAATTCACTGAATCTGGACATTTGCTTTTGCGTGTATATGCAAAAGATAGGCACGGGCATATTTATAATATTGGTATGGATGTGGTTGATACAGGAATTGGTATGGATCAAACTCGCCTTGAGGCTATTTTCCGTCCATTTGAGCAAGAAGACCAAACCACAACACGTCGTTTTGGGGGGACTGGCCTTGGACTTACCATTAGTAAAAATATTGTGGAGCTTATGGGCGGCGAAATTAAAGTATCTAGCAAGGTTGGAGAAGGTACAACTTTCAGCTTTACTGTGAATTTATTTAGCAAGGAAAAATGCACTTGGCTTGATAAGACTCTGGTTACTAATGAAAAAATACTTATTGTTGATGATAATGACATGGCGCGAAATGTACTTAAAGAAATGCTTGAACTTTGCGGATTTCATCCTGTTAGTGTAAAAACAAGTTTTGAAGCTTGCGAAATATTAAAAATTGCTGATGAAAAAAACGAGCCATATCAGCTTGTTATTGTGGATTGGAACATGCCAGATATGGACGGACATAGCGGTGCATCCATGATGATTAGCCAAAAACTAAAACTTGAGCCTGCATTTATTTTAACATCTGCCTATAGTAATAAGCTTTTAGAAGATAATAGTGACCTTTTTGTGAGTTTTTTGCCAAAACCTGTATTGCCAGTATCACTATGGACAGCCGTAATGCAGGCCTTGCATATACCCATTCATGTGCAACATGAAGAAGAAGTTGAAGAAGATATTTCAAAATATGACGTGCTAAAGGGTCGTCACGTTTTACTTGCAGAGGATAATGATATAAACCAAGAAATCGCCGTTGCCTTACTTGAAGACCTTGGTATGATAGTACAAATTGCAGAAAACGGTCAACAAGCATTAGATATGTGCACAGGCAAAAAACACTTTGATATAGTTCTTATGGACATACAAATGCCTATAATGGATGGATTTTTAGCCACAAGAAAAATACGCACCTTGCCACATCGCAATGTGCAGGACTTGCCCATTGTGGCTATGACTGCTCATGCCATGCAAATGCATAAGGAACAAAGCGCCAAGGCCGGCATGAATGATCATATATCAAAACCCATTGACCCTAAAAATTTGCGAGAAACCTTGCTGCGCTGGATTGGTAAGTAGAAAAAATTTTTTTATCTAATCAGCTAAGAAAAATTTAGCTTACCATATATTAAGGGTAGTATTTAAAAACAAGGTACCTTTAAGAAAAATTTGTTTACTATACTATAACACTGCCTTGTTTACAAAGTTTTAGAAGATGCAAAGCAGGTAAAATTCTTAGCATGCAATGGTGTGATTTTTAGTAATTACTACACAAAGCAGGGTGTGCTGTTGTAATATAATTCGTGAGGGTCAATGACTTGGCCTGTACCCCATTCAACACTTGTGCTTGTTGATTGAACTTTTGCAAAATTATTTTTATTTTTAAGCTCTTTATAATGTTCAAACTCCAAGTATGGGCGCATATCAAAAATTCGCTGCTCAGCATTACTAAAAGTAATGAGCAAACAATAATCATCATAAACACTAACTTTTGTAACCTTTGGTCTAATAATCATAATAGTTAAAGTTTTACTTGAGCTATATGAAATTTTTATATGAAACTTGAAATTCTACACCTAAGCGCTTAGCCATATTTACTGATATATTGCGTTTACCGCTTTCCATTTCTGAAACCATGTTTTGACTAATAGCTAAACGCTCGGCAAGCTCAGCTTGTGTAATATTTTTTTTGACTCTTAGGTCTCGCAATGCAAGAGCAGGGCTTCTATCGTCAAATACATCAGAAATCGGTATAAATTCTTCGCCATGAGCATTTAACATGCTCACTTTATGTCCTGAAAATATTAATATATTTTTTATAATTTCAGATATTTGTAAAGCTTTTGCGCTGGGTATAGACAGTAGAATTTCAGTGACAGCATCGTCTATGGTATTTAATCTCATTTCAGTTTGCATTTGTTCTCCTAATAACTTCTGTTAAACAATATTACTAAATTAGTTATATTACTAAAATGGTTATATTGTCAATATTGTTTTGCAAACTTAAAGAAAAAAAAGACCCATAGGATTTCAATATCCTTATGGGCCTAAAATAAAAGCATATTAATGGAGGCGGGGGACTACAAACTATATACATAACATATCAATATAGTATAATATAATTTTTTCAAAATGTTTTAATACCGTAAAAAATACCGTAAATTTTTTTTGTGTCGTATAGGTCAAGTGTAAAAATACTACATAGAACTTTATAGCAATACTATATATAAAACAAGTATTGCAAAGTATTATTTTTATGGTTATGTATTAGGCATGAACACAAGGAAAAAAGTTTTACTCAAGCGTACAGCGGATATATTAGAAAAGTTGGCAGTAGGTAGCTTGCTTATAGGACTTTTTCAAAATCAAAACTATGTGCTTGTCTTAGGCGTTGCAAGTCTTGTCGGTAGCTACTACTTGACCATAAAGGAGGCTCAAGCATGAGTACATGGACACTCTTTACAATAATTTGCTTAGGCGTTTTCTGCTTTGGTCTTTGGGTACTAAAGACTGATAAAATAAAATAGTCATCAATTTTATGCTCTTTGGGCTTTGGATAGCCATTCAAGATGCTTGATATTAGCTGAGCATAAAGCACGCGCACACAATATAGATCAACTTGCCTAATTCGACTTGTAATTAATTACAGCATCGTACAAGATTATTTTGACAAATATATCTTTATAAGGTGATGGTGTTGTATGTCTAATATCTGAAAAATAAGAACGTGTTAATATGAGAAGAAATTATTTTTTGTGTATTTGTTTTATTTTATTGTGTATAATAGGTTGTGCTTCTAAAACAACTTAAACAAAAACCCAATATGCAAAGGCGACTGAATCAAACGTACGCGTTATTAATGGTAGCTTAGAGGCTATTTGGCACGCTGCAATAACTGGTATAAGTAAAGAGTTTTTTGTACTTGATAATATTGAAAAAAATTCTAAAATAATAACTTTGTCTTATGCTATTGATGACCCAGAACCATATGTTGATTGTGGAAATATTACAGTAACAACATCAGGTGGTGTGTCAGGAAACGGAACTGTTACATTTCCAGCAGCAAGAAAAATGTATATTTATAATATTAGTGATGGAACACCACATGCTAAGCTAGCAAAACGAACAGTAACATTATCTGGAAAAATGAACGTTGTATTTACAGAACTGGAAAAAAATAAAGTCCAAGTTAGCGTTAATTCTAGGTATGTTTTACATGGAAAAATTACAACAGAAAGATTTATTCAGAGTGGTTGGAGTGGGTATATGCAGCCACATACAGAAACTTTTTCTACATTCTTTAACACAGGTCAACCCAGCGAAGGGTGTGCTGCTAAAAATACACTTGAGAAATCAGTATTAGACACGATAGAAAAAGAACTACTGAAAACTAATTAAGGCTACATAGTATATTAAAGCCCTATAATGCCATAAACTCATTATAGGGCTTTCACTAACTTGTAATCACTATATTAATATGACCTAAGCTTTTACCTCTTAGAATTGACGCTTTTTTATAAATTTTCACCACCAACGAAAAACATACTTAGATACACCTTTGAGCATTTCCAATAGTGTGCACTACTGCATATTCATTAAGAAAATATTCTTATATTTACAATCGAGCATTTCTTTTGACGTGATAGTGTTTATATTGCGTGTTCTAAAGGTAGGATAAATAAAACGCTCAAGCTTGGAAGTTATATCTTGCCTGTGCTTGGCTGTCGTCTTGCTTTTCTTTTTTCCAAGCCACATAAGAGCAATATTTTCAAAGTTGTTTTGTATATTGTCAATTATGGCTTGCTTTTTGGCTTGTTTCTCAGCTTGTGGGTCAATACCATTAGAAAGCTGCTCCCGTAGCTCTAAGTGTCTTTTTCTTGCTTGAGCAAGGGTCATTAGTGGGTATTGTCCAAGGGTAAAGGTCTTACGCTTCTCAAAAAACGCATAATCATAACGCCATGACATTGTGCCAGTAGATGCAACATATAAATACAATCCTTTGCCATCGGTAATTTTTTATATCTTACCTGTTAGCTTAATACTTCTAAGCTTTGTGTCATTCAGCTTCATACGGTACACCCTCATTTTTTACGGTATCAACTTTTGACATATGTCCCATACCGTAAAATGTACCGTATTTTTTACGGTATATCTATATAATATGATAACAATATACTTAGCAATGCCGTAAAACATAAGCCCACCAGTGCTTTATGGCAATGATGGGCTTTTAGATATTATCCATTGGTGGAGGCGGGGGGAGTCGAACCCCCGTCCGAGAAAATTCCACACAAAGCGTCTACAGGTTTAGGTTAGGATTAATTCTCGTCGCAGATGTGGCCCCCAACCAGGCGATCCTTGACCAGTTCGCTGCAAGAGTTTCGCGTTAGCACCAGCAAACGCATACCTTCACTAGCCTAATAAAGTGTCGCCGCACCGGATTATTAGGCGTCATCCGGATTGACGAGGTCATCGAGTGACCGTTGCCGCGCTGGGATTAAGCAGCGTAGGCGTAGTCGTAATCGTTCTTGGCAATTACTTTGTTGCCGCTTTTTACGAGGCCAGCGGCGCCTCGACCTGCAACTTTGGCTTCCACATCCCCGTCGAAACCAATGCGCCCCCTTTTTATTGTTGGGGAAGAATAATTTAAGCTCTTTTGTAGAAAAAGCAAGTATTATATTAATATTTAATATTATTAAAGGTTTGTTTATGTTTTTTATAGCGAACATAAACCCAATAAGCCAATGATAAAGAAATAGCATATAATACAGCACTATATATGGTGTTCACATGGCCATCAACTTGTAATCCGCTGCCCATCATGGCAAAAATAAAATTTTGCGCTGTAAAGCCAACTATAGAGCCACCCAAGAAAGACGGAGCAGGAATTTTGCTAATGCCAGCTAAAAAATTTGTCAAAAAATTACTGCCTAACGGCACAATGCGCACCACAAGGGTTAATAAAAATGGAGATTGACATAAAAAATCATTAAATAAAGTTAATTTATGCCCAAATTTATTATTTAACCAAGCTTGACCCACAAATCTGGCATAAAAAAAGCAAATTATGCAAGCAAGGGCAGTGCCAATGGTTGCCAAAAGTGTTCCTTGCCAAAGCCCAAAAACATATCCGCCCATAAAACTGCATATTTGCCTTGGTACCCCCATGGATACAAGCAAGGTCACAAGACTCACATATATAAATATTCCTAAAAAACCATGATTTCTAACATTTTCATCCATCCAAGCTTCACTTGCGGCATCTCCAAGGTCAAAAAAACCAAGCAAAATTATAATAATGCTCACATAAAAAAATATGGATAATAAGCGTAATAGATTGTTAATATTCATTATTTTTGCCTGTGTCGCCAAAGCAAGGGCAGAAGTAATAATTGACCAATAAATAGTACAATGTCACTATCCATATAAGCCACGACGCAAGTTAAGCAGGCCGCAAAAATTATCCATAAAAAGTGTACTTGAGGGCGAAAAAAGAAAAATAATTGTATAAAAAAAGCCAATCCAATTAAAATAGGCCCATAATAAATATTCCAATCTAAGTATGAAATCATAAATTACTATAATCTACATGTAAAGGCATTGCAATTCACAAAAATGAGCTTATATAAATATGCATGACAACATGCTTGCAAAGCTTTGCTTTGCTTAAAATAAATAACAATAATTTTGAATATTTAATTGTTTGTGAGCAAGTTGCAAAACTTTTGTTAGAAACTGTTTTGCAATTATATAACATCAAGAATTAACTACTTTTATTTGGAGATTACATGATTACTTTAACCCCCCGTGAAGTTGTGGCCGAACTTGATAAATATATAGTAGGCCAAGAACAAGCTAAAAAAATGGTGGCAGTGGCTGTGCGCAATCGTTGGCGCAGAGGACGCCTTGCACCTGAACTTAGAGATGAGGTTGCCCCAAAAAATATTATTATGATGGGCCCAACAGGTGTTGGCAAAACTGAAATTGCTCGCCGCCTTGCAAAGCTTTGCGGAGTACCATTTGTAAAGGTTGAAGCCACAAAATTTACGGAAGTTGGCTATGTTGGTCGTGATGTTGAGTCTATGGTTCGCGATCTTATGGAAATAAGCATCAAACTTGTGCGCGAAGAAGAAAATATAAGAGTTAAAGAAACAGCAGAAGCTGCGGCCGAGTCACGCTTGCTTGATTTATTGCTTCCTGCATCATTTGGTGCTGATAATAACCGTGATTCCACAAGAGAAAAACTACGTCAGCAACTTCGTCAAGGATTTATGGATGATAGAGAAGTTGAAATGGAAGTCATGGAACAATCTGGACCCAATATTGATGTTTTTGCCATTCCGGGTATGGAAGGTATGGGCAATCAAGTAAAGGATATGTTTGGAAAAGCTTTTCCACCAAAACCTAAAAGACGCAAAATGAAAATTGGGCAAGCCTTCAATGTGCTTGTGCAGGAAGAGTCTGGAAAACTCGTTGATGAAGAATCTATCATGGACAGAGCAAAAGAGCGTGTTGAGCAGGGCGGAATTATATTTATTGATGAAATAGATAAAATCGCTAGCACCTCATCGCAGCGTTCATCGGATATTTCTAGAGAGGGCGTGCAGCGAGATTTATTACCAATTGTTGAGGGCAGTGCTGTTAACACAAAGTATGGTATGGTTAACACTGACCATATTTTATTTATTGCGGCTGGTGCATTTCATTTTAGCAAACCATCTGATTTAATTCCAGAATTGCAAGGACGCTTTCCACTGCGAGTGGAGTTACAAGCCCTTGGTCGTGAGGAATTTTTACGAATTTTAACAGAGCCTGATAATGCTCTAACTCGCCAATATATGGCCTTGCTTGGCACAGAAGGTGTGACCATTACCTACACAGACGATGGCTTGAAAGAAATTGCAAGCTTTGCTGAGCAAACCAATGCCCAAACAGAAAATATTGGCGCGCGCCGTTTGTACACAATTATGGAAAAAATATTGGCAGACATTTCATTTGATGCTCCTGAAAAATCAGGTACAGAAATTATTGTAAATAAGTCTTACGTTGAAGATCACTTGGAAGATGTTCGAGTGGATAAAGATTTAAGCCGTTACATTTTATAGTAATTACTAAATTTATAAATTAAGACTCCTGCATAATCTATTGTGCTGAGTCTTTTGAAGCGTTGACGACAGCCAATGCGACCAAAAATCAAGAATAGGCGGAGCAAAGCTCAGCCGTTAACTGATTGATTTTTCCTGCCCTAGTGGTGCCACGAAGTGGCATAGCCGTAAGGCGAGGAACGAGCCTTACGGATACAGAGAGCAGAGATGTGTCTTTTGTGTTGCACAAGTGCATTTTCAAATAAATGCAAATTTACTGCAAAAGCACAAAATAGAACTAAAAATAATTGTGCAGGATTCTTAAATTATGAAAAAAACAGTCAAAGCTTGGGTTCAGGCCTTTAGACCCCGCACATTACCACTTTCGCTATCAACTCTTTTTTTAGGAGCTGGCCTTGCGGCAACTGTTCAGTCTTTTTCTGTATGGATTTTCATTTTTTCAGTGCTTACCGCTGTTTTTTTACAAGCGCTTTCTGATTTGTCCAATGACTATGGTGATGCACAAAATATGCTTGACGGTAAAGACAGGGTAGGCCCAAAACGCACCGTTGCTTCTGGGCAAATTAGCCCTGCAAATATGCGAATTGGCATTGTAATTATAATTTGTTTATGCGTCGTAAGTGCTTTTTTTCTTTTTTATTTTAGCCTTGGCAATAATCCACTTGAATGGATATTTTTTTGCGTATTGCTAGCTTCAGCTATTTGGGCAGCCATGTTCTACACATTGGGAAAAAAACCCTATGGTTACAGAGCTAGAGGTGATTATTATGTGTTTGTTTATTTTGGAATTATTTCTGTACTAGGATCATATTATCTTTATACGGGCAAATTTGAGAGTCTACCTTTAATGCCAGCAATTGCCGCAGGTTTATTTTGCACATCTGTATTAAATATTAATAATATAAGAGATATAGATGGTGATAGAAAGCATGGCAAATACACCATAGCCCTAAGGTTTGGCCCAAAAAAAGCCAGAATATACCATGTTAGCTTAGTTGTATGTGGAGTATTGGCTTGGATGATTTATTTATTCTTAAATGTTCAACCACTGGCTATATGTTTAATATTTTTGACTATGCCTATAGTAATTAGTGCTTACAAAGTCTTTAGCATTTATGATGATGCAAAAATCATTGATAAACAATTACGCAATACTGCACTTGGTACATCTTTTTTTCACACCTGTATGGCTATTGCCTTACCCTTGTTATAATTAAAAATTCTTTTAAATTAAAAATATGCAAGAAATTTACATAATGGTACCATTTCTTGCATGTTTTTTTATTTTTTTCGTTAAAGTTTTACTTTAACTAGTGCTATTTATTCCTGTCTAACCAATAGCTTAGGGTGTTGTAAAGTATGTCTGGAGATATTGGCTTAGTGATGTGATCATTCATACCATGCTTTAAGCTTTTTTCTTTATCTCCAGTCATGGCATGAGCAGACATGGCAATAACTGGCAATTTTGCAAACTTTGGAATTTCTCTAATTTTAGCTGATGCAGTAAGTCCATCCATTATGGGCATTTGAATATCCATTAGCACTAAATCATAAGGTGTTTTTTCGAGCATATCTAAGGCTTCCTGCCCATTGTTTGCAACATCTACAGTATATCCAACTGATTGCAATAATTCTTCGGCAATAATTTGGTTGATTTGATTATCTTCAACCAACAAAAGGTGTCCAGAGTATGACTGGGGGTTACGCTCTGCATTATTTGTTTTTGTAACCATATTCACATCTTCGCCTGCAATATGAAAAATTGCAGTAAAAAAGAAGCTTGAGCCTTTGCCAGGTGTGCTTTTCACCCAAATTTCACCATGCATCATATCCACAATACGCTTCGAAATGGCAAGCCCAAGTCCGGTTCCGCCATATTTGCGTGTAACAGAAGTATCAGCTTGGCTAAAAGCAGAAAAAAGCCCTGAAATTTGTTCTTCACTTAAGCCAATGCCAGTGTCTACAACCTCAAAAAGACAATGTAATTTATTATTTTCATGTTTGGAACTTTGAACTATTAGCCCAATGCTACCTTTTCCTGTAAATTTAATGGCATTACTCACAAGGTTTAATAAAACTTGTTTTAGACGTAAAGGATCACCTAAAAGGGCAGTGGTGGAAAAATCACCCATATCCATATGTGATGTAAGGCCTTTATCTGTAATGGCATGCCCAAATAAACTTTCAAGTTCTGCACATACATCGTGCACTGTAAAGAGCGTGGTTTCCATTTCAAGCTTACCAGCTTCAATTTTTGAAAAATCTAGAATATCATTGATAATTCGCAAAAGCTCATTGGTGGAAAACAGGGCTTTTTGCATGTAATTTTTTTGCATATCATCAAGCTTTGTGCTGGATAAAATATGCAATAAACCCAAAATACCATTCATAGGTGTGCGTATTTCATGGCTCATATTGGCCAAAAATTCACTCTTGGCCATGGCGCTTTTTTCTGCTGCGTCCTTGGACAATTCAATTTCTTTGAGCATCTTTTTGCTTTCCCGCAAGTCACGCACATAGCAAATGTATAATTCTTCACCTTCAATATGGGCAAATTCAATATTCACATAGATGGGAATTTCTTGATTATCAGCACTAAGGGCCATCATTTCAAAATTATTTACTCCGCCATCTCGTAAGCCACTAAATTTATTTACAATAAACTGTTCAGAAGGTTCGCCATTGGGTTGAATTTCAGGAAAGTATGACATGACTTTTTCAAGGTAATCTTCCTTATTCTTAAAACCAGACATGCGAACAGCCTCGTCATTACAGTCAATAATTTGTAACTGTAAATTCAATATATTAATACCAAGAGGGATACCGTTTAATATGGCCTCTGTGCGTTTTTCAGCCGCACGTACTTTTCTTAAATTTTCCTCAACTTCTCTTAGGTCATGAACAAAGGAAACAACCATATCCTCACCATTGTGCTTGGCACTAACAGCAGTTATTTCTGTGGGTACTTCTTTGCCATCAGGGGTAAGCCCAAGCCAAAAGCTCTTGGTTGAGCCTTCATTTATAGCTATTGCTATGTGCTCCGCCATTTTTTGAAGGGATGGTGTACCATCTGGTTGAAATTCAGGAAAAAGTGTAGGAAAAACTTTTTGAAATTCATCCCTATCACTAACCCCAAATGTCCTTGCAACAGCCTTGTTGCAGTCCATAAGATTAAGGTTTTTATCCCAAATCATTGTACCAAAGGGACTTGCGTCGAGCATGACCTTTGTATATTCATAAGCTTCACGCATTTTGCATAAGTTTTCGTGCTGCTCGCGCAAGTCTCTTAAAAATACGAGTAAAACTTTTTCATCACGAATAAAACTAGGGATAAATATGGCATCAAGAGGAATTACTTCGCCAGCGGTGTTCATTTGCGTCCAATTTTTACGCAAATATCCAGCTTCAAAGGCCTCAGTAATGTATTGGTATGCAAGCTCTGAAGATTTTTTACCATTGGGTTGATACTCAGGCACTATTTCTTTAAAGTGTTCTATAAAATCTTGAGGGTCTTTGAAACCAAAAAGCCTTGCAGTTTCTTGGCTTGCATCAAGCATAACGTAATCAGATGACCAAACTTGTGCAGCTAGCGGCATGGTATCAAGCATGGCTTTCATGCGCTCATTGGCTATTGCTTCAGCATCTTGGGCATATTTCAGTTCTTTAATACTTTTTGCAAGATTTGCTTCAAACTCCTTCTGCTTAGAAATATCAACAAAAATGCCCACAAGGCCTTTTTCTTTTTCAGAGCTTAAAAATCCATTAATCCAATAAAGGGCAGAAGTGTGCCCACGCTCAAACTCAAATGACGTTTCATAGTGCAAATCAGTTGCATTTTCAATAGCTTTTAGATCTTCAGCTTGATATTTTTTACGATCTTCCAGTGATAAATGCTCCAGCTCAAGCACAGATGCACCAAGCAAGGATGTACCGTCAATGTTAAAATACTCTTTATACGCCTTATTTAGCACACAAAATCTTGCATCTTCATTTTTTGCGAATGCAGGAATGGGTATTGCGTCAATCAAGGCCTCATAAAAAGCTAATTTTTTTTGAGTTTCTTTTAATTCAGCCTTTAAATTAGCAAATTCTTCATGAGAAACACTATCTTGGCTATTTTTGTCTTTATCATTCATGAGTTTCATAATAGTTTCATTCCGTTACAGTAATGATTTTACAATAAAAATATTGGTTAATATGTTATATAAACAGGCAAAAAAACAAAATGTTTGTTGTATTTAAACCATTTTGCCAAGTGCTTTAAGTTCTGCCTTTGTTAATTCACGAATGTCGCCAACTCCTAAATTGTCTAATAAAACAGGTCCTTGAGCAATACGAATTAATTTAAATATGGTAAGGTTGAGGTCACGGCACATGCGTCTAATTTGCCTGTTAATTCCTTGACTTAGGGTCATTTCCAATAGGGTAGTGGGTGTGTCGGCATTGGGTGGGCGTATAACTTCAACCTTTATGGGGGCAAGTTTTTCGCCTTCTTTAAGGGTCATTCCACTTTGCATTATTTTGAGATGTTCAGAGTTTACCTCTTCACGAACAAGCACCCTATATGTTTTAGTAAAATTATGGCTTGGATGTGACAACTTTTGCGCAAAATCTCCATCATCAGTCAAAATTAATAGGCCTTCAGAAAAGAAATCCAAGCGTCCAACACTAAAAAGCCTTTTCTTTTGCCATTTTTGGGGCAAAATATCAAAAATTGTACTTCGACCTTCGGGGTCATAGGCTGTGCACATGGTTTGCACTGGTTTGTGCAACAATAAGTAACAACGTGATGAGCCGCGCTTGATTTTTTGACCATCAACACAAATTATGTCATGCGAATTAACCTTATAACCAAGTTCAGAAATAACTTGACCATTGATTGTGACTTTACCAGCAGCAATATATTCTTCGGCCTTACGCCTAGAACATACACCAGCATCAGCCAAAGCTTTGTTAATACGCACAGCATCTAATATATTATTTGATTCAGGGACATTTGACTCAGCGGAAGACTTTACAGGATTAGATTTAAAATGTGTAATATTTCGACTGTTTGCTTGATTTTTTTGTTTAAAATGATTATTCTTAGGTTTTTGTTTAGACCTAAAATCGTGCTCTAGAGGCATTTTAAGCTCCTAATTTACATTGTCTACCTTAAATCATAAATATATGTTTTTACGCTTAGAAGGGACGCAATTAATAATTGAGCATATTAATATGCAATTTCAAAAAATAAAAGGCTTTAGAAGATGAAAAAATTTCAATTATCTTTAAATATTGAAATTCACAAACCGCTAGTTTTCCATAATCAATTTTGCGTTATTTGGCAAATCTTCCCATTAAACAATTCCAAATCTCTTAACTTATTTAATTTATTTACTATTCATTTTATAAAAGTTTACATAATTATCATTATGTGGCATTTACATATAAATAAAATAAGAAACAAATGACAAATTGCCCTATTCCTATGCTTGCCATGATTGCTCACAAAAAGTATATTGATGAGCGACAGTAAATTAACAAATGCTTACATGGTTTTTACAAAGGAGTTTTCATGGGTTTTTTAAGTGCATCATGTAGTTTTACACGTTTTCGTATTATTGATGATGTCCCAAGCGATTTGTGGGCGCAAATTCCTGACAGCCTAAAAAAACATGCTTTTCAGGATATTGATGATGTTCCCCTTGAGCGAGCCCATGGTTGGACTTGTTTTGAGGATATGCTTGATATGCAATGGCACACTGCTCCACCCCAAAAAGGTGCATATATTGTGTTTTCTTTGCGCTTAGATACAAGGCGCATTCCTGCTGGGGTCATAAAAAAGCATTTTGCACTTGCTCTAAAGGACGAAAAGCAAAGCAATGCAGAGCAAAATAAGAAATTTATTAGCCGCGAGCGCAAAAAAGAATTGAAAGAACAAGTGATTATTCGTTTGCGTAGTCGCTTTTTACCAGTTCCAGCTGAATTTAATGTACTATGGGAAACCACTAACAATACGGTGTGGTTTGCATCCACTCAAAGCAAAATGATTGAGCTTTTTACTGAGCTTTTCACCCAAACCTTTAACTTACACCTTGAGCAAATGATACCGTATAACCTTGCCATGACCATCTTGGATGAGTCCCAATTAGCACATCTTGACCGCATTGAACCAACGCAATTTGCTACGGAGTAAATAATGAATACATACCTTGGAGAAAGCACCGATATAATCTTAGGTCAAGAGTTTTTAACTTGGCTTTGGTATAAAAGCGACACCTCCCCTAGTGATTTTCAAGACAAAAAAGGTGTGCCATTTTCTGTTTCCATGGAGCAACGCATAGTTGTTCAAGGTGGAGAAGGTGAAAATCTAGAAACTGCCTCAGTTTCTGGCTCACTCTCCCCTTTGCGAGAAGCTCGCCTTGGCCTTGTTACAGGTAAAAAAGTAACCAGAGCCATTGTGCGTTTTGAGCAAAACGATCTTGATTGGCAAATATCATTAAGGGCAGAAGACTTATCTTGCAACAGCTTGCGCTCACCAAAAATTGAAAAAGAAGGTGAAGACGACGACCCAGATGCCTTTTTATTAGAAAAAATATACCTTATGGAGCTATGTGTGGGCTTGCTTGACTCACTTTTTGCTCAATTTTTGCAATTGCGCTTGTCCAATGCTTGGCAAACAGAAATTAAAAATGTACAAACTTGGATGACTTCAAGAAGTTAATGTAATGGATGAACTTTAATGCCCTCTACCCCACAAACACAAATTTCAACCATCGGTTTGCGAATTATCCGTAAAATTTTATGGATGATGCTAGTTTTTTGGGGCATTACTGTCATAAGTTTTACAGTAATTCACCTTGCGCCAGGCTCGCCAACAGATATGGAAACAACACTTAATCCGTTGGCAGGAGAAGCTGCAAGGCAACGCCTTGAAGCACTTTATGGCCTTGATAAACCTTTATATGAGCAATATGGCAACTGGTTATATCGTTTAGTTCAATTTGACTTTGGTAATTCCATGTCTTCTGACTCAAGGCCAGTTATTGATAAAATAATGGAGCGCCTTCCTTTAACAGTTGGCATGAATATTACCGCTTTAATATTAACTTTAAGTATAGCCATTCCCATTGGCGTTTTATCAGCTTGGAAGCAAAATTCTTGGTGGGATAAAGGGGTTACCATACTTGTATTTTTGGCTTTTGCCATGCCTGGTTTCTGGCTTGCGCTGCTGCTTATGCTATTTTTCGGAATAGAAAACAATTGGTTACCCATATCTGGCTTAACATCGTTAAATTATGAATATCTCTCTCCTTTAGGTAAAATTTGGGACGTGGTATCACATTTAATACTGCCCATTACTGTATATACCATTGGTGGCATCGCTGGCATGTCTCGTTTTACTCGCTCCTCCATGCTTGAAGTTTTAAGGCAAGATTACATTTTAACCGCAAGGGCCAAGGGTTTGCCAACTTCAAGGGTTATTTTTCATCATGCTTTACGAAATGCACTTTTGCCAGTAATTACCTTACTTGGCCTATCTGTACCCGGATTAATTGGTGGTAGTGTAATTATTGAATCAATCTTTGGTTTGCCTGGCCTTGGACAACTGTTTTATGCTGCTGTAATGGCTCGCGATTATACAATGATTATGGGAAATTTAGTGCTTGGAGCTGTTTTAACTTTGCTTGGTAACGTACTTGCTGATGTGGCTTATGGTTTTGCAGATCCACGCATAAGAACTGCAAAGGATGCAGTATAATGAATAGTAATAAAATATTTTTTTTCAGAAAGTTAAAGAAACACTTGATGTTTTTGTTGGGTTTTAGTTTAGTTGCTGTCATGTCATTGGCTGCGCTTCTTGCACCATGGTTTGCACCATATGACCCAACTCAATTGCACCTTGACGCAATATTATTACCACCTTGCGATGCTTTTCCTCTTGGTACTGACCAATTAGGGCGAGATGTGCTCTCGCGTTTACTATATGGTGGGCGTATTTCACTTTGGGTTGGTTTTGTAGCCGTTGGCATATCCATTGCCATTGGTTTATTTCTTGGCTTAATTGCTGGTTATTTTGGTGGACTTGTGGATGAAATGGTAATGCGTGGTGTTGATATAATGCTCTGTTTTCCATCATTTTTTCTAATTCTTGCCATTATTGCATTTTTAGAGCCAAGTTTGACAAATATAATGATTGTAATTGGCTTTACATCATGGATGGGAGTTGCAAGGTTAGTTAGGGCTGAAACCTTGAGTCTTAGGGAACGTGATTTTGTATGCGCAGCACGCCTTTGCGGAGCTTCAAGTAAGCGCATATTAGGTGTACACATTTTTCCAAATGCTCTAAGTCCTGTGCTTGTATCTGCCACTCTTGGCATTGCAGGTGCAATACTTATTGAATCATCTTTAAGCTTTTTAGGTCTTGGGGTACAGCCTCCCATACCAAGCTGGGGCAATATGTTACTTGAAGGAAAAAATGTTTTGGAAATAGCACCTTGGATGTCATTATATCCAGGGCTTGCCATATTAATTACTGTACTTGGCTACAATTTACTTGGTGAAAGTCTGCGTGACATTTTAGACCCAAGACTAAGCAGGTGATTAGGACGTAATATGCTTGAATTTTTAAGAGTTCAGGGCCTTGCCCTCATTGAAAATATGCAACTTGAGTTTAGTTCTGGAATAAATGCACTTACTGGCGAAACAGGAGCTGGTAAAAGCTTTATATTAAAGGCTATTAATTTTCTTTTAGGCGAAAAAATGACTGCCGATATGGTGCGTCAAGGTTATGAAAAAGCTCAAGTGGAGGCCATATTCATCCACAATGGTGAGGAACTTTTGCTACGTCGTGAACTTGTGGCAGAAACAGGCCGCAGTAGACTATATATTAATGATGCACTTAGCTCACAAGAATCAGTGCGTGAGCTTCGTCCAAACCTTATCGTACACACAAGTCAGCATGGCCAACAAAAGCTTCTACAGCAAAGCTATCAAGCGGCGCTTATTGATAATTTTTTACCAGATAAAAGTCTTTTTGAGCAAAGGGATGCAGAACTTGGCGATTTACAAAAACTTTGCGCTGAACGTGAAGACATGCAAGCTAAATACAATGCCCTTGCGGAGCGGCGTGAACTTTTAGAAATGCAGCAAAATGAAATAGATAAAGTTGCTCCAGAGCCAAACGAAGAAGAAAAGCTTGAAGCCATGCGCTCTGAAGCAAGGCAGGTTTCAGATCAAGTAACTAGCTTTGAAACTGCCCTTGCCCTACTACATGGTGATGATGGTCCTGGACTTTTGGAAATTTTAGGTAGTTTTGAGCGTCAAATTGAAAATATCTGCCTACATGACCCCAAATTTAAAGAAGACTTATACGCTGTGTCTGCCTTGAGAGAGCTTTTGCCGCATATGGAATCTCGCATGCGTAAAATGCCGCAGGCATCAGAATTTGATATGGACAAACTTGAGTCGCGCTTATATGCTCTTGCTCAGCTAAAGCGAAAGTTAAACCGCCCTCTTGAAGAAATACTTAAACTACGCACAGAAATATCTGAAAATATATCTTTTCTTGATTCTTGCGCACTTGACCTTAAGCAACTTGAACGTAAAGAACAAGAACTCACAGAAAAACTTAAAGCAACGCTTGCTAAGTTAATCCCAATGCGCCGTGAATCCGCTAAAACATTCAGTTTAGAGCTTGAGCAAGCTTTAGCTGGTTTAGGGTTTTCAAACGAGGTGCGAGTTATTATTGATTTTACACCTCAAGTGTTATGGGCTGGTATTGAAGATGAAAAAGCTCGCATTTTTTGGGCACCAAATCCTGGTCAAACTCCGCAACCGCTTGATAAAATTGCATCTGGTGGTGAACTTTCACGTTTTTTGCTAGCTCTTGTAAGTATTCAAACTACCAATGAAAATGCCACCTATATTTTTGATGAAGTGGACGCAGGCATTGGGGGCATGACTTTACATAAAGTTGCTGACCGTCTACAACTGCTCGCAAAAAATAGACAAATGTTACTAATTACCCATTGGCCACAGCTTGCAAGTCATGCCACAAAACATTTTTATGTATCAAAATTTGAAAATGATGGAAATACCTTTACCCAATGTAAAGCCTTAAATGAAAATGAACGTGAAGTTGAACTTAAACGTATGACTGGTGAGGTTTAATTGTATTTACAAAATGGTCGAAGCTGAAAAAGTCATTTTTCAATGATTTTTTATTGTTCCATAGTCCGAAAGCTTTGCTTGCCTTTTTTCAAATTGTTTATGTCTAAAATAAGAGTCCTGCACAATTATTTTTTAGTTCTATTTTTGTGCTTTTGCAGTAAATTTGCATTTACTTGAAAATGCACTTATGCAGAACAAAAACCATAAAAATCAATTGTTTAACGGCGAAACAAAGCTCCGCCTATTCTTGATTTTTGGTCGCATTGACTATCGTCAACGCTCCAAAAGACTCCACACAATGAATTGTGCAAGAGTCTTAAAATTTCAAAACATTTTTAAATACGCTTTACATCAAGCTTTAAAAATATAACTATTATATTTTATTATGCTATTATTACATATAATTAGCATTTTTTTTTCATTCAGCACCTTCACATAATTCTTTTTGCAACTTATATTATAAACGTGCAAATTGTACACATAGCATTGTCATACCTCCATTCATTGAATGACATTTTGCATGACAATGTTTTATAAGGAGAATTTATGATTAAATTACGCAGCCTTGCAGTATATTTTATCCTTTGCGCAATGTTGGTTACTGCTAACATGGCACAAGCATCAAGTTTACCAGATTTTACAAACCTTGCTGAAAAAGCAGGTGAAGCTGTAGTTAACATAGGTACAGAAAAATTGACCCCCAAGGGGCAACGACGTGGATTTAATGAGCTTTTTCGCAATGCCCCTCCTGGATTTGAGAAGTTTTTTGAACAATTTGACCAATTTCATCAAAATCAACCTCAGCGTAAACAACGCTCACTAGGCTCAGGCTTTATTGTTTCTGCTGATGGCTACATAGTGACCAACTATCATGTGGTTGCAAATGCTGATATCATTAATGTAAATCTTCAAGGTGCCACAGGTAAGGCTGACTCCATACCAGCAACCCTAATTGGATCAGATGAAGAAACCGACATTGCCCTACTCAAAGTTGATGTTAAGGAAAAATTGCCCTTTTTAACCTTTGCTAACTCTGACAAAGCAAAAGTTGGCGAATGGGTACTTGCCATCGGAAATCCCTTTGGCCTTGAACATACTGTAACTGCTGGAATTTTATCCGCAAAAGGCCGTAATATTAACGCTGGCCCCTTTGATAATTTTTTACAAACTGATGCCTCCATCAACCCAGGTAATAGCGGCGGACCATTGCTTAACATGGCTGGAGAAGTTGTTGGCATAAACACCGCTATCATTGCATCTGGCCAAGGCATTGGCTTTGCCATTCCAAGTTCCATGGCCTCACAAATCACAGAACAATTAAAGAGTGGTAAAAAAGTTAGCCGTGGTTGGATTGGTGTAACAATACAAAATCTTGATGAAAATTCAGCCAAAGCCCTTGGGCTTGATAAAGCAGAAGGCGCACTGATTGGCAATGTTATGCCTGGTGAACCCGCAGATTTAGGTGGCATTAAAGCTGGAGATGTAATTATTGCTGTTAACGGTAAGCCCGTTAGTGATTCTTCTGAATTATTACGAGCCATTGCCGCTGAAAAGCCAAATAGCAAAGCAAAAGTTACCGTGCTTCGTAATGGCGATAAAAAGGAACTAACCATAACACTTGGAGAACGCTCTCAAGACCAACTAAATGCTCAACGTGGCGGAACCAATACGCCTAGCAAGGAGCATGAAGCTGCAAGTCTTGGCATAGCTGTTCGCCCTCTTACTGTAGATGAAGCACGTCAATTGGAAATTCCTAAGGGACAAGGCTTATTAATTGTTGATGTTGAGCAAGGCAAATCTGCTGCAGAAGCTGGTTTGCGCTCAGGCGACGTAATTCTTGCTGCCAATATGGTACCCATAAAGACTACTCAAGATCTTGCAAAAATCATTAAAGAAGTAAGCAAACGTGGTGCTGTAATGTTGCAAATTAGCCGCCGTGGTGATACCTTCTTAAGAGCTGTACCACTTGGAAAAAATAGCAAAAAATAGTTAAACAATCACTTTAAACAAAAGCCCCATTTGGTACGTCATTTGGGGCTTTTATTATATTTGGAGGAAATATGACCGCACATCCACATGCTGGTAAATTACCAACCCCACACATGCTTTGTAATATTCCAGAACTCATGTCAGCATACTATACAGAATTTCCTTCACCAAACATAGCCTCTGAGCGTGTTAGCTTTGGTACATCAGGACATAGAGGGACATCATTAAAGCATAGTTTTAACGAAGAGCATATCTATGCCATAGCTCAAGCTGTTTGTGACTATCGCAAAAATAACCAAATATCTGGACCACTTTTCCTTGGTTTAGACAGTCACGCACTTTCCGAAGCCGCATATCGCTCCACCCTTGAAGTGCTTGTAGCCAACAATGTACATGTATTTATTGCAAAAAATGGTGGATACACTCCTACTCCAGTAATTTCACATGCGATTATTACTTGGAACAGGAAAAATCCAACAAAACTTGCTGATGGTATAGTCATAACTCCATCACACAATCCACCTCAAGATGGCGGATTTAAATACAATCCACCACATGGCGGACCCGCTGAGAGCACCATAACTCAAGCAATTGAAAATAAAGCCAATGAGCTTCTTGCAAGAGATAATGTAGACGTACATTTAGTGCATCTTAGCGCTGTGCGTAGCTCCCCGCTTGTGCAAGAATTTGATATGTTAGGAAATTACATAGTAGATTTGGAAAATGTTATTGACATGCAAGCCATAGCAAACTCTGGGCTAAAGCTTGGTGTTGACCCACTAGGCGGCGCAAGCCTCAATTACTGGGAGCCCATTGCACAGCACTATAAACTAAATATAAATGTGGAAAATAAAAATTTTGATCCAACCTTTAGCTTTGTATCTTGTGATAAAGACGGCAAAATCCGCATGGATTGCTCATCCGTCTATGCCATGAACTCACTACTAAGTATCAAGGATAAATACGATCTATCCTTTGGATGCGACCCAGATGCAGACAGACATGGTATAGTTACTCCAGCTGGACTTATGAATCCAAACCACTACCTTGCCGCTGTTACATCTTACATCTTCAAAACACGTCCCAAATGGGGTAAAAATGTGGGCATTGGAAAAACACTTGTAACATCAGCCATGCTTGACCGTGTGGGCAAGGCAGAAGGTAGGAATATTGTTGAAATGCCCGTTGGATTTAAGTGGTTTGTACCATTTTTACAAGAAGGAACTTGCGGCCTCGCCTGTGAAGAAAGCGCAGGTGCATCAATATTACGCAAAAATGGTACAGCTTGGACCACAGATAAAGACGGCATTGTACTTTGCCTTTTAGCCGCAGAAATGACCGCAAAAGAGCAAACACCTGATAAAATATACGCCAAGCTCATCCAAAAACATGGTGAGTCCTTCTACCAACGCCTTGATGCACCTGCAAGTGAACACACACGCACAACCCTGCTAAATATAAATAAAGATCAAATATGCATTGATACTGCCGCAGGCGATAAAATTAACCAGATTTTAACTCATGCAGCTGGTAATAACGCTGCCATTGGCGGAGTTAAAATTTCAACCCAAAACGGCTGGTTTGCCATTCGCCCATCTGGTACAGAAGATATTTGCAAAATTTATTCAGAAAGCTTTAAAGATGAAAAACATTTAGCATGCTTACAACAAGATGCCATAGCATTACTTGAAGTATTAGTTAAAGAATGTTAATATTTTAAGTATATTTTTTTGTTTTTTATCTATTTATTGTCTATTTACTTTCTGTTTATTCTGGGGGAAGGGAAATTTTTATAAAAATTTCCCTTCCCCCAGACCCCCATCCCTTAAAAATTTTTAACGCCTCATTGTCTTTGGCAATGAGGAAGTTATGTTTTCAACCTTACCCTCTCTGTTGCAGCAAAAAACTATCTTTCAAAGCTTACACATTGTTGCTATTAAAGTTTTTTGGAAGGGGGGTCTGGGGGGAGAAACCTTTTGTCCACAAAAGTTTCCACCCAGTAGACTTTGTTGATAAAAAAAAGCCCCTATTTAGGGGCTTTTTTTGCATATGTTAAACTAATACTTTACCAAACTTTTTTGCGATATTCTTCTAATGCCTTCTTTTGTTCAGCAAAATCCTTAAATCCTGCCTGATTAAGTGCATCATTTACAGTGGTGTTCCAATCCCAAGTGGCATAAATGCTTGGCTTGTGATATTTATTACGGAATCTTTCAAGCTCATCACGGTAGAAGCCTTCTTTTGGAGTATCAAGGTGCTCTCTTAGTTTTTTGTGGCGGCGTTGCAATTCACCTTCGTACCACTCGCTAATATCCTGTGGTTTATTGAACTTTTTAAGAATGTGTTCATAACCTTCTTGCTCAAGCAATGCTGCAAGTTTATCGTGATGCTGTTTAATTAGCCATGCGCCTAGTTTATCGGTGGAGATATTTTCAGCTTCAATGGCGGCAATATCTTTTACAGTTTGATAATATGTATCTGGCACAACTGATGCCGATGCAATACCTGCGATGGCAACAAGACCGCGTATAATAAGACTATTGGATACACCCTGACCGCAGAAACCGACTTTTTTGCCATACTTTTGACCTGTGAAGATGGTTACTAGCATGGCCCATACAACGGCTGGATCTTCTTCATCATAAATGTGCCCAAGACTTGCATTATCTCGGTCAGTGGCAAGCACCATTTGTGTCATGTCATTGGAACCAATAGAAAATCCGTCAAATTCTTCAATAAATTGCTTTGCAAGAATGGCATTGGACGGAATTTCTGACATAAGAATAATCTTTAAATCATCAGCACCAGATCTAACTTTATGCACTTGGTCAAGATAGCGGCGCATGGAGCGTGCTTCTTCCATGGTACGAACAAATGGTAGCATCATTTGTAGGTTAGTACCACCATATACGCCACGAGCAAGCTTGAAGGCTTCAATTTCCCAGTCATGGATGTTACGAGAGACACCACGATAACCAAGCATGGGGTTATCTTCAAGATTTTCAAAGAGATTACCACCAAGTAAGTTGCGGTATTCATTACTCTTAAAGTCAGTTGTGCGGTAGATAATGGTTTTACCATAAAAAGCCATGGCAAAGAGTGAAAGGTTTTGTGCAAGCGTTTGCACATAATGCTCCTTACCAGTGCGGAAACCTCGAGATTTAATAAGTGCACGAATTTTATCAATGAGGTTGTGCATTTCGTCCATTTCTTTTTTAAGACCTGTGCGTAGGCCCACTTCTTCGCGTAGTCTTGAGATATTATCAAGTACACCTATAACAAATGGTAGGTCTTTTACTTTTTCAGTATGGTTTTCAATGGATGATTCAATTTCAGCACGGCGCTTAATATCTTCAGAGTCAGTAGGTGAAAGTAAAGCAAGTTCATCATCAAAACCCATAATAATACGCACATGATCACTAAGGTCATTGCTGGTTTTGATAATATCAATACGTCTGGTCGCCATTTCCAAGTGTTCATCAAGCTTATGCTCAAGGTCACGCATTTTGCGGTGCTTAAATAATACTTCTTCTGGCTCAAGGCTACTATCATCTGTATTAAGTTTATTAATTTCGCTATTAAAACCAGTGATTTCGCCAACATATTCACGAATTTTAAGGTCGGAAACAACTAAGCCTGCAGCAATTTGTTCACGCAAGACTTTAGAAAGTCTATTTTCCATTTCCTTAATTTGCTTTTGAACAACACCCTCAAGCGTACCATTGTCATATGCTTCTAAGGCTGAGGGGTGAATGCTAATATTACCAAGCATAAATTCAGCACGCAAAAGGCCAACTTCAAAGGCAGCTAAGTCACGCAAGCGTGATAAAAATAGAGCTTGACCAACGTCGGCAAGCACTAAGCCTACCTTGGTTTTGGTTGGTGGCAGCTCAGATAAGTCCATTTCACCGCCAACTTCATGCAATGGAAGAAGACCACGGTAAACACGACCAGTTGTTCCATCAACGGTAACTTCTGTATTATCTAGCGCGCGCAATTTATCAAGACGTTGAATACCAATTACAGCTGCAATGCCAAGTTCACGAGAGGTAATTGCAGCATGACTTGTGTCACCACCAACATCAGCCAAGATGGCAGAAGCAATACGCATACCAGGAACCATATCAGGATCTGTACGTTCAGCTGCCAAGATGTCACCCTTGGAAATTTTATTAAGCTCAAGGGCTGAACGCAAGTATTTTACTGTGCCCTGCCCTGCACCTCGGGAGGCGCCGTTGCCTTCCATAATAAGCTCAGCTTCAGCAGCAGCTTTTGGGTCTACCTCATGACGACGCATGAATATAGTATCTGGATATTGTTCTAATTCTTCATTCCAGCGAGTTTCAGGCCTTGCTTGTACAAACCATAGCTTGTCTTTGGCATCAATACAAAATTCAGTATCCATTATCATGCCATCATAGGCTGCGCTAACTGCACGCACACCCTTTGCCACAAGCTCTGCTTGACTAAGTGAAAGGGCCCAGCGCAGAGCTTCAAGCTCAGGAACTTCAACCTCTTTAGTGCCGCCTTTTTCGTCGTAGATAATTTTCATATCCTTACAACCCATTTGGCGAATTACCACTTCTGAGCCATCATCACGCTGGAATACATAGAGTTTATCAGGGGTAACCTTACCACCAACAACAGCTTCACCAAGGCCATAGCTAGCATCTATGCTAACTAAATCTTTACGAACAGTACCACGACAACCGGTAGCAGTATCTGCAGAAAAAGCAGTACCAGAAACCACAGGATTAATCATTTGCATCATACATACAGAAAGAGATGTATGCTCAATGGCCCATTCTTTCTTTGCAATTTCTGCAATACTTTGGTCGCCCACTTCCTCAGCTTTAGCAAGTGCGTCAAGTATTGCTTCACGACGATACGTCATGGAGCGAAGGTTATAGGCTGAGGCACAATCCCAATGGTAGGCTTGAGTAACTTTTTCTGGACCAACCATATTAAGGTAAGTATCTTGAAGGCCAGCAAAGGCTTTTTTGCGTGAATCTTCACCTGCCGCAGAAGAACGCACAGCAACTGGCACAAGATCGCCTTCATTTTCTTTACAAATTTCTACATAGGCATTTTGAACAGCTTCTGTAACATCATCAGGAAGTTCCACTGATAAAATTGCAGCCTGCACAAGCACAGAACGCTTTCTTAATTGGTCAATACCCTCAGGTGAGGTTGCAAAGCCTTCAACTACGTTATTAATAAAGGTACGAAGTGGGATGCGAACATCCTTTAAGCCAACGCTTGATTCACGAGCCATACGTCCAAGGCTTCGTACAAATTTTTGTAAAAATTCAGGATCTTGGTTTATTTCACTATCTTCCCAGTCAATGCGTTTATATTCCTTATCTACAACATTACGAATAACTGAGGCAATAACGCTTGTTTCATCAAGAAGCATGTGAAAAGCTATGGAAGAAATGGCCCTAAAATGTGGGGCTTGGATTCCTTTAATTTCAGAAATAAGGGCGGTATTGTAGTTTTTACCCCCCACAAGGAGTTCCGCACTTTCGCCAATTGCAACAATATCTGCGCCTGTTAGTACAAGTTTTGCTGTAATATCCACTCCAGATTTAGTGGTAGCAGCCTTTTGTGCGGTTTGTTTCTTCGTCATTGTTATCCTCCAAAATGGTGAGTACAAAAATGTGCAACAGTCTTAAATTATGTTATTCACGCCTATGAGTTTTAACAAAAAATTCCTATTTTGTCTATTATATTATCTGTAATTCTTTGTAAATAAAACGGGTGGTTATGAAAGATTATTTATTCTTTGGATGTAGTTAATTTATACACATTTACTTGGAATTATTTTAAGAAGTTGTAAGCGAAGTTTGACAACTTATTGCAAATGGGGTCAAGGATTTTGGCACTAAAAAAAACTCCCGCAGTATTTAAGAAAATTGCCGCAAAAAATGTCAAAAATAACGCTATATTATAACCATATAAATTGTGCAATTCAATAAACATCCAAGAAGATACAGAAAGCATAATAATGCAATGAACCATGATTATGGCAAATATATAATTACCGCAAGATACTAAGTATTTATTTTGAAAAACTTTTTGCAAGCAATCTAAATAAAAAACACTTAGCAAAATACTTAATGCACTAATAACTTTAAATATATCTTGTAATTTATAATTAATAGTTAAACCGTCCAAGGTTAGCCCAAGGCTTAAACCGCCAATAAATAAAGACCAACCCACCACGGCTCTAACCTTGGCTGAAGATGGATTTTTAAGTTCCCTATGGGCAAGGCTTGCAACCATAATGCCACCAACAAATGGCATGGCCCAAGGTAATGCAAAGTAAGAAGCCACTAAGATAGTAAAATAAATGTACATATGTTTTTTGGACGAAGCAAAAAACAATAACAAAGCATAACCAATATATGAACCTAAGAAAATAATGTGCATGCACCAAAGCACAGATATATAGCCGCCATCACCCTTCCAAAAAGCTCTAAACAGACCACTAATAAATGCATCAGACCATGAAAAATCACCCTGCATGAGAGCCGCAGACCAACTTAAATTAAGTAAGGTTGCCACTTCTTCATTAAAATAGCCGCCATTTACATATATGGCGTAGGAAATAAGTGTAAAAATTAAAGTATAAGGCAAAAAGCGGAAATAGCGTATAATGGCTTGTTTTTTAATCCAACCCACATCTTGTCTATTGAAAAAATGCCAAGCTGGCAAAAAACTAATGATGGTAAAAAATAATATTAAAAAAAACGACCCATTTACTATGAATGATATGGGCGCATTTTCCCAAAAATAGCTAATTTTGTTGGCATCTTCTATACCAGAATTCCAACCCACAAAACCGCTATTAACTACAAACTCCATAACATAGTGCAATATAACAACAAAGATAGCACAAAAAGCCTTTAGACCATCAAGGTATGGTATGCGGATATTAGCTTTCATAAAACCTCTAAAATTATTCTAGGGCCATTAAGACAGTTGATCACCACAATATGGGCAAAAATCAATATTATCCATGGGTATTGGCTGACAACAAGCTGAATTATTGCACACACGAGGCACAGCCCCAAGCTCAACAATAAGCTCGCCTTCACGCACAGAAACCATTTGCTTGCTTTCTTTATAATCTGCGCTTTTAAGCACACGCAAAACAATGCCGTCCATGGGTGCAAGCACGGCCTTTTCTTGCTTCATGATGGACACGTTAAAGAGTTCTTCACCTTTTTTAACCATATCACCAGGGTGAACATATGTTACCCATAGGTCACCATTACTTGGTGCTGCCACATGGTGTGGATTATTAGGATCTGCTTTAGCAATGCCTTTGCCACCAACATTGATAGGTTCAGTTACTTGCACATCCACTGCCATCATTTCTGAGTCAAGCACATAGCGACAAACGGAAAGTCCAGCAGAATTTGGTTCAGAAAAACCTGATATTATAAGATGATGCGGCTTGCCGTTACTGTCTTCAAAGTATAAATCTTGCCCTACTTTTAGGCCTTCAAACCAAACATTCAGTGGTAAGGTGTTAGCATTACCAAATGTTTGTTTATACTGCATGGTTTTAATGGCATCACCTGGGTGATTTAGATAAAGGACAAATTCTTCCTTCGTAGGTTTGCGGCGAAGAATGTCAATAAGGGCATTTTCTTCAGCTATAAGGTCAATATCTTGTAAGGTTTCCAAGGGCGAAATGTCCACACGTTGTTCAATGGCGCTCTTCCAATTATTTCCAAAGGCGCTTTTATAAACCCAGTCTGAAGGAAAGCCCAAGGGCAACTTGCCAAATTTACCAAGTAACAAATTACGAAAGGCATCATTACAATCTGTATAAAGACTAAGCCTTGCCTTTTTCATTTCATCACTAAGGTTTTCTTCTGTATTATTGGTTACTTCCTCAAGCACACTCAATAGAAAGCGCACTTCATCTTCACCACCACGCTTCCAAGCACCAGTCACTGCTAAGAATGCTGTATTCCAAGTAATTTGTGAACCAGGTGTTACATCATGGTAGCGCACAATTTTGCGTGTGCCAGCAAGAAATTTTAACATATAGGGCAAGAGGTGTATATATCCTTGCTTGACAGCACCTTCCTGTGAGGAGGATGTTGCCCCGCCTGGCATGGCGTGCTCCACAACATCATAGTCAATTCCTTGGAAATATGGCGCACAATAGCGATCATAATAAGGCATAATTTGCTTACAAACGAAGTTTGCATCACGAATGGCGGCTTTATTAAGGTTTGTTTCAAGGCCAAGTTCATCTTCAAGATAAGCTGCCATGGAAAGTACATCGCCTTGACCATAGGAGCGCACTGCTGCACCAAGTCCCACATCTAAAATATGCGCACCAGCTTTTGCGGCCGCACCACAGGCAGGCACAAATAGGCCGTCGGTATAATGCCTGTGATAATGTAAAACAAGGTCAGGCCAACGTTTGCGCAAAGATGTAACAAGCTCATGCATAAAGCGTGGAGGGCAAACGCCTGCCATATCTTTAAGGCCAAGTATAATATTTTGTGTGGCCTCGTGCACACTACCACCCATGGAGGCCGCCACCATACCAAGTAAGCTTTCAGTCACCTGCATATAGTGTGCAACATCAAAGCCTTTTGCCCATGAAAGGGACAAAGCCGGCTGAAATACTACATCCTTGCGTGACATAACAACATCTGCCAGCGGACGCATGTTTTCCACATGGTTTAAAAAATCAAAACAACGAATAATTTGATAATCTTCACAAATCATCTCACCAGTAAGCTGCATTAAATTGCGTGGTTGTGGTGTATAGCCAAGTACGTTGGTGGAGCGTACTAAAATTTGCTTAAGTGTTTTTGGTGCAAAACGATTCCACTCTTTAGCCTCAGTGAATGGATAGGTCATATTGGCCATCATGGCCACATGAAAATGCGCACCGCCGCCATTTTCAATGGAAAAATAGTTGGCATTATCAAGATATGGCCCAATGAGTGCGTCCTCAGCCAAGCGAAAGCGATTGCCACTATTGGATTGTGTGAAATCTCTAGGTGTTGTGTCTGTAAAGTGCACATGCTTGCTCTCACGAATATAGGCGAGTAAGTCCTTTCTATCTCCATGAGGATAAGGTGAAGGTGCGCGCCTATCAGCACTCACAATGCGTGGAAGCACTGGGTCAAAATCAGGCATTCTTGGGGTATTAATGGAGCGATACTCACCTAACTGCACATATGGATTATATCCCTTGGCAGATATTTCTGCCACAAGGCTTGCAATGCGCTCACCTTCTGGAGCTGCATCAGTATAGTGCATAAGTTCAGGAGTTTGCGCAATAAAATTAGTGTCAAATGATGCTGTATAAAATTGTGAATGTTTAAGCACTTGTCTAAAAAACGGAATGGTAGTCTTAATGCCACCAATAATATATTCATCCAATGCACGTTGCATAATGCTAATGGTTTTATCCCACTCACGAGCATAAGATATTAACAAAGCGCCAGCGGAGTCATAGTTTGGTGGAAACTCATACCCAGCAGTCATATTAGAATCAAGGCGCACACCAGGTCCGCCAGGGGACACATAGCGAGTAACCAAACCAGAATTCGGCGCAAATTGATTTTGTGGGTCTTCACAATTAATACGCACTTGCATGGAAAAGTGCATGGGCATAGTTTTTTCTTCACTAAGGCGCAATTTTGCCCCAAAAGCTATGGCAATTTGCTCCTCCACAAGGTCAATGCCATAGCGACATTCAGTAATACCATGCTCCACCTGCAAGCGAGTGTTTACCTCAATTAAATATGGTTCACCTTCCTCTGTTACCAAAAACTCTACAGTGGCAAGCGAAGTAAAGCCCACTTCACGAATTAAATGGCAAGAATATTCTTTAAGTTTTTTGCGTAGTTCAGGCGTCAAACCAGCCCAAGGAGATGGCGTAATTTCAATAAGCTTCTGATGATTACGCTGTACAGTACAATCACGCTCATCAAATGCAAAAACATTACCAAATTTATCTGCAATTACTTGAATTTCAATATGTCTTACCTTTGTGAGGTATTTTTCAACAAAAAGTCGTGGGTTACCAAAAGATGCTTGGGCCATGGTGGAAGCCTTAAAGAAAGCATCTTCAAGCTCCTCTTCATTGAATATGGCAAAAATACCTCTACCACCGCCGCCACCTTCGGCCTTAAGCATAATAGGTAGGCCAATTTCTTTAATAATATTGCGTGCTGTATCCATATCCACAGCACCATCAGAACCAGGAACAACAGGTACACCAAGTTTTTTGGCAATGTTTCTTGCTTGAACTTTATTGCCAAGTGAATTCATTGCCTCAGCAGTTGCACCAATAAAGGTTATACCTGCCTCAGCACACTTTTGTGGAAATGCAGAATCTTCAGATGCAAACCCCCAACCAGGGTGAATGCCAACAATTCCACGCCTTTTGGCAAGGGATATAATCCTGTCAATATCAAGGTAGGCGCGAGCATCCTTGCCAAGTAGCATAAGCTCTTGAGCCGTTGCCGCAGAAGGGGCAGTTTTATCAATATCAGTGGCAGTCATCACAGCAGTTGCATCAAAACGCTCACAAATGGAGCGGCAAATACGCCTTGCAGGAATACCACGGTTGGCAACTAAAATTGCCTTGCCTTGTAATAATTTTTGAACTTCGGCAAAGTTACGCATCTCTTCACTCATCTACTACCCCTCTAAGCACCTAAATTAAGACTTCCACTCAAGAAATATTTTTCATGTCCATTGACCATGAGCACTAATTCACCATCATTTCCCAAACCAGTAAGTATGCCATTAGTAAGATTATTTTCATCACCAATGCTTACAATTTTACCTTTCCAAAGTAAGTAGCTCTCTGCAACTTCACGCCAAACATTAGGCCATGGTGTAGGTAACACACTCCTATAACAAAAATAAATGCGTCTTACAAGACAAAGCCAAAGCAGTTCAGCCAAATAAATATCACTAAATAAATCACTATTATTTTCAAGTGTTAACTGGTTCTTTGTACTATCTGACATGGCTAAAATGCCAGCTTCAAAGGCTGTACCCTCTCGCATTAAATTATTTGCAGGTGCATCAACAATATTTATACCAATGCCTGCAATGGTAATACCTTGTTTTTCTTCTAAAAGAATACCACCAACCTTTTGCAAATTTAGCACCAAGTCATTAGGCCACTTTAGCTTAATGTTGATGCCAATTTGTTCTAAGGCTTGAATTATTAAAGCAGAAATAGCTGGTGCTGCCGCTGTGCTGTCAAAGGGAGCAGAATTTGGCAAACGCAAAGCCACATACATATTGCCAAGCGGAGACTGCCAAACTCTACGAGTTTGACCACGCCCATTGCTTTGACTTCTAGCAATAACAGAGCCCCACACAGGCAAATGTCCAGCTTGAACCAAGGACCATGCATCATCAAGCACCGAACCTGTATCACCAAGCACTATAATTGGTGCTGGCAAATCTTTGCCAATCCACTGACTAGCACCTGCATAATATGTACAATTTTCTTTTTGCATTTTTATATTTTTTGGGTAAGGCGAATTAGCTTTTTAATCAACCAAGAAAATTTACTCCCTACCCTAAGGCATATCTTCTCCAAAAACCTATAACTATTTAATTTATTGTATTATTGTGATTGAATACTGTTAATAGCTTCATCTTCCATCATTTCGCACAAAGCAAACATTTCATCACCATGATCATACCCTGCAATATGCCCAAGTCCATGAGCTAATAAGTGAACAAAATGTGTAACTTTTTCTTGACCATATAGCAGGCATTCCCTGTGCAAAGTATCAACAGAAATTATAATGGTATGTGGGTTATCAACAGTTCCCTGTGCATAATAAGATGGAAAAGACAAAACATTGGTCGGACCTTGGCAAGACAAATGCTCATTATTAATCTGCATTATTACGCTGTCCCTAACCACATACAAAGAAATATGCCCAAGATCATGGGATATAACCTTGAGCATAACTTTAAGTATAACTTGAAGTTTTTTATTGTGAATAGGGCACAACCACCCTGCTTCATTATAAAATTTAAAAAAATTATTTCCTGTCATTATAAATAATTTTACTGTACTCGCCGCCCCATTGGTGAAACTGGCGAACCATTTAAAGTGCTAGTATTGGCTGTATTTTCTTTTTCATCTTCATTGGTTTTTTGCTTTTCATAGCCAGAAACCTTACCTATATCCTTTGGAGCACCAGCAGGATAAACAATACGCTGATGAAAAATGCCAGTTAAAATACGCAAAAATTGTTCACTAATCTTATGTAAATCCTTAAAGGTAAGTTCAGATTCGTCAAGCTGCCCTTCGGAAAAAATACCTTTTACAATTTTATCAATGTGCCCTTTTAAGCGGGCTGGAGTTGGGTCACTTAAAGTACGAGATGAAGCCTCCACCGAGTCAGCAAGCATAAGAATTGCTGCCTCCTTGGTTTGTGGACGTGGTCCAGGATAAGAAAAATCCACTTCCTTTGGACTTTCGCCCAAGGTAATGGCCTTTTGATAAAAGAATTGCATAATTCTTGTACCATGGTGTTGCTTAATAAGGTCACAAATTTCTTGACCTAATTTATTGCTTTCAGCAAGCTCTGTTCCTTTTTTTACATGCGAGGCTAAAATGAGCGCACTCATGGAAGGTGCTAATTTATCATGCTTATTGCGCCCTCCAAATTGATTTTCAATAAAATAATCAGGGTGCATTAACTTGCCAACATCATGATATAATGCCCCAACTTTACACAATAAGCTATTGGCTCCAATTACTTTTGCTCCAGCTTCAACCATATTAGCAACAACTAATGAGTGATGATAAGTGCCTGGCATTGTTACCATCATTTCTTGCATCAGGGGTTGCTCAAGGCTCATAAGCTCCATGAGCTTAAACCGTGTAGTATAACCAAATGATAACTCTAAAATTGGACTAAAAGCAAAAAGCATGAGTAAGGAAATTACACTATTTGTTAAAACGCTTATTAACTGTGTTGGAAAATAAGCAAATGGAGTTTGAGCAAGCGTTGCCGAAGCAAACCAAAAAACCACCTGCCCTATGGCAAGGGGTAAGATGCTCCAAACAACATCTTGACGAGTTTGGGCGCGCGTCACAAGCCATGTGGTTAACATTCCAGCAAGAAAATGGAAGAAAAATAATGTTATATCACCCTTAAACATAATTGTTGTAAAAAGGGCCAATAAAATTCCCATGGTGCAATAGCGGCGTGCCGCAAAAACCATGGCAACTAAACCCACAATACCAGCCACAGGAAAAGCATAAGCCAAGCTTAAAACATAGGCTGCATCACCAGTCCCACTTGCAAAAACATATACAGATTTTGCACCAAAGGCTGTACAGGCAATTAATAATGACATAAGCACATGATCTTTAAATCGTAATGGTGTGCTTGGTTTGCCACTTGGGGCCATAAATAAGCCAAAGGAAATTATGGATGATAAAACGAAAAGACCTATGCTAAAACGACCATGAATCCATGTTGCAGCAGAGCTATTAACTGCTTGAATCATAGTTTGTTGTTCTCTTGTAACCAGCTCACCTTTACGAACTACCACCTCACCTCGTTGCAATTTATAGTAAACAGGTTCAACCTCAATGGCAGCGGCATCTGCTTTTTCATTGGTGGCAATGGTATTTAAGGTAAGTGAAGCAGGCATAAAAGCAGAAAGTAGTATTATAAGCGCACGCTGTTCACCACTGTTTAACGTGGTGTCGTTGCGTAACATATTGGTAAGTTGAATAAGGACTGATTGTAAATCTGGTAGGTTTGTAATATCTGGGCGCAACATTTCAGCGCCAGTTTCACGCACCCGTATTATGGCACCGGCTTCTCCAACTCTTGAGCTACGAATATCACTAACTATGCCTTTATGTAATATTTCTCTAACATTTGGTAAGAGTGAATTTATCATATAAGTTTGCACTGTGGGATGAGCCAACTGCTCAAGGACGTCTTCTGTAACATCTACAGAAACAATGTCTTGTAAATCTTGCACCACAGAGTGACCACTGGGCAAGTCGGAGCCATTAATCTCGTTTAATAAGCTTAATAGTTTATTACTAAAAATTTCATATGATTCATAACTTAAGTCAAAAACCAAGGGTTGTGATAAACTCACCTGCTCTCTACGAATATTAGTTGCAAGCACATCCTCCACAAGCAAATCTCGGCTTGCCACAACATCAGCATCAGCAATGCTACCAGCCACAAAAATTTGTGGCCTATTATCAAAGTTTATGCCTGCAAGAACAGAAACTCCAAACAAGGTTATGAGCAAAATAATAAGACCATAACCACAATGATGCCTTGAATATAGCATTGCAGCTAAGCTCTTAAAAGTATTTTCTTTACTATTAATTTGACGTGCCATAAAAAACCTAAAGTATTACCTTAACATGTTTGAATTAGCCTTTGTCATAGGCAGAAACTATTGCTCCAACAAGAGGATGACGTACCACGTCCTTTTCGGAAAAATTATGAAAAGCAATACCCTTAACACCACGCAAAACTTGAACGGCATGTATCAATCCAGAGCGTGACTCAGGGCCATTGTCACCCCATTGAGCTGGTAAATCAATTTGAGTTATATCGCCTGTAATTACGGCTCTTGAGCCAAAACCAAGGCGAGTTAAAAACATTTTCATTTGCTCAGGAGTTGTATTTTGAGCTTCATCTAAAATTATAAAGGCATCACTTAATGTCCGCCCACGCATAAAGGCTAAGGGTGCTATTTCAATGACATTTGTTTCGATCATGGAAGCAACTTTTGCTGTTGGTAGCATGTCATAAAGTGAGTCATATAATGGGCGTAAATAAGGGTTTACTTTATCTGCAAGGTCGCCAGGCAAAAAGCCTAAACGCTCACCTGCCTCCACAGCTGGTCTTGTTAGAACAATTTTTTTTACTCTATGCCTATTTAACATATTTAAGGCCATGGCCACAGCAAGATATGTTTTCCCAGTGCCAGCAGGACCAAGTGCAAAAACCATTTCCTCATTAAACAAGGCGTCATAGTATTCTTTTTGGGCTAAATTTCTAGCGGTGATGGTTTTTTTGGTGGCAGCTACAAAAACTGTATCTTTGTAAACGTGGCTAATATTTAGACTAGGTTGGCTTTCAAGCATGGTATATGCACGCAATATATCTTGACGACTAAGTGAACGCCCTTGCTGCACATGCTCGTATAACTGCACAAAAAGATTGCATAAACGTTGCAAAACATGTTGATCTGAAGTTTTAACAATAACACTTGCCCCACGCGAAACAATACTAGCTCCACTAACAGAGGCCAAGACTTCAAGATGCGCGTTATGTGGTCCAAACAATGCATTTGCTAGGTTTGGGTCATCAAATTCAACAGTCTCAAAAAGTTCGACGTTTTCTGACATGTTTTATATTTATCCCAATTTATTGTATCTGTCCATTGCTTTTAAATGCTTTAAAATTACCTTGTGTTGTTCATTATTAGTCATGATGTGGTGCATTTTTTGCAAGAAAAAAATCAATTATTTAAACTGGAAAAATTTACCATATTTTACGAGGTTATTATGAGTATTTCAAGTGTAGGCAATTCTTATTCAGCATATACTTTTCAGTGGCAAAATCAGTCATTACAAGGATCTAGTACCAACCCTGCCGCAAGCACAAGCACAAGTACAAGCTCCAATTTCAGCTATCAGGGTGCAAGCACAGTATCTTCCATGATTGAGCTTATTCAATATTCCATGGAGGCCATGGGGGTTTCTGAAAATGAAAGAGTGACATTTAGTCAAGTAGATGCTTATAAAGAAGAATTGTCAAAAGAATTTAGCAAAGAATTAAGTGCACGCATTACTGCAACTGGCGTTAATACTGATGCATTTTTCTCCGTGACCCTTGATACAGAGGGTAAGATACTCATAAATTCCGCCCATGAGGACAAAGCTAAAATTCAAAGTCATTTTAGTTCAAACCCAAATTTTGGCACTGATTTATTAAAAAGTATTGAGCAAGCTGGCTATGATGTTAGCGAACCCATACAATTTAATGTTGATGGCACAGGTGCTGTATCCTTGGTTTCATCATCTCAAAGTGCTTTGCAATCGGCATTTGAAGGGAATAACGTTTTAGGTGCTGGTTTAATTGAAAGTTTAGAATTGGAAGAACTGCTTTTTGAAGAAGACCTTGAACTCAATTATAATAATGGTGCATTAACTGTAAATGCAGAAAGTGAAAATGCCTCTGAATTACAAGCATATATTGATGCAAATCCCAATTTAGCAGCTGAAGTTAAAGCAATACTTGAGGGTGCTGGCAAGGCAGATTTAGAAAATCTAAATATAAATATTGATAACAAGGGCAATATTAGTATTAACGCGCCCTTAGAAAATAATGATGAAAGTTTAGAAAGCTTTTTAATTCAAAACCTTGTGGGTCAGGACATGAAAACATCCTTAAAAAGTCATGGTATTGATCCCAATGTTGATTTTCGCCTCTCCATTGAAAATGGTAAGGTAATTGTAAATAGCTCACATCCTGACGCTGCCTTAGTGCAAGCCCTCATTGACAGTGATGAAGAACTGTCCAAAACATATATGCAAATTGACGCTTTAGCAGGCATTGACGCTGCAAGACAAGCCATGCAAGTTGACCCCTCTGCCCTACGCACACAAATTGAAATGCAAAGCATGTCCACTTGGTGGGCACAAAGTGGTACATCATCGTTTTCAAGCTATGCTGACAGTAGCCTAAGTTCCATGACTGGCATTAGCAGTATTGTTTAGATAAATTAAAAAGGGAGCTTACGCTGCCATCAGACTGATGACAAAGTCACTGGTGGAAAACCTTTTGTGGACAAAAGGTTCTTCCCCCAGACCCCCTTTCCAAAAAACTTTAATAGCGATAGCATGTTATCGTTGAAACATAGCTTTTGCCGCAACATAGGCATTTTATTTTTAGCCGCCACATTTTGATTTAAAAGCCTCAAAAATTAAAAAATGACTCCAACTCGTGCTTAAATTTTTGATTTTTAAAACATGGGGTTTGTTAATACTCTAAAGGGTTTTATTCCTCTTACTATAATTTTTTAGCTAGCAATTCATTGACCAGCGCAGGATTTGCCTTGCCCTTGGTGGCTCGCATTACCTGTCCCACAAAGAAGGATAAAAGCTTGGTTTTACCACCTCTATAAGCCTCAACTTCTGAGGGGTTAGCGGCAATTATTTCATCAATGGCAGACTCAAGCTCTGAGCTATCAGAAATTTGCACAAGGCCCTTTTCTTTAACCCAAGCCTCAGGCATGGCGCCACTTTCAAACAATTCTGCAAAGCTATCATTAGCAATTTTAGCACTAATTAGTCCTTCATCAATAATACGAGCAAGCTCGCCAAGAGCCTTTGGCTGCATGGCAACGTCTTTTAGCTGCTTTTCAGTATTATTTAACTCCCTTAAAAGTGGGCCAAGAATTAGATTTGCAACTTTATTTGGCTTACATTTGGGTGCAAATTCAAGAGCTTGCTCAAAAAAGTCAGCCAAGGCTTTTTCACTGCAAAGTGTTTCTGCATCAGCTTGCAAGAGGTCATAATCCTCACAAAAACGAGCCATACGAGCCTTTGGTAGCTCTGGCAAAGCATCACGCCAGCCATTTAAATCCGCCTCATCAATTAAAATAGGTAGAAGGTCTGGGTCTGGAAAGTAACGATAATCGTGGGCTTCTTCCTTGCTACGCATGGATTTTGTAATATTTTTAGCACTATCGTACAGACGTGTTTCTTGGATAATTTCTTCACCATCTTCAAGCATGTCTTGCTGGCGGCCAATTTCATATTCAATGGCTTTTTGTACATGGCGGAAAGAATTAAGATTTTTGAGCTCAGTGCGTGTGCCAAAGGGTGTGCCTGGTTTATGTAAGCTCACATTAGCATCACATCTAAAAGATCCTTCTTCCATGTTACCATCACTAATGCCAAGTGTTGTCACAATGGCGTGCAGGGCCTTTAAGTAGGCCACAGCTTCTTTGGCATTGCGCATATCAGGTTCGGACACAATTTCAACCAAGGGTGTGCCAGCACGATTTAGATCCACAAAACTAGCATTTTCGTGGCTATCATGTATGTTTTTACCTGCATCATTTTCAAGATGAATGCGTGTTATGCCAATGGTTTTTTTGCCATCATCGGTGCTAATTTCAAGTTTGCCATGCTCACAAATGGGTTTATCAAATTGTGAAATCTGATAACCCATGGGTAAATCGGGATAAAAATAATTTTTACGCGCAAAAATAGACGATAAGCGCACCTCACAATCGGTGGCAAGGCCTGCTTTTGCTGCATATTCCACAGCCTTTTTATTTAGTACTGGTAGTGAGCCTGGCATACCAGAACACACTTCGCACACATTAGTATTGGGGCTTTTCCCAAAACTTGTGGAACATGAACAAAAAAGCTTTGATGCAGTGGCTAGTTGCACATGTACTTCAAGACCTATGACGGTTTCATACTGACCCATTAAACTCTCCAATAATATACTAATTTGTTATGCGTTCATCAAAGAACTTTCCAACGCCATAATTATCACGGCGGAAGAATTTTTCCTTATCAGGACCAATTATTTGCATTTCAGGGTGTAACTTTTGAACTTCAATGGCAATGTGCATTTCCTTGGTGCAACCTGTGGAGAATGTTGCATCTTTTCCAGCCCAAGCTGGTAGCACTTTTCGTCCAAGTAAGTCAAAGCTGAATTCTATATCCTGAACAGTTTGAAAACGCCAGATATTTATATAGCCGCTACGTTGAACCTTTTCCCACATATACATGAGGTCATCGCCGTCCATACCTTGCGGTGATTGTTCAGCAGGATTAATAAAAAACGTGTCATCATGTTTTTGACGCAAATAATCCACATGTGCTTTCACAAGACTTATGGCTGTACCCTCTTGTCCGGGTATGCTGCCAATAATACAACTATAAAATACAATGGTTTTCTTTGCCCTATGAGCCTCACGCATTTGCTCTATAATGGCATCTGCACGTTTGCTAATGAAGGCCTCGCTAACTTTACGCATATTTGCAGGGCGAGCCTTAGCCATAACTTCAAAATTACCTTGTTTATCTTCCCAATAACAAAAAATATCCCTTGTAAATAACTGACTATTATTTGTTAAAAGTGCAGCATTGCGTGAACCTTTGGCAAGAATAATATCTGCCTCCTTCCAAGCACGCGCAAAACTTACATTAACACGATAAAGGTTCAAACGCTCTCTTGTGCCATCATGTATAATGGCCATGCGTGAAGTGCGCATGATACTCAAAAGTTCGTTCTTGCTTATGTTTTCATTATAAACAACGGCAACACCTTCAAGTAAACCTTTAAGTGTTGGATCATCAACCACATCATTAATAGTGGGGCAATAAAAGTAAAAACCTGATTTTACAGAAATAATTATCCTGTGTCCCATGTGTAAAAGGCGCTTTAGCAGCAATAAGTCAAAAACAAATCCACCAGTGGTATCTGGTAAAAATAAAATGGTTTTTGGCTCATCTTCACCCTGCCCAAGCAAGGTAAAAAATGAATCAAGCTTACCGTCGACCTTATTAAACCTTTCCTTTAATTCAAGCGGTGAAGGCGGATTTTCATTCATGCTAAAAGACTTGGCAGAAAGATACATAAGCCGTGTGACTTCAAGCATATTTAACGTGTTTCTAGCCTGCTTTATATCACCTACTGGCGCTGTTGCTGGCTCAGCATACAAGGCACGTTGTAAGTCCTTAGAATTCATATATTCATAATGGTTTTTATTGGCTTGCCTGCGTAAACTTTGCCAAGGGTCATCAACACCAGTTTGAGCTGCCACAAGGCTAGTCATGCGCTTCATGGCCCTTGAAGGTGTAACAGTATGATTTTTAACAATTTGTCTAAATCTATATCGGCAAAATTCAATACTTTTTCTTCTTTCTAATTTATTTGGCTCAAAGCTGCGCACAGTACGCATAACAGATCTCCAAGCACGACAATACTCTGCAAGCAATTGCTTGGGGCACTCTGGTTGCATTAATTGCTTAAAAGTTTCATCAGGGCAAGGTATGTAAACTTGATTTTCTTTGAGAGCAACCATAAAGGCCACTTGCTCACTGCTGGCAATAATCTGCGGATTAATGTGATAGGCGATGTTATTATCAATCATAAAATTATAGAGCCATGCATCAAAATACATATCTTTGCCTAGTATTACGTTGTTATTACAAGATATTTCTGGTAAAGGCTTTCTCATATGCACCTCCTAGTGAATAAAACCACGCTTGCGAAGCGGAGTAAAATAAACATCTTTATCAATACGCGCAAAATAAACGGCGTTGGGGACACAAAAAACCTCAACAACGTCCTGCGCTTCCAAAGTATAATTTTCTTGTCCATCAATGGTTGCAAAGGTTTCTGTTGAGCACTGTTGTAAGGCAATTCTAACTGGCATGGATGTTGGCAAAACCATGGCAGGAAAATTACATAAATACGGACAAATAGCCGTAACTAATAATACATTATTAGCAGGGTGAACCAAGGGCCCACCAGCAGACACAGCATAACCAGTTGTTCCCACAGGTGATGATAGAATAATTCCATCAGCTCGCACAGAACTAATGTTTTCGGTATCAACACTCACATCAAATGAAATAACTCTAGATAAAGCACCACGGCTTATGACCACGTCATTTATGGCATGGCCGCTATGTAACACCTGATTTGAGCGAATAATCTTCCACCCAAGGGCCATGCGTGGCACAATGGTGCATTTTCCTTCAATTATAGCTTTAACACCATCTTTCCAATCGTGCGCTTCAAGCTCAGATAAAAAACCCACTCGCCCAAGATTAATGGCAGCAAGTGGTATGGGGGCTTTTACAAAGGAGCGCGCAACCCCAAGCATAGTTCCATCTCCACCAAGCACAAAGGCTAAATCAATATCATGCTCTTGATAAGTATAAATGGTTGAAACATCATTACAAATACTCACTTCACAGCTAAGCTCTTGCAAATATTTTTCAATTTCCACAGACAGATTAATGGCCTGAGGATGCTTAGGCTTTGTGATAAGTAAAACATGCTTGGGTTTATTTGTAATTTCCATGTATATAACATACCGTAACAATAGATTAACTACAAGCAATTTTTATGATGTAAAAGGTATTGCCTCTAACACATAAAATTATTCAATCATAGTGCATTATTATGTTAATTGTTATATTCCTATCACTAAAGTAAACTTGTTTAATTTTGATATTTCAAAAAATTCAACACATTAGCACAAAGCATAACAACATCTTGTCAGTGTGCGTAGTTTAGTGTATATTAATGTGTGCTTTACATATTTTATGTTTTAAAAATTAACTCAGTAGTATTAATATGAAAAAAACTATAAATAATATAGATATAGCCACTAAAATCATTGCAGAGCACGCCCAAGAAGGTCTAAATTTGCGTAAGGATTTTTTTGCAAAAAATGATGAAATCATCATCCTTGCAGCTAAAAAAATGGCCTTGGCCATTGCACAAGGCAATAAAATTTTACTTTGCGGAAATGGTGGCAGTGCAGGTGATGCTCAACACATTGCAGGTGAGCTTGTAAATCGTTTTTTACTAGACAGACCGCCACTTCCTGCCATTGCACTAACCACTGACACCTCAGTGCTTACTGCCATTGGTAATGATTTTGGATATAATCAGGTTTTTTCAAAACAAGTTAGAGCCTTAGGGCAAAGTGGTGATGTGCTACTTGGCATTTCAACCTCAGGCAATAGCACAAATGTTGTGGCTGCATTTAACGAAGCCAAGAGCATGGAAATTACCACCATAGGATTAATAGGAAATGGCGGACAAATGGCTGAGCTTAGCGATATTTTACTAGCTGTTCCGCATGGTTTAACTCCGCTCATTCAAGAAATTCACATTACAGTAGGTCATTTATTATGCCGACTCATTGATTATTATTTATTTGAAAACGTACAAGAACTTGGCCTATAAAATGCTTAGTAGTTGGAGTTGTTATGCCAATTTATGAATACTTCTGTGATAAATGCCAACATGAATTTGAAGAATTAGTTTTTGGTGATGAAATGCCACCTTGCCCCAAGTGCGGAGCTAATAAATCACAAAAGCTTATGTCACGCCCTTGTTACCATAGTGGTGATGGCGGTGCATATGAAGGTAGTAGTGCCATGCCTAGCGGTGGCGGCAAGAGTAAGTGTGCTGGGTGTTCGGGCGGTAATTGCTCCACCTGTTAAAGTGGTGTGTTGAAAAAACACCATCTGCTTCGTCAGGCTCGTTTTTTACTACGGTCATTTATGTCAAATAAACTCCGCTCCGTAAAAAACTTCGCCTTCCTTGCATCTGGCATTTTTTGAACACACTACAGGAATTATTTAAAAACAAAATGTGAAATCTTTTAAACGCATTGCTAGGAATCAAATCCGCCGCATGCACAGCTAAAGCCGACGGCGTTCGCCAGCTGTAGCGGGCCGTAGAGTGAATAAGGCGGATTAGTGGAATTCACTTCCAACGTAGACGACACTAGCGAGAGCTTGTGTACACAGTACGTGCTACCAAGCGTTATAAAAATAAAGGAAAGTATTTTGAAAAAGTTAACAATAGCCACCCGTGGCAGTCAGTTGGCTCTTTGGCAAGCAGAGCATGTTAAAGCATTACTTGAAAAAGAGCATAGTGGTTTAAGTGTGGATCTTTTGCGTATTAAAACCAAGGGTGACATAATATTGGACGTGCCTTTGGCAAAAGTTGGCGGTAAGGGTCTTTTTGTTAAAGAAATTGAAGATGCCCTACTGCAAGGTAAGGCAGACCTTGCTGTACATAGTATGAAGGATGTACCCATGGTACTACCAGAGGGGCTAATTTTATGCTGTATTCCTGAGCGTGAAGTGACGCAAGACGTTTTACTTTCAGTAAATTTTGCAAACCTTGATGCATTACCTCAAGGTGCGCATGTGGGCACAAGCTCCTTGCGTCGTCAATCTCAGCTCTTAGCCCTAAGACCAGATTTACGCATATCTCCTTTGCGTGGCAATGTGGACACACGTTTGCGCAAGCTAACAGATGGCGAATATGACGCCATTGTTCTTGCCGCAGCTGGTGTAAAAAGGCTTGGCCTTTCCGCACCTTATATGCACAATCTTGAAGCAGACATCTTCTTACCAGCCGTTGGTCAAGGAGCACTTGGTATTGAATGTTTAAGCACAAGACAAGATGTTATTGACGCCCTAGCCTTTATGGAACACAGGCCCACAAGGGTTTGTGTTGAAGCTGAGCGTGCCTTTTTAGCCAAGTTGGAAGGCGGTTGCCAAGTGCCAATCGCAGGTTATGCCACATTGCAAGCAGATGATAACATTAACTTAACTGGTCTTGTGGCCCATGTTGATGGTACAAATATATTGAAAAAGCAAATTTCTGCCCCTGCCAGCGCTGCCAAAGACTTGGGAATAGACCTTGCTACATCCTTATTGGACATGGGTGCGGCTAAAATTTTAGAAGAATTATATTCTTAAATACTGAGAGCATATGTCAATAAACGCCCTTCCCCCTCATAAATTATGTGTATCAACAGATACCAAGCATATACCTTGGGATGATAGTTCAAAAATTCCGCATCCTCCCACCAGAAGTAGCATGAAGCACATGTTGCAGCCTCGTGCCTTGAAAGCCTTGGAGCTTGCCCTGCAAATTAATAAAGATGGTTATAATGTCTATCTTTCTGGCGGCTCACATCTTGGGCGCTCCTATATTGTAAGGCAATTTCTTGCTCCACATGCCCAAAAAGCTAAAACTCCGCCAGACTTGGTATACTTAAATAATTTTAATGATGTAGACAAACCTGTCTTGGTATCACTACCAGCTGGGCATGGGCGTAAGTTAAAAAAGTCCTTACATGATGTGATGACTAAGATTCGTAAAGAATTGCCTCGCCGTTTTGAGGCTGATTTCTTCCTCACTCGCAGGGCCAAAATTGTTGATGTTTTTCAAGAAGAAAAGTCCATTTTACTTAAAGAAATGGATAAAATCGCCAAAAGAAAGGGGTTTCACCTTGATATGGATGATAGTGGTGGTTTGACCCTTTATCCATTGGTTAAAGGCAAAAGGCTTAGTGAAGAAGAGTTTGAAGGCCTAGAGTCAGACGTAAGGCAAAATTTCAAACGTAAGGCCGACACCTTACTGCACACCATGAGCGGACTAATGCGTCGTTTAAGCCGTGCAGAGCAAGGCTTTCGCGAGCAAGAAAGAGAGCTTGAACAAGATGTTGCCAAAAAAGCCTTAACTGAAATTCTTGCCCCTGCTGAAAAGCAATGCTTAAAGCAATATCCTTGCAAAGCTTTGGAAGAATATTTTAAACAATTATGGGAAAATATCCTTGATAATGTGGAAAATTTCATGACAAAAGACCAATCATCACCGCAAGCCATTCCCCTTGCTGGTATGGGTGATTTGTCCATGAATCCACAAATGCATGAAACTGACCCTTCACGCTATGACGTTAATATTTTTGTGGATAATACAAATACAAAGGGCGCACCAGTTATATTGGAGGATAATCCCACTGCTTCAAACTTGCTTGGTTGTATTGAGCGTGAGTCTGAAATGGGCACACTTATTACTGACTTTAAGCTCATTAAATCTGGGTCTTTACATAAAGCTAATGGCGGTTATTTGCTCATAAGGGTGGAGGATGTTTTACAGCATTTTCATGCTTGGGAGGGTTTATTAAGAGCTTTGCGCACTGGCCTTGCCCGCATTGAAGACATTGGCGAGGGCCACGACAGTGCCATTCGCACCAAGGGTATTGAGCCTGAACCCATTAATCTTGATGTAAAAATTATTTTAATAGGTAGCGATGGTTTTTATGAAACCTTGCTAAATAGTGACGAAAGGTTTGGCAAACTCTTTAGAATTAAAGCGCATCTTTCAGAACAAACAGAAAGAAATACCTCGACCATTAAGTCATATTTATATAGAATTAAACGCATTATTGAAGATGATAATTTGCTAACCTTTGACAAAAGTGGCCTTGGCTGGGTTGTGGGTCATGGCTCACGTTTGGTTGAGGATCAACGCAAATTAAGCTTAAAATTTCCACTACTTCGTGAAATTATGATTGAGGCCTCAACCCTTGCCACCAAGAATAAATTGGACATGGTAAACCATGAAACCCTAGAAGCAGCCCTTGTGGATAAAATTTATCGTGCAAATCTTGTGGAAGAAATTTTCATGGAGGAGTACGATAGAGAATTTATTAAAGTGCGCACCTCTGGCAATGCTATTGGGCAAGTAAATGGCTTGTCTGTTAGCTTTCATGGTGATTTTGAGTTTGGCCTACCCCATCAAATATCTTGTACAGTGGGCGTTGGGCATGGTGGAATTATTGACCTTGAGCGTGAAGCTGAGCTTGGTGGCCCAATCCACACCAAGGCCATGATGATATTAAAAAGCTATTTAGTTTCATTATTTGCAAGGCGCAGACCCATTGTGCTTACAGGTAGTCTATATTTTGAACAAAGCTATGCTGGCATTGAAGGCGACTCAGCCTCAGGTGCTGAGCTTGTGGCCTTGCTTTCTGCCATTGCAGAAGTGCCGGTACGCCTTGATTTAGCCTTCACGGGTGCAGTTAGCCAATCAGGTCAAATTATGGCCGTGGGCGGCGTTACTCGTAAAATTGAAGGCTTTTTTGAAGTATGCGCAAGGCATCGCTTAACTGGCACGCAAGGGGTCATATTACCATATGATAATGTTGAACATTTAATGCTAGCCCCGCATATTTTAGATGCAGTAAATGAGAAAAAGTTTGCTATCTATCCTGTTAAGCATATTGATGAAGCATTGGAACTGCTTATGGGCATGCCTGTGGGCAAAAGAAGAAAAAACGACACCTTTACCACTGGTACTCTCTATGACCTTGTGGATAGACGTTTGAAATTACTTGGGGATTATGCCGAAGAAAGCAACCGCCGCAAAGGACGACGGGCTTGAGCCGCCAAAATATATTAATTTATAGCACTGCCCTAATTACGGTCATGGGCGTTTCTAGTATTTTACCAGTGCTACCTGCCCTTGCAATTAGCCTAAATATACCAGAAGCTTATCTTGGTATATTTATATATTCATTTACCTTACCTGGAATTTTTCTGGCCCCTGTGGGTGGCATATTGTCTGACAGATTAGGCAGAAAGGCTATTTTGTTGCCCTGCCTTGTGCTTTTTGCCCTTGGTGGTCTTGGGGCATCATTTTGTAATAGCATAGAATTTTTTGTGTTTTGGCGCATATTGCAAGGCTGTGGTGCAGCTTGCCTTGGGGTTTTATACACAACTATTGTGGGCGACATCTATAAAGATGATACTCAAAGGCTAGTAATCATGGGAAAAGCCGCCACTGCCTTAAGCCTTGGTGCGGCAATTTTTCCTGCCTTGGGTGGTATTTTAGGTGAAATTGGCTGGCAATGGTCGCTACGACTATCACTTTTAGCCATACCAGTGGCAATTCTTGTTTTTTTTACTGAAATTCCAAATATTAAGCAACACAGCAGCATGCAAGTTTATGCTAAAGAAGTTAAAGGTTTTATTTTACAAAAAAATACCTTGCTACACTTTGGCTTAACACTTTGTGCTTTTTGTATTTTATATGGACCAATGATTACATATTTTCCACTGTTTACAAGTAGTAATTATTCTGCAAGCCCAGTTCAAATAGGTATGCTTTTTGCCATTGCCTCATTAGGCACAGCCCTTGCTACACTTTTTTTGGCCCCACTAACAAAAATATTTAACGCACGACTAACTGTTTGCATGGGTGCTTTTTTCTTTATTTTATCAATGCTTAGCCTATTGTTATGGTCAAATAATCTAAGCGTTTGGCTTTTAAGCATACCAGTTCTTTTTTATGGCATGGGCCAAGGTTTCAGCTATCCCACTGTCATGAGCTCACTGACAAGCCTTGCTCCATGTAGTGGACGTGGCATACTCATGGCTGCCAACGGCACAATACTGCGCCTTGCCCAAAGCTTTGCCCCATTTCTTTGTGGCTATTTGTTCTTAGGTGGTGCATTTAATGCTGTGTTTGGATTTGGTATTTTTATGGGCATTTGTATGATTTTGCTAGCCCTGAATACCTTTAATCAAACAATTAATTGACTTCTTTGCCCGAAAAGACTAGTAAGCAAAAATATTGTTTGAGCAACCAATTTATACAGGATTACCATGCAGCAAACCAAGAAAGACGCCCTACTAACAGCCGCCAAAGAGCTTTTTGGCGAATATGGCTATGTGGAAACAACATTTAAAAAAATTTCTGAAAAAGCAGGCGTTGCCCTTGGTCTTTTGACTCATCATTATGGCAATAAGGAAAAGCTTTTTCTTGCTGCTGCTCTTGATGTGCTTGATAATTTCTTGGCTGCTTTGCGTGAAGCCACAGCCAAGGGTGACACTGGCTATGACTCAGTAATGAACTTTTGCAAAGCTTATTTGGATTTTTCCATTGATAAAAATTCCAACTGGCTTGTGCTGGTAAGGTGTTCACCCTATAGTGACATGAAAACCACTGCTGATCGTGACCATATGACCAAGAGCTTTGAGCAAGTATATAAAGAGCTTGAAAAACATTTACAACGCGGTATTGATGATGGAAGCATTGGCAAATTAAACAGTGCAGAAACTGCTCAAGTAATTATATCTTTAATGGTAGGCGTTAACAGAACAAGAGTTCTAACACCCTATGCAGGCGATAGCCTTTATACAGAAGCCCTTAGCTTTGTGGAAAGGGCCATTGCGGTAAAATGTTAATGAGCGCAAACTGCCTTTTGCCTTTTTTTAATGGATAATAGCGAAAGAATAATTGCTGATAATACTCCTAAATAACTGTATAAACTATTCCCACTAGTGGCCGCCACAAGGCCAAAAGTCCCACCAACAATTATTGCCGCACACATGCCAATATGCTGTAATTTATAGCATTTATGCAGTGTCATGCCCATAAACACAGGTGCCACAACCCCACAAACATATATATCATTTGCCATAAGCAAAAGTTGTAAAATTCCCTTACCGCTCAAAGCTAAAATAACGCCCCCAATACCCATTAACACAATACAAAACCTACATATATTTGTACTCTTTTTACGCAAAATATCATTACTACAAATAGTCGCCGCAGTAATTAAGCTTGAATCCACAGAAGATATAAGCGCACTAAAAATTCCTAAAAATGCAAAGATCCTGGCCCAAGGTGGAAGCTGCTCAAAAAGCACTGTTGTAAGTACCTTTTCAGGAGTCATGGTAAGCATATCCACACTCACAAATGCCCTGCATATAATGCCAAGGCAAACTATAAGCACAGCCGTGATAATCAAGCCAAAAACAGCTAATAATGTACCTTTTTTTGCAGCGTTACTGTTTTTTGCACTATAAAGACGTGCAAAAAGCATGGGGCAAACCACATAACTACCACCAAGAATTAACAAAAAGTATGAAAATTTACTTAAAGTAAAGTCAGCATTCACAAATTCTAAAGGAACGACGCTTAAAGGATTTACGATTGCTTGCTCGTTGATATTGAGTGTAAGCAAGGCTAAAGCTAGAATTAAAGCTAACATAAGAATAATATATTGCAAAATATCACTTTTAATAACAGCAGCTTGTCCGCCAATACAAGCATAAATTATAACAATGCTTGCACCCAATAAAAGTGATAAGGTAAAGGCATCAAATCTAGCAAGAGTATCTGCAAATGAGCTTGGCAAAAAGGCCAAGGCCTCTGGCATAAGCGGTAAAATTAATGCCGCCATGGCACTAAATTGAGCAGAAGTTATGGCTAACCATGCTAAAATAATTATGATTGAAGTTAAGGGTCTAGCTTGTGGGCCAAGATATGTTTTAACCATTTCTGGTAAGGTGTAAGCGCCACTTTCACGCACCTTGGATGCAAGAAATATGGCTAAAACACAAAGCCCCACGGCACTTGTGCCAAGCCACCAAAATGCTGGCGTGCCCACTTGCCATGCAAGACCTGCCATGCCAAGCGTTGCAGAACCCCCAACACATGATGCCACTATGGAAAAACCAACTTCCTTAGCTGAGGACTGCCTGTTATTAATGAAAAAACTTTCATAAACTTCTTGTTTTGTTGCACTTTTAAGTGATTTTTTGCCAATGCTATAAAATGAGAGTGCAAAGAGCAACAAGGCATAAAGTAATAACCAAATCATACTTTATGCACTCCCAATTTAATGGCTTTGATGATGACATGACTTAAACATTTTATGTCAAAGTTTGTGGCAATATAGGGTGGCATAATATAGATAAGTTTTGCAAATGGGCGAATCCATACATTATTTTTCACAAAAAATTCTTGCAATGCCGCCACATTAACTTGGTTTTGCATCTCCACAACCCCAATGGCCCCAAGCACACGCACATCTGCAACACCTTCAAGCTTTGCACATTCTTCAAGGTTTTGTTTTAATTCTTTTTCTATGTTCAACACTTGCTCTTGCCAATGATTGCGTGAAAATATGTCAAGTGATGCACAAGCCACAGCACAAGCAAGGGCATTGCCCATAAAGGTTGGGCCATGCATAAATACTTGCTCATGGGCACAAATGCCGCTTGCCACATCTTCCGTGCAGATACTTGCCCCAAGGCTTAACATGCCACCCGTTAATGCTTTGCCCACACAACAAATATCTGGGCAAATTTCTGCCCACTCAGCGGCAAACATCTTCCCAGTGCGCCCAAAGCCAGTGGCAATTTCATCAAAAATCAAAAGCACATGGTGTTCTTTGCACAGCTTTTGTAAATGCATTAAGTAGCGTGGATCATAAAACCACATGCCACCTGCCCCTTGCACAATGGGCTCAATTATAACTGCGCAAAGTTCATTACCATATTCATTAAAAGCTTGCTCAAGCTCAGTTAAGCAATTACTATCAAAGGAATTATTTATATTTCCATCAAAAGCACATGACGGGCGAGGTATAAAAATATGCTGAGTTAAAACATCATTAAAAAGCCTATGCATACCATTTATGGGGTCACAAACACTCATGGCCCCCATGGTGTCGCCATAGTAGCCACCACGAGGGCTTAAAAACTTGGTGCGTTGTGTTTCAGCACGGCCTTGTTGATATTGCAGGGCCATTTTAAGTGCAACTTCCACGGCTACAGAGCCAGAATCTGCCCAAAAAACTCGTGAAAGCTCGCCTAGACCACAATTTTCAAAAAGATGCAAAAGCTTTTTGGCAGCATTTACTGCTGGTACATGGGTTAAGCCACCAAACATAATATGAGACATATGCTTTGCCTGTTTTTGTGCGGCGTTTATAAGCTCCTCATGCCCATAACCATGCACAGCACACCACCATGAGGACATACCGTCCACCAACGGTTCATGCCTATCTTGTAAATATATATGCATTCCCTTGGTATGACTAACTTCATACACAGGTAGCGGAGTTATGGCAGAGGTATAAGGATGCCACAAATGAGCCTTATCCCAATTTATTAGGTCAGATTGCGATGTTATTTCTTGCCTTAGTGCAATTTCGTAAGATTTTTTCCAAAAACTCACCAACTCTTTTGCAAGTGGTGCAAGGGCATTGGCAGCCATGCTCCAGACTTGTTCACAATTACTTGCTAAGTCTTTTAAATATGGCAAAGAATATATGGGAATATGCGGAGCATACTCTTTTAGAAAAGCAATATTATCCTGTTTTATTATACTGTTATGTTTTTCTTTTTCTGTGCTTACAATGGCAATAACTTTAAGCCCACGCATTTTTAAGGCTTCAAGGCTAAGCAAGACGTGATTAAGTGCGCCAAGAGTATTATGCATTACCAATAGTACAGGCATTGCAAGACTTTGCATTAAATCTAAACTGGTTTCGCCTTGATTTAGAGGAACGCAAACTCCCCCTGCCCCTTCCAAGAGCATGGGTACATTTTCACTTTGTAAACTTGTGATTTCTGAGCATAAATTATTGACGCAAAGGCTTTTATTTTCATCTTTTGCAGCTAGATGAGGTGAAGCTGGCAGGGTAAAAGAATGTATGGTTTTTGGTTTATAAATATCAGGAACTTTTATGTGGCCAAGGGCATGAGTATAAATGCTACTATCTAAAATGCCTGTAGTAGCATTTTGCGTTGAGCTAACGCCAGTTTGAATGGGTTTTATGGCTAGAAAGGCTTTAAAGTTGGCAGTATGCCAAGACCAAAGGGCACGATTAAGGGCCGCTGTAACAATGGTTTTACCAACATCTGTGCCAGTTCCACTAATGAATACGCCGTGTATTGTTTGCATTAACATAAATCTTGCACAAAAAAGCCCGCATTTGCGGGCTTTTAAATAATTTTTTAATGTAAAACTATTCTACAGTGCCGATTTTGTTAACGGCCACGGCAAGGCGAGAAATTTTACGAGCAGCTTTTTTCCAATGCATAGCACCCTTGGTTGACGCTTTATCCAGCACAGAAGTAGCTACTAAAAGAGCCTTTGCGGCTGCTTCTTTATCATTACTTTGAATAGCTGCACGAACATCTTTAACAACGTTTTTCACACGACTACGAACAGCACGATTACGCTCAGCACGAACAAGACTTTGCTTGTGACGCTTGATGGCAGACTTATGGTTAGCCACATTTTCCTCCAAATAGTTGAAATATACTACGCTTAAAACCAAGACATTTGGCTACAGCATTTTTTACAATTAACGAACGTGAGTGACTATCGTCTTTTCACATTCTTGTCAATAGTTTTTTTACAATTAAACTTGCAAAGCTGAAAAATCTGCAAAGTTGCCCATTCTATCCATCAATGCTTTAAGCATATTTAGGCGGTTTTGGCGTAATTTTTCATCATCACACATAACCATAACCCCATCAAAAAAACCATCCACTGCTGGGCGAATGTCCAATAATAGTTGTGGTATATCCTTAAAATTACCCTCAGCCCAAAGTTTATCAAAGCTTGGTAAGGCAGAATCTAAGGCTTTAGCCAATGTTTTTTCTGCATCTTCTTCCAAAAGTTCAGATTTATATGCGCCGTTAAGCTCTTGCTCCCCACCTTGCTTACGCACAATATTAGAAACACGCTTAAATGTTTGTACAGCTTCAGTATAACGCTCACTTTTTTGCAATAACTCCAAAGCATCAAGGCGTTTTTTGGCGGCGCAAACATCTGTTGAATCTGCATTTAGCACAGCATCAACCAATAATGTATCAGCACCCTTGCCTTGCCAATAATTTTTAAGCCTTGCGGCAAAAAATTCATCAAGCTTAGTTAAGCATTCATCGGCTGGCAATTTCCAATTTTTATCACCATATAATTCATGCGCTTGCTTAAATAATGCTTGCACATTGATGGGCAAATTAAATTCAAGCACACAACGTGCAATGCCAAGGGCTGCACGGCGCAAGGCATGCGGGTCTGCTGTGCCTGTGGGAATCATACCAAGGCCAAAGCAGCCAACTAGGCTGTCTGCTTTATCAGCTATTGAAAGTATTGCCCCAAGCAAGCTTGAAGGCACAGGGCTGTCAGGCCCTGCTGGTAAATATTGCTCTTGCAAGGCCTTGCAAACATCTGCATGCTCACCCTTCTTGCCAGCGTAAATTCCGCCCATAATGCCTTGTAAGGTGTCAAACTCACCCACCATACCAGACACAAGGTCAGCCTTAGAAAGACGGCCAGCCTTGGCTGCATGGTCAATATTTGCATGGCCGCATTCTTTGCTAAGCCAAGTGCAAAGTTTTTCAATTCTGCGGGTTTTATCACCCATAGACCCCAGCGGCCCAATGAATATAACACTATCTAAGCGTTTTAGCCAATTATCAAGGCTATCTTCCAAGTCACTACGCCAAAAAAAACGTGCATCTTCAAGGCGAGCACGAAGCACACGCTCCCACCCTTTTTGCACAATGCTCTTATCAAGCGGTGTCATATTAAGCACAGTTAAAAAATGCGGCAATAAATTACCCTTGGCATCTTCCACCCCAAAGCTTTTTTGATGGCTCTCCATGCTGGTTAAAAGCACCTCGCGTGGCACTTCAAGAAATGACTCATCAATATTACCAAGCAAGGGCACAGCATGCTCACATAAACCTTGGACTTCATCTAACAGACTGTCTTTCCAAAGTATTTTACCACTAACAGCTTTAGCCTGCTCATTACCTGCATCAATAATAGCTTTGCGGCGAAGCTCAGCCACAGGCTCAACCCCACCTTGTTTGCGTATAGTATCAAGATAATTTTTCGCATCATCCACTGAAATTGTTATTAAATCGCCAGCATTTTCAGTATGAATACGATGGCCCCAACTTATACGCTCAGATTTCAAATGCCCTACTTCAAAGGGTACAACTTCAGCATCAAAAAGAGCCAAAATCCAACGCAAAGGCCTTGCATATGCAGTATTATAAGCTCCCCAGCGCATTTTTTTGGCAAAGGGTTGACCCATAATAATTGATGGGCAGATTTCTTTTAATAAATCCACAGTTTTTGCGCCACCCATGCGCTTTTTGACAGCAATGTATGGGCCTTTTTCTGTTTCTGTGGTGAAAACTTGCTCAAGGCTTACCTCATTGGTACGCAAAAATCCTTCTAAAGCCTTGGTGGGCTTATTATCAGCATCATAAGCTACACGCACTGGCGGGCCTGCGATGACTTCTTCCTTTTCTTGCTGGATGGCTGCAATATCTTCCACCATGACCACAGCACGACGAGGTGTGCTAAATACTTTTATATTACCGTAAGCTATAGCATTTTCTTCAAATGCAGCCATAAAACGATTATAAAGCTCTGTATTTTGCGTGGGCAAAAAGCGGGCTGGCAACTCTTCACTACCAATTTCTAATATAAATAAAGACATATATTTCCTCTACTTAGACAACATTGGATATTCAAGGGCCTCACGCTGGGCCGCATAAAGCTTTGCCACACCTGATGCAAGGTTTCGTACACGGCCAATATAACCTGTGCGCTCAGTAATGGAAATGGCTCCACGAGCGTCAAGTAAGTTAAAGGTATGCGAACATTTTAAGCAATAATCATATGCAGGCCACGGCAATTCAAGCTCAATTAACTTTTTGCACTCAGCCTCATAGGAGTTGAAAAATTGCAATAGCATGTCTGCATCACTTTCTTCAAAATTATAGCGTGATTGTTCAACTTCATTTTGATGATATAGGTGTCCGTAAGTTACATGCTCATTCCATTTAAGGTCATAAACTGACTCAACACCCTGTAAATACATGGCAAGGCGCTCTAAGCCATAGGTTAGCTCCACACTAATGGGGCTAAGGTCAAGTCCGCCAACTTGTTGAAAATATGTAAATTGTGTAACTTCCATACCATTTAACCACACTTCCCAACCAAGCCCCCAAGCACCAAGGGTTGGTGACTCCCAGTCATCTTCCACAAAGCGAATATCATGCTCTTTGGCATTTAAACCAAGTGCTGCAAGGCTTTCTAGGTAAAGCTCTTGCACATTTTCAGGTGAAGGCTTTAAGATTACTTGAAATTGAAAATATCGCTGCAAGCGGTTTGGATTTTCACCATAGCGACCATCAGTGGGCCTGCGCGATGGCTCAACATAGGCCACATTCCAAGGCTCAGGCCCAATTACACGCAAAAATGTATGCGGATTAAATGTGCCTGCGCCGCACTCAATGTCCATGGGTTGCTCAATAACGCAACCATGCTTTGCCCAAAAATTTTGAAGTGTTAGGATAATATCCTGAAAGTACATTGTGCATCCCTTAAAGTATTTATATGTTTTTACTAATAAATTAATTTTATTAGTAATAATAGCTTATTAGCCTTAAACACGCTTAAAGCGTCCTTCATCCCAAGCGATGCCTAGATGGTATTGCACAAAACCATCAATGGCCCTAAAGCAAGCTTGGCGCTCCTCAAAGCTCAAGTCATTAACATTCCAATCAAGTGGTGGGCTACTTTCCACCCTATGCAAGGCATTTAATGTATTTGCTGGCAATTTTATTTCATAGCTTAAACGCCTAAAGTCACTGCAATTTACACAGCGAGATATGCCTTCATCCATATGAAAAATAATATCCCCACCAGCTAAACTTTGCCCGCACATACTACACACATGCCAAGCAGGGGCAAAGCCCTGTTCACAAGCCATACGCAAGCGAAAAAGCACTGGATATAGGGTGTGTGGAGCGTCTAAATTTTCAAAAAAACTAAACATATCTTGCATAAGGTCATAAGCTGACTTTGTGGCATCTTGAGTAATGCCAATGGTCTCCAAAAAACGTATGCAATTCATGAACATACCAAGGCGCGCCCAATCTTTACGCAAATTTTGTGGCCCCTTAACCAAAATCCCTTCTTCAAGGGATAAAAACTGGCCATTTCGTGAGCTTTTTACCCTGCAAGTAAGCGTATTTAAAACATCAAGACAGCCGCAAAAACGTTGCCGACTGCGACTGCCCCCAAATGCAAAAACCGTTACTAAACCATGCTTTCGAGAAAGCAATCTTAACCACATGTCAGCTTCACGAAACCGCCCCACATGCAGCACAATGGCAGAATCATTCCACTCCATGTAAAATACCTAAATAATGCTATTGCTTTGGAGGAAAATATAAAGTTTTTACTTCTCCAACTCTACCAGGAATATCCGTTTCCTCACCATTATAGCGTATACGCACCCCACCAGCATTACCAAGCTTTAAAACCAAGCTATCATTGAAGGTAAGGGCAAAAGTATCTCCAGATTGTAATGAAAATTGCCTTGTATCAGCATTATCGGCATTTGAATCAACCCAACACTCAGCAACTGCGGTAATAATAACCCTATGTGTGCCATCCAATACCGGAGCATCTTCCTGTATTAATCTGTTTTCATTAATATTATCCGAACTATCCGTGGTAGCACTGGCTTTATTATCTTCATTTTCTACAGTTATCTGCTCAGTATTAACTTCTCCTTGAGTTTCATTTTCAGTATTACTGGTAATATTTTCTTTTTCTACTTCATTATCTGTATTATCAGTAGGTTGAAAATTATCATTTTTTTCATTAGAAATTTGTGAATTTTTTTCTAAACTTTCTTTTGATTGATTTTCAGTGTCTTTAACATCATTAAATGTTTGACTTTTATCAGATGAATCCAATTCTGGAGCTGGTTGAGCTGTCTCTAGGTGATCCTTTTTAAGCTTTGAAAACAAATCAGCATCCCTATTCATCCAAATAAAGCCACCAAGCAATAAGCATAGACTGATAAAAACTAGAAAAATGATTTTATTTTTGCTAATTGAGTGTCCAGTGTCATAAAATTTAATATCACTATTTAAGGGTTCTTCACTTTCTTCATAAAGTTCAGGAACTGATAATAGCTCATCAGTATCAATATCAAGCATTTTAGCATAAGAAATCACAAATCCACGCACATAAACGCTATGTGGTAAGGATTCATTATCAGCACATTCCAACGCTCGCAAAATGCGAGCGCTAATTTTTAAATGATTTGCAACGTCGTCAATGCTAAGATTTTTTTTCTCGCGCTCTAAACGCAAGATACTGCCTAGTTCAATAAGAGTCATGCTCATATTATTTTCTCTAATTTAGTTATATTGTACTAGATACGAATATCAATCATAGCTTTACTACGCAATTGACTAATATATTCTTCAAAACGCTCTTTTAACTTTGGTTCACGCAATATTTTTTCTATTATTGGCTTTGCTTCTTCAAAGGTCATTGGGCCGCCATCAGAGGCTGCTTTAACCACTTTAAATTGTGCCAATTTATTATTTAAGGTAATAACAGGTGTCACTTCCCCATCTTTTAGTGAAGCAATGAGATTTGCTAAAGCTGGCTCAAGTTTAGACTTTGGCACAGGACCCAAAAATCCGCCATTTTCCTTATTTGGACCTTCTGAAATTTCTCTGGCAATTTGCTCAAACTTACTAGTATCTTTGGCAATATCTTCAGCATGCTTTCTCACATTTGAAGAGTCAGGATATATCAATAAGGCAAGTTGTAAATCTGTACTACTTTTGAGCTCACTTTTATGTTCATTGTAATAAGCTTGAATTTCATTTTGGTTAACAACAACTTTACGCCCAACCATCATGCTCATAAGTTTTTGATGTAAAATTGTGCCATAAATGCGAGTACGCAAAAACTTAATGGAAAGACCTTCTTTTTCTAACTGTTTTTCAAAAGCCTCTTTTGAAAGACGACTTTGTTGCATAATACGGCTGATTTCTTCTTCAACTTCAGTATCAGAAACAGTTATTTTAAGTTTTTCAGCTTCACTGGAAATAAGCTTTTCAAGTATTATATTATCAAGCGTTTTTTTTTGCAGTGCCTCAATTTTCTCTTTATGAGCAGCTTTATTAACATCAAGCTTCTGCTTTTTAATTTCAGGCATGGCAGCTTGTTGCAAATCATAGTATGAAATCATTTGCCCATTCACTACAGCAGCTATTTTATTTATTGTTGCGGCATTAGCAGTAGAAGCAGTAAAAAACGTACAAATCAAAGCAAATAATATTTTCTTCAAAATCATTACCTCTCTATTTTGATTAATTTATTATAATAAAAAAGCTAGTGGCTATATATGCCTTTTTTTAACCGTATGCAATGCTCTTTTAGGGTTAATCCAATTAACACATTAAAATAACTAAATTTTGATAATTTCTTTCATTAAGTGTTTAGAAATTTTAATTTCTACATTTTTTGTATTTTCTTCAAGCCAATTATTAAGCATTTCACCCATGCGCTGCTCAAAAATTTGATCTTCAATATAAGAATAGGCCTTGCTAATGGAAATATTTTCACCTTTATTCTTTTTTACTAAACAAATACGAAGAAAAATCTCACCTTCTTGTATAGCTTCAGTGCATTGCTTTTCAGCTAGGGCTAATATCTGTTCAGTTGCATTTTTTGGCATCATATTTTCAGTTACATTAAGTTCATATTGATCAAATCTAGCCTTGTTTTTTAGTAATTCATCTAAATTATTTATATGATCTAAAACCTCTTTTTGAGCACTTGAAGCAATATGTAAAGTATATGATGGACCAATCTTAAATTTATCTTTATGTGTGGTGTAGTAAGCCTCTACCTCTTCCACCGAGGGCACATATGATATTTTTAAAACCATATTTTTGAAAACATCAACAGCTAGTTGGTAACGCAATAAAGTGCGCCAAGTATCAACATCAATGGCATTTTTAGTAATATAATCATCAAATTCTTCTTTAGTATAACCTTCAAGCAAACCTTTTTCATACTTAGCAACCATTTCATCAGTAACGCCTATTCTTTGGCTCTCAAGGTGTTGCAAAATAATTTCATACAAAATAATTGTTGAAAGAGTAACTCCATATTGATTGCGCAATTTTCTTAATGAAGGCTTGCTGGTACTACTAAAATCTATAAATTCAATCTCTTGCAATGTTTGCACGGTGTGCAAAGTAATTTGCTTGCCATTAACAGTTGCCACAACATTATCAGGCAATGTGTCATTAGAACAACCACCCAAAAGCAATAATGCAAGTAAGAACAAACTAAACTTCTTTAAGTACACTATATAACTCCATTTATTTGTTTTAGAAAATCAATTACCAATTATAACAAAAAAACGTTCAGATTAAAACTCTTTTTCTGGCTCAGAACTTGGTTGAGTAATTTTTAAGCTAGCTAAAAATGTTCCCACCTCTTCAAGTTTAGTTGCCATTGGTATGTTATTTTCATTAAACTTAACTTCTATACCAGACGGAGGAAGCAAGCGTACATCATTGTTTTTATTAATATACTCCATAAGCTTATTCACGTCTAAATTCTGCTTACCAGTGTCCCATTTTACAACAATTCTATCACTAAAAATATCAGCCTTACAAGCATGCAATGTGGATAAATTTTGCTTTAATGAGAGTACAGCCAAGAAATTTTCAAACTCAACAGCAAATGCGCCAAAACGATCACGCATGGCAAGGGCAATATCTTCTCGTGCTGCACCGCTAGTTGCTGAGCTTAAAGCTTTATAGTAACGCAGGCGCTCACGCCCATCTTGTATATATGATTCTGGAATATTTGCAGTAATTCCAATGTTCAACTCAACTTCGGCATTAAGATCAACACCTGTGCCCTTAAGCCTATTAACAGCTTGTTCAAGCATTTCAAGGAACAAGTCCAAACCAAGGCGAGTCATGTGACCTGATTGCACCTCACCAAGAATATTACCAGCACCACGCAAGCGCAAATCCTCCATGGCAACTTGAAATCCTGCTCCTAAGTAGTCCAAATCAAGGATAATTCGCATGCGCTCACGCGCTATGTCTGAAAGCCTATGCTCCTCTGGCACCACAAAATACGCATATGCCTGCCTGTCAGAACGTCCAACCCTGCCCCTCAATTGATAAAGCTGACCAAGGCCAAACATATGTGCTTGGTCAACTATTAGCGTGTTGGCCCTTGGAAAGTCCAAACCAGACTCCACAATGGACGTACACACAAGCACATCAAGCTCCCCATGCCAAAATTTATGCATAGTTTCTTCAAGAGATTTTTCTGGCATTTGCCCATGCGCCATGCCAATGCGAGCTGTAGGTATTAAATTTCGTACATATTCGGTGGTGCGCTCTAGCCCCTGCACACGATTATATACCCAAAAAACTTGACCTTCACGCTCAATTTCACGCTCAAGTATTTGCTTAAGTGTTTTTCCATCACGCTGCAAAACGGCTGTTTCTACAGGTTTGCGCTCTAATGGTGCAGTTTCAATTATGGACAAATCCCTAATTCCAGACATGGAGAGCTGCAAGGTGCGGGGTATTGGCGTTGCTGTAAGAGTTAAAGCATCCACATTTTTTTTCATGGCCTTAAGCTTTTCCTTGTGCCTAACTCCAAAACGCTGTTCCTCATCAAGTATTAATAAACCAAGATTTGGCAAACTCACATCCTTAGAAAGCAATCTATGTGTACCAATTAAGATATCAATTTGTCCCTTAGATGCTGCATCTAGAGTTTCTGTTTGCTTTTTCTTACTCACAAAGCGGCTAAGCAAACCAACATTCACAGGAAAACCAGCCAAGCGATGTCTAAATGTCTGAAAATGCTGCTCTGCAAGCACTGTGGTTGGGCAAAGCAATGCCACTTGCCTACCCTCAACTGCGGCCCTAAATGATGCACGCAATGCAACCTCTGTTTTGCCAAAGCCCACATCACCACACACCAGCCTGTCCATGGGTTGTGGTTTTTCCATATCATTAAGCACATCCTGAATGGCCTTGGCTTGGTCTGGTGTTTCCTCAAAACCAAATGTTGCTTCAAATTCTGCATAAAGCTCATCTGGCGGATTATAACTAAAGCCCTTGGCAACCTTTCTAAATGCATACATTTCCACAAGGTCAGCGGCAATTTTTTCAATGGCTTTGCGGGCTTTTTCTTTACTACTTTGCCAATTTGTACTGCCAAGCTTATCCAACGGCGGCTCACCATCACCGCCCTTAAACAGTTGAACCAAGGATAAACGATCAGCAGGCACATAAAGCTTATCTGCGCCAGAATATTCAAGTAATAAAAAGTCGTTGGCAGCCTCGCCCACCTCCATACGGTATAAGCCAGTATAGCGGCCAATTCCATAATCACGGTGAACAAGTAAATCACCAACATTTATATCATTAAAATTATTTAAGCCCTTAAATGCCCCAGTGGGAGTGCGGCTGTGTTTTTCCGCTTTAGGATAGATAATATCCTCACCCAAGATGAGCACATTATCCCAAATTAACTCCACACCACCACGCCATGCTGAAATTAAGGCAAATAAGCCTTGAGTTTCAGGCATATATCGCAAATGTGGAATAAGTCCATCTTGCTCAGCTAGGGTAAGAAATTTGGCTCTGCTACGCTCAGAACTAAAGGAGAGCAAAACTTGACGTTTACTGCGCTGCCAGTCTTTAAGGCCTGCTACCAAATGTTGCCACGGTCTATCCGTTGCCCCACTTACAGGAAAAAGAGTTGCAAAATCATGTAGTTGGCGTTCTTTTAATTCTATAGATTTTTCAAAATGCTCACCACCGCCCATAATAAGCGGCTCTTCGTAAATGACATTTGCTCCATCCCATAGTGATAATACACTTTCTGCATCTCTTAAGGCAAAGCGTGCAGGTTGGGCAAGGCTCATATCCTCTGATTCAAGGCTTTCTGCAAGGGTGCGAGATGCTGTTTCCACATCATCCTTAACGTCCACCTTTCCAGGTAAAAGCCACAAAACGTCCTTAGAAAGCCATTCCTCAAGCACTGTAGGCGCATCATAAAACACACCTGGTAGTAAATTATGCCCGCCAGCATTTAGGTTTTTCTTAAAATCGTGAATGGCATTTTCATCAAGTAAACCTTTAGTTTGTAAACGCTCCCAGCGTTCCAATGCCTTATCATACCAAGCATTTGCAATGGGCATGGGCGGAATTAAAGTAATTTCATCAATGTTTTCAAGCGAGCGTTGCGAAGCTTGGTCAAACATTCGCATGTCTTCAAGTAAGTCCCCAAAAAATTCAAGCCGAATTGGTTTTTCATAACCTGCTGGAAATATATCTAAAATATCACCACGCCTAGCCAAATCCCCAGGCCGCGTAACCATTTGTACTCGCTCATAACCCCAAGCTACTGCCTGCTCAATGAGCAAATCTGGAGATAAATCCGCACCCTTACTCATGCAGAGTTCATGCTCGTTAAAAAAGGTGCGAGGCATGTATTTTAACAAAATATTATCAATAGTTGTAACCAAACAACTGGCTTTGGCATATTGTAGGGCATAAAAAGTTGCCATGCGTTCAGCCCAAGCAGAACCATGCCCAGTATGCAAGGCGCCAGAAGGCAAAAATAATAAAGGAGAATGCCACCGAGCGTCAGTAACAGTTGGATTTTTTTGAGAAAGATCAGGAGTAAAAATAGTCAACAAACCCTTTGCCGCTGCAAATTCCTCTCGATTACGAGCAAGCAGCACTGAGCTCTTACCATCTTGCATGTATTGTAAGGCCAAACGGCATCGACTAGCCATGCCGCTATGAACGATATGGCTTTGCTTTTTAAGCAGTATTTCTTCAAGAATTGACATATAATTTCACATTTAGGGAGTAAATAACGAAGGGCATTGTAGTATAGATTGCGTATTTGTAAAGGCATTTTTATTTTTATAAATACATGAATTAAAAAGACAAAATTGCAATACGATAATTATTTCAAAAATGCTTTTTCCAAGGCTTCGTTTAACATGTCTTGAGTATAAATGTCACGCAAGATAATAGGGGCAGATGCTTGCAAACCTGTTGTAAATATTGCAGTTAGTGGAATACTGCTACTTTCAAGAGCATGCAATAGGGCCTCACCTTCTGGGTTGTTACGCGTAATATCAACTCTAACTAATTTAATTTTATATTTATTTTGCGCCTCTTCCAAGAATTCTGGCGTAAGCACTGTTTTTTCCACAAACTTACAATTTGGGCACCAGTCCGCTGTAAACTCTACTAACATAGGCGTTTTACCAAGTTCTGCTTCAAAGGTTTTAGGGTTAAAGTTATGCCATTTTGCTTGTGGTGCTGGTGGGCTTGTCACATAAAAAACCACGCCAATTATGCACAAGACAAAACCCATGCTAAGCAAGATTCGCCTTATTTTGCTTGCCTGAAGCCCAGCAAATTGCCCCCATATCCAAGCACAAAAAGCTATTAATATTAAACCAATTAGCATGGATATATGCACTTCTTGCGGCAATATAGAAAGTAAATACAAAGCAGTTACCAGCAGGAAAAATCCCACAAGACGCTCAATTACAACCATCCACTCACCGGGGCGCGGTAGTATTTTTGCCCACTCAGGCTTTAGGGCCAACAATAAATATGGCAGGCTCATGCCAAGCCCAACTGCCATGAACGTTGCAACTAAGATGGGCAATGGCTGCGTAAATGCCCAACTCAAAACACCACCAAGCAAAGGGCCACTGCATGGTGTTGCTAGTAGAGTTGTTATCATTCCAGTTGTATATGCTTGTAATTTTGGAGATTTCATGTGGCTTGATTTAAGGTCAATAATGGGTAGATTAAAAATTCCAAACATGGACAGGGCAAGCAAAAAAATCAATACTACCATAAACACAACAAATACAGTGCTTTGATAAAATTGCCCCCAAATAAAACCAGCAGTGCCCAAAAATACTGCAATAATAAAGAATAAACTTAACATTCCAGCGGCAAAAAGCAGGTTTTGCATGCGAAATTCAGCTAAGCTTTTATCATCCATTCGTTGCCTTGCTGCCAAAAATGAACTTGCCTTAAGCGTTAAGACAGGAAAAACACAAGGCATAAGATTCAAGATAATACCAGCCAAAAATCCAAGAATTAAGGCCTTATTTAAGCTTGTAACTTCAAGTTCAGCTGCAAAAATGCGTGGAGCAAAAGCCCAGTTATAATGCTCCAGTGTATTGTCTTGTGCATTTAGAGAAACACCAACACTTCCTACCCCAAGACTCAATAACCTTGGCTGAACATGAGTGCGCTGCATGGATTTTTGCCATACATTATAATACTTTTTACCTTCAAGTGTTGGAAGAAGACTTGGCACTTGTAACTTTAAGGGTAAACTAACCGGCAAACAATGGTTTTTTGAGCAAAGCAAAAGCTGCAATAAACCTTCAAATTGAGTCCCAAACTTTGCTTTGCCAAGATTTAAAAAAATTGGAGTCTTATGAATATAAGATTGAATAATTTTTGAACTATCATAATAATCCGTGCGCTCAACCCCAAGAGGATAACGCACGGCAAAAGGCTTACCATTAATATCATTAACAACTAAATGCACAGGACGAATGCTATTATCTTCCACATCGGCTGGAGCGTAGGTATAATATTCATCTGCAATATCAAGCCAAACAATGGCCCAAACTTCGGAATTATATTTTGAATATTCAATACTTACATCAAGACCTTGGGGCATACTAGTTGCTGCCTTAGTATAAATATTAGCCCAAGGCCCAAATATAATAAGCATTAAATAAACAATAACAGTAAAATAAAAATTACATTTTCGCATAGCAGTACGATATAATAAAATAAAAAAAAAGTAAAAGCGTCTTGACTTCCCAAAGCCGAAAGAATATAAATTCCTTCTCGCGTGGGTCATTAGCTCAATTGGTAGAGCAGTTGACTCTTAATCAATTGGTTCGGGGTTCGAGTCCCTGATGGCCCACCATAAATTTCAGGGGTTTACGGTTAAAAACTGTAAGCCCCTTTTTCTTTGGGCTGTGC
>CAYJOP010000002.1:0-69956 GCA_964371835.1 uncultured Desulfovibrionaceae bacterium
TGAACGTGCGTATCAACTATAGACTTCAAATTTGCTTTGCAAATTTGCGCCGCTTGCGAAAACAAGTTTTCGAGCAGTAATACACAATATTGCAGAAAGATTAAAAATAGTTATAAGGAATAATATATGAAAAAAATTGAACTTACCATTAGGCCAAGTAAGCTTGAAGATGTCAAAAATGAACTAGTTGCCATTGGAATACACGGCATGACATACTTTGAAGCTCGTGGTTTTGGTCGCCAAGGCGGACATACAGAAAATTACCGTGGCAAGACTTATCAAGTGGATTTTTTGCCCAAGTTTCGGGTAGAAATAGTAGTGCATGATGAAGCTCTTGACAAAGTTATTGAAACCATTATGCAGGCTGCAAAGACTGGCAATGTCGGGGACGGAAAGATTTTTGTTTCTGACATTACAGACGCTTGGCGTATTCGCACTGGCGACAGGGGTGACGCTGCACTATAGAAAAAATGCATTGCAAAATAATAGCAGCTTGACAGCGGGAAGATTTTCTACAATTATGTAGGAAATCTTCCGCTATGTAATATTTAAGGAATTTCCATGAATAAAGATCAAAATACAGAGCAAATTGGCCCAAGTCCAAGTGGTGACATACGTGAACTACGCCTGCTTTTTGAGTTAAGCGAACTACTGGATAGTGCTGCGCATATGGAAGATACGCTCGATGGTGCGCTAAAACTCATGGCTAGACATATAAATATGATGCGAGGCACCATTACTCTAATTTCACCGCAAGGTGATGAAATGCACATTGAAACAGCCTATGGCCTTGACCCCATTGAAAAAGCTCGTGGTCAATATAAGCCAGGTGAGGGAGTGATAGGCAGAGTTATTGCTACTGGAAAGCCCATGCTTGTATCACGCATTTCTGATGAGCCTTTATTTCTAAACCGTACTCAGTCTAGAAATTTACAAAAGGAGCAAGTTTCTTTCTTGTGTGTTCCCATTAAGCTTGATGAACACGTGATAGGTGCTTTGAGTGTGGATAGGCTTTTTACCAACAATCAAGATCTTGAGGAAGATGCTCGCCTGCTTTCCATTGTTGCCTTTATGCTAGCTCGTGCGGCTAAAGTGCGCCAGAGCTATATGACAAACCCCAGTATGCATAAAGTCAGCAAAACTGCCCCACGCCCTCATGCCTTTGTGGGGAATTCTGATGTTATGGAGCAAGTTTATACTCAAATTGAACAGGTGGCCTCATCTGGAACGACGGTGCTTATTTGTGGGGAAAGTGGCACGGGTAAAGAACTGACCGCCCAAGCTATACACGCCGCAAGCTCAAGGGCCACGCAACCTTATGTATCCTTAAATTGTGCAGCCTTGCCAGAAAGTCTCATTGAGAGCGAGCTTTTTGGGCATGAGAAAGGAGCGTTTACTGGTGCCAATGCTGTGCGTCGTGGTCGTTTTGAATTAGCCCATGGTGGAACACTTTTTTTAGATGAAATTGGCGAACTAAGTTTACTTATTCAAGCAAAGCTTTTGCGAGTTTTGCAAGACAGACGCTTTGAGCGCCTTGGTAGTATGGAAACACGTCAAGTGGATGTGCGCATTATCGCCGCCACCAACCGCTCACTTGAGGATATGGTGGAGCAAGGCACTTTTCGCAAAGACCTTTATTATCGCCTTAATGTATTTCCCATAACCCTTGCACCATTGCGTGAAAGGAAAAACGATATTGCCATGCTTGCTAACCACTTTATGGAAAAGTATGCAGCAGCTAACGGACGCACCAATGTAAGGATCTCGCTTACAACAATGGATATGCTACAACGCTATGATTGGCCTGGTAATGCTAGAGAGTTACAAAACATTATGGAGCGTGCGACTTTGCTGGTTAGCGATGATGGAATTATCTCACCGCAACATCTGCCAACACATTTGCACGCCAACAATTGCCCCATAACAAATGCAAAAAACGAAGAAGCAAACATGAAATCTTTTGCAAGTTCTAGCCTGCAAGCAAGAATTGATGAGCTAGAGTACGCCTGCATAGTGGAAAGCCTTGAGGCAACAAATGGTCACCTTGGCAATGCCGCAGAAAGGCTTGGCCTTACCGAAAGAATTATGGCCTTGCGTCTTAAAAAGTATAATCTAAGTTACAAGAATTTTAGACTAAAAAACAAGCAGCATGATTAATTAATCATTTATTTAAAGGATAAAACTTAATCACAAAACTTAAATTTATTGAATTGTTGGCACATGGTCTGACGGCTCACCACATTTTGCATAAGCCATAATGTAGCCTCATGCCGTGGGAAAACTTTTAAGTGCCGTAAAATAGCCAGTATTCACTTCTGGCGTCCCCAAAGTAGTATTTGAAGGCAACGTGCCTCTCTACACAGCATGCTAAAGCGTGTTGTTCAGCATCGACTATTTAGAATAAAGCATGAAGGTTTTATGCAATGCGGTTAAGCTTTTTGCGCAAGCCTTCTCTGGTAATACCTAAAAGTTCCGCAGCCTTACTTTTGTTGCCATGGGTTTGTTTAAGGGCTGCATTAATGCATTGCTTTTCCATGTCAAATAAATTTAGGGGCATTTCTTGCATGATTTCAGGTGAACTTGCTTGCCTATTATCCAGTGCAGGTTGCTCGTCAAGGGTACTAGGTTTTAATTTAATGTTTTTAGCGATTTTTGGGGAGAGGTCGTGCACGTCAACCTGACTTCCGATGGCAAGTACAACCACTCGCTCCATCTCATTGTTCAACTCACGCACATTGCCAGGCCATGAATATTGCATAAGTGCCTCTTTTGCACGAGGCTGCAAGGCAAGGTCTTGATGCTTCATTTGTAAGCAATGATTTTTTAAAAAATGTGAAGCCAGCATAATAATATCCTCGCCTCTTTCACGCAATGGGGGGATATTGATTTCCGCAACGTTTAAGCGATAGTATAAGTCCATGCGGAACTTTTTTTGAGCAACGGCATCTTCCAAATTGGCATTGGCAGCGGAAATAACCTTAATATCAATGGGTATGGTCTTGGCACTACCAACACGGGTTATTTCTTGCTCTTCCAATGCACGCAGCATCTTGGCTTGATGAGCAATGGGCATGTCAGCTATTTCGTCAAGAAAAATTGTACCTCCGTGGGCCTCTTCAAGTAGACCTTTTTTTTGCATAACGCCAGTGGCAACACCTTTTTCTATGCCAAACATTTCGCTTTCAAATAAGGCATCAGGTATGGCACTACAATTTACTGCTATGAAGGGACCTTTGCAGCGCTTGGAGTTAAAATGAATGAACTTGGCAAATTTTTCTTTACCAGTTCCTGTTTCGCCAAGTAATAGAGTATTAACAGGACGTTGCGCCACAGCTTTGGCAAATTTAAGTGTACTTTTAATGCCTTGGCTTTGCCCAATGATGGCTTTAGTGTTGTTTTCTGTCTGCACAATTTCCATAAGCTTGGAATTTTGATTTTCAATATGTGCTTTGATGTCTTCAAGCTCAGCATTTTTTAAGCGAAGTTCCTCAATTAAGCGTGCGGCATGTTCTTCGCGGATTTCAAGCTTTACGAGCATGAGTCCAAAAGCTTCTGCTAGCCTTAATACTTGGTCAGGTGCTTTGCCCTTGACTGTGTATGCATAAAGGTCTTTACTATCAATATCACGGCCAAATGCCATATGGTCGCAAAGGTTAATTATTTTTTCTAAAATTTTTTTATGTTCACCAGTTATCATAATGTAAATATCCTTTCTATGGGTGGTTACTTTTGAATTGATTGCACCCAACGTAATACGTCAGCCACTGGTTTGATGAGATTTTTAGGAATATAGCTATTTTCTGTGCCAGTGGCAAAGAGCTCTCTTGCTAGGGGAACATTGCGCATGATAGGTATGCCCTCTTCCTCGGCAACCTTTATCATGCGTTTTGCAATATGGCCTTCACCCTTAGCTAGGATAATAGGCAGAGGTGTTTTGCCCTTTTCATATTCAAGTGCAACGGCAAAATGTGTAGGGTTTGTGACCAAAACCTTAGCACGTCTCACATTGCTCATGGTGTCTTGGGTGGCAATTTCTCTTGCCAGTTCACGACGTTTACTCTTAATTTGAGGGTCGCCTTCCATTTCTTTATATTCTTGCTTAACTTCTTCCATGCTCATAAGGTGATCCTTATTATATTTCCATTTTTGAAACAAAAAGTCCAACACAGCTATGATTCCAAAGGCTACAGTTGTAATTATAAGCAAATCAGACAGTATAGAGCCAACTACATTCCAATAGCCATAAATTGTTTGAGTTTCCAATTGAAATAGTAAGGCTAAATTTTTTTCAAATACATACCAAGTTACAAGACTTAGTATTATAACCTTCACAACATTTTTAAGAAATTCCACAAAATTCTTCATGGAAAAGGTTTTTTTGAACCATTTTGCAGGATCCAAGTTTTCTAATTTGGGCATGGCGGCCTTTGGCGCATAAAGAAAGCCCACCTGCACAAGATTGGAGATTAAGGCCAAGGCCATTACAAAACACACCACAGGCACTACTAATATAATTAGAGTGTCAATTGCTATACTTGAGTAGGTGCTGGCAATTTCATTAAATGGTTTGTGCATTTCCAGCATGGGAAATTCTACTAAAAACAGTAACCTTTCAAGTATATCTGGCCCTATGAAATAAAGATAGAGTGTAAGTCCAAGCACAGTAGCAACAGAGGCAATATCCTGACTTTTGCACACATCACCCTTTTCTCGTGCTTCACGCTTGCGTTTTGGAGTAGGCTGTTCTGTTTTATTGTTACTCATAATAAACTAGCTACCCCTTGAAGCATATTTACAATTTCATAAAGCCTTGGCTGGATAAATTTAAGCAACATAGCAAGATAAAATATGGCCAAAAAACACGCTATGGCACTTTTGATGGGCATTGCAAGTATATAAACATTAAGCTGTGAGGCAAAGCGGTTAATAAGTCCAAGTGAAAGGTCTGCTATAAGACAAGCTATTATAATGGGGCCAGAAAATATGACTATGAGCAAGAGTAAGTTACTCACTTGCCCCGCAAAAAATAAAGCAAAGTTTTCATGGGTAAAAATGCCTATGGGTAGGTATGAGGTTACAGGCCAGTATATGTAGCTACTGTAAATGGCTTTCAACAGCACCAGAAAAATACCGCTGGCAAACATAACCATAACCATGGCTTGAAAAAACAAAGCACCCAAGGGTGAGGTTTGATCTCCAGATAGTATGTCTTGTTCTGAGGACTGAGTGGCACCACGCTGATTATCAATAAAGATGCCAGTGCCTTGCACTGCCCAAAACAACATGCCTATTAAAAGCCCTAAGATGCTACCAATGAGCACCTCCTTAAGCACAATTAAGCCATAGCTTAAAGCCTTGCTGGAATATATGTGCAAATTGTGGTCTAAAATGTGGCCTAGAACGTATGGGTGTAGTATACAGTAAAAAGAAATGGATATGGCAACACGCACTGTACCAGTTATAACTGCGCCACCAAGAAAAGGGGCAATTTGAATAATCATAAATAGGCGTGGTGTGCCAAGCAATATGGCCAGCACATGGTCTGCCAGTCTAAGTTCTTCTATTAATACATCAATATCCATAACTAATTGTATATTTAATAAAATTTATAAGTTATAGAGTATGGAAGTTTAAAAATATGGTTTGAGAAAATGACAATAACTCAGCGCTAAGCCATCCGCCCATAATAAAAAAAGTCAAAATAACACAAAGTAATTTTACTCCAAATATTAAAGTTTGTTCTTGTAATTGAGTAACGGCTTGCACTAAGCTTAAAAGAAGGCCCACCACAGAGGCGACTATAATTGCAGGCAATGACAATAACAAAACTAAGTAGAGGCATTGTGTGGCAAGTTGTATGGGTGTTATTTCCATAATTATTCCTAATCTAAACTCAATTTAAATACAGGCTGAACTGAAATTTCTGGAGTTAACTCCTGATAGGCAATAACGGGTAAATTATAAAAATCAGCCTCAATAACCCTGCGAACATAACGACGTATATCCATGGAAACAATAACAGTGAGGCGTTGAGAACTTTTAAGATTTTCTGAAAATTCATCCTTTAACTTTTGCAAAAACTTCTTGGTTACTTCTGGGTCAAGAGCTAGGAAGGCACCACCAGAAGTTTGGCGTATGGATTTACGAATAGTTTCTTCAAGATTTGGGTCCAAAATAATAACAGGAAGTATATTGTGCCCTTGAGAATACATATAACTAATTTGGCGTTTTAAAGCACTGCGTATATGTTCTGTGAGCATAATGCTTTCTTTTTCCTTGGGTGCCCATTCAATTAACGCTTCTAAAATGGAGCGCAAATTACGAATGGAAATTTGCTCTTGAATTAGCCTTTGGAATATTTCAGCAATGCGCTGTGTGGGCAGGAGTCGTGTTGCTTCACGCACAAGGTCTGGTGAGCTTTCTTCCATCTTATCAAGAAGATATTTTGTTTCTTGCATGCCTAAAAACAATGAGGCATGACGTGAGAGTAATAAAGATAGGTGAAAAGCTAGCACTCGTGCATGGGACATATATGCTATGCTAAGGCCATCTAGGATTATTTGCTTCTCAGCTGGAACCCATATGGACTCAATGTCTGGTAAAAAGCTTGTACCCTTCACAAAGGGTATATTAAGCAAGTTTAGATTATCCTCTGTATCTCTTACAAATAACATATCCCTTTCAAATGCACCATGTGCTATGGGAATTTCATTAATATTAAGAACATAAGATATGCCCTCAAGTTGTGGAGATTCACGCAAATTTATACCAGGAAAGGGTACGCCAAGGTCAAAATAAAGAGTTTTGCGTAAAGTTATAAGCTCTTCATTTAAAGTTATATAGTCCATGGATGCGCTAATATCGTCAGAAACATCAAGAATAATTGGAACTGTGGGTACAAATTCGTCTTGGGCGGTTAAAAGCTTTTTTGGGGTTTTAGCTTTGAGCGTTGGAGCAAGAGATTTATTAATTTCGTCTTTTATATCTGCATCTTCTGGTGCGTCTTTCAGCTTTTTTAATATATATCCAAAACCCATAATAATTAGAGCTATGGTAAATAATTGGATTTTGGGGAAGCCTGGAATTAATGCAAAGAGGAAAATTAAAGCACCAGCCATCATCAAGGCTTTGGGTTGTGCAAAAAACTGCGCACCCACTTGAGTTCCTACGTTATCGTTGGTGTCGCCTGAGCGAGTGATAAGTATGCCTGCTGAGATGGACACAAGCAAAGAGGGAATTTGTGAGACTAAACCATCACCAACGGTTAGTATACCATAAGTTTCAAGAGCTTCTTGCCCACTCATGCCATTTTGAGTCATGCCAATAATTGTGCCGCCAATAATGTTTACAACGGCAATAACCATGCCTGCAATACTATCACCTTTTACAAATTTCATGGCACCATCCATGGCGCCATACATTTTGCTTTCTTGGTTAATTTGTTCTCGTCTGTATTGAGCTTCGTCCATATCAATGACACCAGCACGCATGTCTGCATCAATGGACATTTGCTTGCCCGGCATGGCATCAAGGGTAAAACGTGCCCCAACTTCTGCCACACGCTCAGCGCCCTTAGCAATTACTAAAAACTGCACAATGGTTAAGATTAAAAATACAACAGCACCCACCACAAAGTTACCACCAAGGGCAAATTCACCGAAAATGAAAATAATTTCACCAGCATCAGCTTGTAGTAATATGAGGCGTGTGGTGGCAATGTTTAGCCCCAGACGAAACAGAGTGGTAAAAAGCAGCATGGTTGGAAATGATGAAAATTCAAGGGCGTGCTTTACATACATGCTCATCATTAACATTAGAAAAGATAAGGCTAAGTTTGCTCCAATAAGAGCGTCAATGAGTGCCGTAGGCATGGGAATAATCATTAAAGCAATAACAACAATAACCAGAAAAACCATGTTAAGGTCATTATGTTTGGTTATGCCAATGACAGCTGAATTTAGTTTGTTTAGTACATTCATTGTAGTTTATTGCTCGTTTAAGTGGTATGAGTATTGTGCAATGGCATTTTTGGATTCTTCTTCACGATTTTCCATTTTTAGGGCCTTGGCAAGTAATAGATATATAACGGCAGTTTTAGAAGATATTTCCATATTTTGCAACGCTATATGTATATATTTTAAAGATTCTCTAGCTTTATTTCTTTCAATGGCAATGAAGGCAAGGGCTAAATATAATCTTGGCTGTATATTGTCCTTGGGGCTAATGGCGATGAGTGTTTTGTAAGCACGTTCTGCCTTATCCCAAAGGTTCATGCGTAAGAACAAAAAAGCCAAAACATGCAAGGAGGATTTATTATCTTTTCCAGAAAGGCTATAGCTCATCTTAGCCTCCAAGCATGAGGTTATAGTATGTGCGTAAAAGATCTTCGTTTTCCAGTAAAGGAAAGAGGTCATTTCTTAAAAAATCCTGCACATCAGCATCGCTGGAATTTTTTAATTCTAAGGCACAAGTATGCAACACAGCTGAAAGCACATCACCACGCACAATTTCACCATCCCCCATATCAGGGCAGACAGCGTCTTCTATCATACTCTGAATATTTGGTAAGTTGTATGTGGATTCAAGGCTGGCATCATAAATATTTGGCGTAGCAAATTGCTTAGCCGCAGGTAATTTATAATTGTCTTGATTTTCAATAATACTTTGAATACCAAGGTTGGGGTCAAATAAGTTAATTCCGCGCATAGTGCCCTCTACTTATTAAATATTTTTGCAAGGTTGGCGTGTAGTATATGTATGGTATTTTCAAGTTCTGCCACTTGAACATTTTTTGAGTCCACGGTGCTTAGAAGCATGGCCCAACCACCATTAACCCCTCCGCGTATTTCTATGGCATGACCATGTCTATAGGAGCATGCTTCCAATATTTTGCGAGGAATATCACCCTCATATTCAGGATATGGCAAACTCAAGCAAATAAAGAGTTGCTCTTTGTCTTGGTCATGTTCAAGGTGCAAACGTCCTATATTTTCAATATCTAAACAAAGAAAGTTTTGCTCATTTAAACAGAGGTTATCAATGTTCATTCTTTGTCCAAACTCTTGTATTACAGTATCAAGCATATAAATCCCTTGGGCAAGCTATTAGTCTAAGCTAGCTAAATATTCATCTTCGCGCTGTATGGCATCATCAAGGCTAACTTGGAATACGTCTAATATTTTACCAAATTCAGCATCTCCGTCATATAACAAAGCAGGAGTAGTGCGCACAGCCTTAAGCAAGTCTTGTAAAAATAAAACTTCAAGCTCTATACTGGGCGGACGAACCTTTTTTACAATGTCGTCAACGTGCATTTTTCCAAGATAACGCTGCTTTGCAAGATCAAGCATGGCCTTTAATAAATCTTCAGAACTTAAAGGACAATTGGTCTGCTCATGTACTTTTTCCCAACGCAACAAAACGTCAGAATAAATACTATGGGCACTTTGTAATAAGCGTACCTTCCCTAAATTATTAAAAATTTGCTCAAGATGAACTATGTCCATGCTTGACCTATCTGAACCAATGTCTATGCTAAGACTATGATATAAAAAATCTATGCCTTGCTCAACATCAAGATGTTTCCATTTTTCCTGAATATTATTAAATACATCTTGAGCATCTTGGAAGTTAAATATTGTGTCTCTATAAAAGTCACGCAGTTCTGTGTCGCTTGCTAAATCACTAAAATTTGCGGCTTCGGTGGAAGCAATTAAGCCGGAAACAATGAATTTACTTTGATTTGCCTCAAGGCTGTGCAAGGCTTCCATATATGCGCTAAGTCTGGCGTTTGTGTTATCATCTGTGGAGCTTGAGGACTCATTTTTCAGGTCATTAATGGCATCCAAAAGGGTTACCCAAGCATCACATGGGTCTTCAAAATGCTCTAAGGCTTGCTCCAATATCCATTTACTTTCATAAGCTCTATTTGCTCGCAATGCGTCTTTAAATGCATCAATTTGTTTGGATTGTCCTGCTTGGTGCATCATTTCCTTATAGAGTTCTACTCTTTCAAGGTAGATGTCTTCAAGATGCTTTTTTTCTTTGCGCTCTTCAAGTTCAAATTCATCAGTGGTGTCTACGGCAAAGGTCAGTTCTTCGGCAGCTTGGGCTAAAAGAGAAAGAGGGCTATGCACAGCGGCAACCCTTTGTCCCATAAATGCCCCTGTCTGTTGAGTGGCAGTGCCTGCACCAAGATGTGTGGTGTGTTGCACATTGCTTTGTATGTTAAAATTAATAGACATATCATCTCCGACTTTATTGCACTAAAAGCATAAGCATCTTACTGCACAATTAGCATTTATTTTAATATTCTGCAAGCTATATGCCAAGTGGCACAAATTTCGTAAAGATTATTAATTTCTTTAAAATAAGAGTCCTGCACAATTATTTTTTAACTTTATTTTTGTGCTTTTGCAGTAAATTTGCATGTACTAGAAAATTTAGCTGTGCAGGACAAAAGACACAAAAAATCAATCAGTTAACGGCGAAGAAAAGCTCCGCCTATTCTTGATTTTTGGTCGCATTGCCCGTCGTTAACGCTCCAAAAGACTCAGCACAATAGATTGTGCAGTCTTAAAATAGATTGTCTTAAAAGAGACTTAATTGATTTTAGTTGCGTAAAAAATGCAAATTCGCTATATTAATGAAAGTTAAGAATACAGTGTCCGCCAACGTTGTTTGCGGTTTTAACGCCAACAACGTTCTCTGAAATAGAGTGCATGTGGCCGATAAGAGAAATATTACTTATAAAACAATTCATTAAACAATTGGCCCAGAATGTGCAGTACCTTTATCATGGTGCGCAGGGATTTTTATTATATTAAATAAGGGTGTGAAAAATGACAACGATCAATAATAATCTAGTTACAAACAATTTATCAGAAGATCCTGCTCCTAAGCGCTTTCTTCTGCTTGGTACAAAGGTTGCTATTTTGCAAATAAGCAAAGCCGCATCATGCAAGACTGTTGCTTTGGAGTATATGGAGCAAATAAAAGAGTCACAAGCAAGGGCAAAGGAATGTTCAGAAATAATAGAGCTTGCCAACTCCATTCGTGTGACTGACCCAGAAGCCAAAGGTGATGACGAGTTTACAGTAATTGATGAAAAACTCATTCAGTATCTCAGGGATAATGGCATTGAAGTCCAGCCCTACAATGACCCTGACGCCATTGCTAAAAATGATGCAAAAAAAGGATATACAGGCGATGATGCTGAAGCAAACGTCAGAAAAGATTTAATGAATTCCTTGAAAGAAATTTATTATACAGATGGTGATGGCAATTTTATCAGTCCCGATGGCAAGGTGATTTGCAGCATTGAATCTGTTGAAAAGGCTCTGGTTGATGGTGATATGGACCGTTATGAAACATTGGTTAACAGTTTAGTAGTAAATATGAACTACTCCAATGTAGTAGGTTATGCCAGCGAGGAAGAATTTTTAAAGCTTAACCCCGACGGAGCAGGCAATTTAAACATATTTAGAGAGTATATGAAGTGCGGAGAAAAATTCAATGTTCTCAAACTGGTTAGAGAAACTGGCCCATATGATAGTAATTTCCCTGATAATAAATGGGATTATGCAGAGTGGGACGTGACAATCAAGTCATTAACTAACTTTCAAGAACAATTAACAACTTCAGTTCAAACTAATATGGTGATGATGCAAGATTTCATGGGGCAGTATAATTCATATACCCAAGGGGCAAACAAGTCTTGTACAGATACAGCAGCTTTCCTAACTGCAATGCTAACCACATAAAGGAATTACGAGGTAGAATATGTCAGATATAAATATAAATCAAGGTCTTACTGTCTCTACGCAGTTTGATATAGAAGAACAACCCACAGATAAAAAACCAATTGCCTATAAGTTTGCCATGCTGCAATTGCAACAAGCAGAGCTTTGTAAAGTAGATGTGGAAGCTTATATGGAGAAAATTGAAGAGAGAGAAACAAATAAAAAAATAGCTGCAGCTATCAGAGAACATGTAGATGACCAGCTTGCAAAATTTGACCCAGATTCTAATATCTATGAAGTAAACGACGAAGGTAAGATATATGTACATCATGCTATACGCGACACATTTACAGAATCAGGAGCAAATTATATTTTTATTTACGAATTTTTTGAAAAAATTGGCGTAGAAGTGCCTATTGAAAAGGATTCAAATGGATACTACTACTATAAGGAAGCAGACGTTGAAGCCTTAAAGGCTAATATTGACCGTGCCATGAGTGAGCTTGAAAGTAGTGACAATACGGATATGATTTATCTGCAAGATGCTATGGGGCAATATAATTCATACTCTGCAGGTGCAGCCAAGACAATATCAGACTTATTTAATACAAATCAAACCATATCAAGAAATTTTTAGGGGGAAGCTATGGCATTTGAAAAAGAAATTGCAGAACTTAAGGCAGAAATGGATCGCATTGATGCTGACTTTGAAGCCACAAAAAAAACCTTGGGTGCCACTGAGGAAGATATGCAAGAAGTTGCTAAAGCAGCACAGCAAGGTACGCTTGAGCCTGAGTTGCAAAAAATTTGGGATGCAGTTCAAAGCCATGCAAAAAGAGATGGTGAGGAACGCGCCGCGCGTTTCAAGCAAAGTACAAGCAAACCGCAAAGACAAGTGCGAAGACAAGGCGCAATGCGTATATAATTTAATTATAAGGATATTTTATGACAACACAAACACAAAAAACAGAGTTTAGTGTAGAAGATTTTGAAAAAATTGTAACTGCCTTAGCTCAAGGTGTGCCACTGGGAACAATTGCTGGTGTTGAACCAGAGTTTTTAGAAGGATTATACAGCCTTGCATATAATTTTTATGGTAACAAAGATTACAAAAGTGCTTTAACTATTTTTCAAGCACTTTGCATGTATAAGCATAACGACTACCGCTTTTTGATGGGTTTTGGTGCGTGTAAGCAAGCCCTTGCAGACTATGAAGGCGCTCTTAATGTTTATGGTCTTGCCATGTTGCTAAGTGCTATTAGTAATCCTGAGCCATTTTATCATTCAGTTTTTTGCTTATTAAAACTTGGTAGGCAAGACGATGCCATTGAATTTCTAAAACTTATTCCTGACGTTTGCGTGCAAGGCGATGATAAGCATGCCACAATTAAGGATAAGGCTCAAAAATTATTAACACAATTGACCGCCTAGAGGTGGAAAATGTCAAATTATGATAAATCCATAGGTTCAATTTCAAGTCCACAATATATTACTACGGATGATGTAGCTCCAAAACAAGGAAAGCTAGGCATTAATGATGAAACTCCACCGCCGCCACAGCCAAAAGCTGGCAATGACGATGATCAGCTACCATCATTAGCCATACCCATAGGCTCTGGCTTAAGTCTTGAAAATCTCATGGCTGCCATTGGATATGAATCTAGAAGGCTTGCTTGCTTACAAGGCATAGAACGACTTGAAAATAAAGGCGAATTGAAAAAAATTATTGGTGAAAACCAAATTGAAGAGCTTGGCGAAAGGGTTGAGGCATTTCAAAAGCAAAAAAAACTAGGCCCCATCATGAAAGCCCTATCTATTTGTGGTGTGATTGTGGGTGCCTTGGTAGGCATAGCTGGTTTATTTAGTGGTGGAGCAGGATTTGTACTTGCTGGAAGTATAATAAGCCTTGCCATGAGTGCCAATAGTATTGTTTCTTTAGCTACCGATGGTGAATACAGTATAGCCTCAGGGGTTTCTGAAATTGCCCAAGCCGCTGGAACATCAGAAGAAACTGGCCAGTATATTGGTGTGGGTGTGGAATTATTCATAACTTTGCTAGCTGCTGCCCTAAGCTTTGGTGGAAGTATTGGTTCAAGTGGAGCCAAGATGGCAGAACTTAGCCCCAAATTAGCTCAAGCTGTTAAAGGCGGCACGGTGGTTAGTGGTACCATAAGCGTAACCTCAGGTGGTATGGGTATTGCTAATGCCATTTATGGCGAAGAAATAGCACAATCTGATGCTAGTGGAAAAGAACTTGATGCCATTTTAGAAGGTATAAGACTGGCCTTGGCAACAGAACAAGGTTTACTAGAAACAACTGTAGAAGCATCAAGCAAGCTTTTGGAAGATGTTTCAAAATTAATAGATGATTGTATGGCAACAAATATGGTTGTACAAGGTGCAAGCGGAGTTAAAGCTTAACTTGGAGGATAATATGTCAATTTCTGTAAATAATGCACAAAATGCAAATCTTTATGATTGCAATATAAATAATGATAACAAGCCTGTAGCAAAGTTGGACACAGTAGAACTGCCACCTCATATTGAAGAAATATTTAATTCAGGCATTGGGGCTTTACCAATAATAATGAGCCCTGGAAAAAGCTTTGATAAGTTTATGGGATTTAAAAATCCACAAGCAGATGCAGATACTGGTTCACTTGACAATTATAAAGGAGAAGGCGGTATTGGGGCTGCCAAAAAATTTGACTTTACAGCTGTACCTTCGCTAGGTGCTACCATGATGCAGTTTAATGTTGATTTTGCAAGTGAAATGCGCAGACAAAGTTCAGATAAACGAGCCATTGAAACAAATATGGTTGTAGAGCAAATGGAAAGTCAAGCTGCTACCATAATTTCCAAGGCGGCAACGCAAATGGCCATGGGTATTGTTTCTGGCACATTAAGCATTGCTCAAGGTATTGCATCAACTGCTGTGGTGGCAAAAGGCTCAAGCTCTAAAACAGACAGTTCAGCAACAAAACCTACCGATGTCCCAGATATTAAAACTACATCTTTGAAGTCTGATGTTGGTATGGATGACGACCTTTCACTTGGAACAGAAATGAAAACTTTCAAGGTAACTGAAGGACCTCAAACTACGGCGGCCGCAGCAGAAAAAGCAGTTCCAGATGGAGAACAAGATATATCGTTTGTTACTGATGAAATGACTGATGCAACTAAGGTTGCACCTTCTGCTGATAAAGGCGCCGCAGGCAAGTCTGAAGCGGAGATAAATGCAGAAGCTGCCAAAGCAACTCAGCTTAACCTAAAGGCTCAAAATATTAACATAATTATGGGAGCTCTTGTTAAAAATATAGATGCATCGAGTGATGGTGCTGGTTCAATTTTAGATGCTCAAAATAAAATTAAAGATAAAGATATTGAAATGTTAAAGAGTCTTATGGCTAGTCAAGAGAGTTTGGAAGGTGCATTAAAAGATCTTGTTCAAAAGTCTTTATCCACCTATGAAGCCATGGCTGAGAGTTTGAACCAGACTCGCACTAAAATTATGGGCTAAAGTTTAGCATAGTTATCATGCTCATAGTGCCCATAAATTAACGTAAAAAAAGAAAAATATGCACTTACAGTACATTACAAAAATAATAGCTCAGGCCGCTGGCTGGAAAGAGCAAGGCATGTCTCAAAAAAATGAGGTATGCTTTGAGATTGAAGGTGATATTACCCTGAACATTCATTGCCCTGGGGGAGATTATGTATTTTTATATGGAAAACTTATGCATCTTCCTCCTCAAGGTCAAGCAATGCAAGAAATTTGCTCTAAAGTGGCGGGCATAGCCCTTGGCACTTGCAAAAAAATGCAAAGCAGTGTATCCATTTGTGATAATAGTATAATGATTGCGTTGAATATGAGCAATATAACTAGCGAATATGTTGTTAAAGAAAAAGCTAAAATTTTTTTGAATGAGCTTGTTTGGTGGAAGAAGCAACTAGCTTTGTTAAACTAAGCAATACAAGGCATTTGGAGTATTATGTTTCGTGGTATAATTTTGTTTTGTTTCATATCTTTATGCATACCAAATGTCGTATTTGCAGCCAGCGGAAAAGATTTTACCGTTCCCTTTAGTTATTATGCAAAGGATGAAAGCCTTACGCTTATTCTAATGCAATTTGCACGCTCGCAAGGCTATACCGCAACGTTTTCTCCAGCGGTAACAGGCCAGATTAGTGGGCGTTTTGAAAATATGCCAGCCAAGGATTTTTTAGAGGCAATGCAAACAGCCTTCGGCATTGCTTGGTATAGGCAAGGTACAACGCTTAATTTTTATAATATTTCAGAGAAAAAAGATGTATTTATTACCCCTTCAGCCACATCCGTTGAGAGGCTTTATGCAATGCTTGAAAGTTCTGGGGTGTTTTCTGTTGATTTAAAGGCACGCATTGCTGGTGAAAAAAACATTCTTGTTCTTTCTGGTCCGCCTCAATATGTTGAAAACATATCTCAAGCGGCAATGGTTTTTGAAAAAAGCCAAACCTCCAATTTTATAATGGAGGTTTTTCCGCTCAAGTATGCTTGGGCCGATGATACAACGCTCACCAGCCTTGACCAACAAATTACCATACCTGGCATTGCCACAATTTTGCGTACCATGGTGCTTGGTGGCAGCACATCCATGAGCGTTGTTCAACAATCCGCCTCTGTTCCAAACCTTCAGGGCCTAAATGGTCAGGGTTTGGCTGCGCAGAATAATCAAAACCAGCCAAATCAAAATCAAACTCAAAATGCCCCAACCACGCAAACAATGCCGGTAAATATTATAGCTGATCCAAGGGTAAATGCTGTTATTGTCAATGATGCAGCGTATCGTATGCCTTATTATAAAAAAGTAATTCAAGACCTTGATAAGCCAGTTGAATTGATTGAAATTCATGCTGCCATCGTGGATGTAAATTCAAATTTCAATCGTGACCTTGGTTTTGCTTTTCAAGGTTCAGAGCAATCTGGAAACACCACCATTGGCGGAGAAGTATCAGGCGGTGCTGGTTCATTTACACCCTTGCCAACTCCAGGTGCCATTACCTCTGGCGGGCTAGGGCTTTCTACTATTTATACCATGGGTTCAGATTACTTTTTAGCTCGTGTTGAGGCTTTACAAAATGATGGCAATGCCAAGGTACTTGGTCGTCCTTCAGTTTTGACTGTGGATAACATACAGGCTTCTTTAGAAAATACTAGTACCTATTATATACAAGTGGCAGGGACTGAATCCGTAGACCTTTTTAAGGTGGAGGCAGGAACTGTATTAAAAGTAACCCCACATATTATCTATCATGAAGATGGTTCAAAAGCAATTAAACTAGCTGTAAATGTTCAAGATAATCAAAACAATAGTAATGACCCAACTCAAATTGTTGGGGCTTTGCCACCCATTCGCCAAACTAAGATTAACACGCAAGCAGTTGTTGGCGAAGGGCAAAGCTTACTTATTGGCGGTTACTATTATGAGCAAGAAGTTGATGCAGAGTCAGGAGTTCCATTTTTCAAAGATATTCCCGTTCTTGGACATCTTTTCAAAAAAACATCCAAAAGTTCACAGCAGATGGAGCGTCTTATATTGCTAACTCCACGCATCATCAATGCCAATGACATCGCAAGCAATGTGCCAAAACACACTGATAATGCATCGTTTCATCGCTCGCCCACTCAGGATAATTATGAAGCACGCGTCCCTCCTGTGGAAGTAAGCGGTGGTGGATGTGCAAAGAAAAACACAAGCACTGGAGCTGGCACCAATGAATGAAAATAGCGAATGTATTTCCTTACGCATATTTTCTGGTATTCATCTTGGTGCAGAGATAAGTCTTTGTAGTGGTTCTTATGTGCTTGGTAAGGATATGTCTTGTGATATTATTCTACGCGATCAAAGCATAACAGCAAGGCATATTCGTATATTAGTTACACAAAATCCTGAAACTTCAACTCCCACGCAAGAAAGTACAAATATTGATAATAGCAAAATAAGCGTGCACATTCAAAACTTAGATGGTAATATTAGCCATAAGGATGAAGTGTTAGCCGATAATAGTGAACTTGTGGCTCAAGAGCTTTATTCATTAGGACAAGTGCGCTTTGTGTGGTTTCGTTATGGAGAAACTGCAGACCTTGCTGAAATAGTACAAAAAGATTTACAAGATGAGGCTGAAGCGACCACTGCTCCAATAATAAATGCAGACTCTGAGCATGGCATTGACAACACAAACGACAACAATGTTGACGGTGAGGGTGGCAATTTTGTTGGCGATGACACGCAAGATACACCAAACACAACAGATGATAAATATCTTCGTTGGCGGCATTATGCTTTATTGTCCATAATAATTTTACTCTTATTTGGCATAACTATAAGCATTAGTGATAATGCAAATAAAATTAGTCATAACAAGGCCTTACTGGCAAGCGTTTTGGAGGAAGGCAAGTTCTCAAGCCTAACTATACAAGAGGATAAGGGCAATCTTGTAGTGCAAGGTGTGCTAAAAAATGACAGTGAGTTTAAGCTTCTTAGCAAGTTGGTACAGAGTATGCATTTCCCTGTGTACTTTGACGTGAAAATTGAAAAGGATTTGATGAGAGCATTATTACAGGCAATGAATGGGCAAAGCTTTTATCCCATTTTGAAGCTTAATGCTTACAAAAAAGAACTGACCATAGGCATGTATGTTAAGGACAAACTTGTTTTACAGGGGCTAAAATTACAATTAAATGAGCTTTTTCCAGTAATATCATCATATAAGATTAGTTATGATGTTTATTTTGAGCGTAAAATTAAAGCTTTAATTAATCAAGAGTTTAGCCATGAACTTAAAAATAAAATAAGAATGGAATTTTTACCTGGAATTATTAAAATTTTTAGCAACTTACCGCCTGCAGGGATTTTGAAAGTTAAGGAAGAATTGAATAAGATTTCGGAAAAATTGCAAATAACGCTTGTGGCTGACTTTATGTTCGAAGAACCAAAAAACCGCCTTGTGCAAAAGGATGCAAAACCATTTATTACGGTTAATGAAAGCACAACACCACAAGTGGCAGTATATGGAAGTGAGATGCCAAGCAAGAGCACTGAGACCGCAACAGTACAAAACCCTAAAAATAATGATGTAGCTGTTGCAACATCTTCTAATGCAGAAGGGGTATCATCAAGTTTGCAGGCGATGCAGCAAGAAAGTTTTGAGTTTAGGGTTACAAGTATTAATATTAAACCAGTAAAATACATTGTTTTATCAACAGCCCAAAGAATTTTCATGGGTGGCATTTTACCAGGTGGCTATACTTTGATGGATGTGGATTTAGATGTGCTAAGTTTAGAAAAAGATGGGCGAATAACCACATATATCTTAAATCAAAATAACAACTAAAGGAGGACGCATGATTTCATTAATGGACGTTATAGATGCTAATCAACCAATAAGTCCCATCGTGGATGAGGTTAAAAGCATGAAAACAGAGCTGAAAGCTAAAATGGATACAGGCCTTTCAGTGGAAGACATGAAAATTGCAAAAGCTCAGATGGAAGCTATTATAATTGCAGAAAACATTTTAGAAAATATTTTAAACAAATAAGGATAATGATATGGCAGTTTCAGCTAATTTTGATATGAGTTCATTTATGTCTACTTGTTTTGACACTCTTGGAGAGTCAGGAAATAATTTGAATGCTAAACTTGATGGCCTTGGCAGTGGTGCCGATGGCGAAGAAATAGGCCCAGAAGAAATGCTACAATTACAATTTTCCATTGGACAATACAATACATTGGTAGAATCAATGTCCAACGTAACAAAGAGTGTTACCGACGCTATGAAAAGCGTTGCACAGCGTGCAAGTTAACGGAAAATACTAGGAGAAAATATGTTGAATGATCAAAACATTGCACGGCTTTTAGATATTGCAAATACTGCTAGCCATGTGGGCGATGCTAATAATGCTAAGCTTTTGTGCAAAGCTATTTTAGAAGTAAAGCCAAACTTTGCACCAGCCGAAATTTCACTTGCATATAACTATTTATCTGTGGATGAATTTGAAAAATCCATGCAAGTGTTGGACGATGTATTGAAAAAAAACCCACAGGATGAGGAAGCTCTTTTCTTACTCAGTTTCCAGTGCTTCCTAATGGGTGATAGTAGTAAGGCACGCGAAGTTGCAAAGCCATTAGAAAATGCAAAAAATGAAGCTGTGCGTAACTTCGCAAAGGAAATAATGAGTGCGCCAGATTTTGTATAGGGTTCATATATGGATTTTTCCACATTAGCTTCACAAAACACAAAGCTTATTGAAACTTTTGAAAAAAGCACTGCACCTGCGGGGGCTGACCTTAAGAGTGATGGTCCCCTTGCCCCCCCAGATGCAAGCTTGGTTAAAGAGTTTGATGCAGCAATGCAAGCTCCAGCTGAAGCTACAGATATGCAGTCCATGCAAACAAATAGCATAGATGGTACTAAAACATCAGCGCAAGAAATTGACCAAATAAATGGTCTTAATAATGAAAACAAGAATAATGTAGACCATACTGTAAAAGAACTACAGACAGCAGTGGAAGCTCTAGGACAAGGTCAAATGAGTCCAGAACAGCTTTTACGCATACAATATTTGTCAGGTATATTAAAGGTTTCTGTGGAAAGTGGCAATAAAATAATACAAAGTGCTTCTCAAGGTGTGGATTCAATGCTCAAACAACAAGGTTAATTATGCAAAAAAATTATATGCATACAAAAAAAACTTTTCTATGGTTGCGTTATGCAAGTGTTTTTCTTTTGTCACTCTTGCTTTTTGCTTGTGATGTTGAACTATACCAAGGTTTAAACGAAAAACAAGCCAATGATATTTTGGCTGTTTTGCTTGAAAATAACATTGGCGCACAAAAAGAATCCCAAGGCAAGGCTGGCTATGCCGTATTGGTTGATGAGGAAAATATCGTACGCGCCTTGGATTTGTTAAATGAGCGAAATCTACCACAAGAGAGTTTTCAAAGCCTTGGTTCAGTATTTACCAGTGATGGTCTGGTGTCCTCGGCTTCTTCCGAAAAGGCTCGCATGGCCTACGCCATATCCCAAGAACTTTCTGATACATTTACCCGTATAGATGGGGTGCTCACAGCCAGAGTGCATATAGTATTGGGTGAGCAAGATCAATCTGGTAAGTTTACAGTAAATCCTTCGGCAGCCATACTTATTCGCCACATACCAGATTCTTTAGTTGTAAACTATATACCGCAACTACAAAGTATTACAGAAAAATCTGTTCCTAAAATTAGTGGAAACAGTATTTCCATTGTGCTTATGCCTGTGCGCGAAAGTGTTAGCGTGCCTTGGACTAGTCCTCCGACATTTTTTCAAACATTGCTGCAAGGTAGCCATGATGCACCCTTGCTTATGTTAATGCTTGCCATCATAAGTATTGCTGGTTTGGTATATTTAATTCGTCTAAGCTTAGCGTTCATTCAAAGTAGAAAGAAAATTTAATAGTTATGCATAAAAACTTTTTCCATGATATCTTGACTTATAATCCTGAGCTATTGCAGGGAATATTAGCATTTAATTTGCAGCAGCTTATGTCAGAGCCTGCAAATGCTTTGGAAGAAGATATGGCAAATGATTTTAGTAAAAATAGCCTAGCCCAATTGTGGGCCATACCAGAAGTTAAAAAAAAATATGCTAAAAAAAACCAAGTGTTTTTTTGGGATTTTGAAAATGAAGCCCGCCGTTTGGTTTTGCTAGATAAAGAAGTCTTGCAAAAACTCGTGCTTTATATGGGGGCAAGTCTTAATGCCAAGCACATTGCCAGATGTGTTACCCAAAAAGACACCTTGCATTTGCAAGAAAATCTTGGTCATGATGTTTTTAATTTTGCCCTGCATCGTGGTCAATTTATGATTGCTGAGGGAAGTATTAATTTATTTAAGTTCTTAAAGCATGAAGAACTATTAGCCAGAGTGATTTTAAGTGGTATTTTTGCATTGCATTTTTGTAGCTATGCTTTTCCAAGTTTACTTTATGATAGATTATGGCAAATTATGGAAGAGTTAGCTTTGAAAATTGAATTACAAGGCCATACCTTAAGGACTTATGTTGATGGAGTTCCCATTAACACTATTCCAGAAAAAGAGTTACAATTTCTCTGGTTTAGCATGAAGAAAATTTTAATTAAGGAAGTTGCACCGCAATGGAAGCCGTATTTCAGCGTGTAGATAATCGCATAAGTCCTAGTCAAGATACCAAGGTACTTAAACCAAGCGACAGAGAAAACTATATCCAGTCATCTCAAATTATTGAGCAAGCTCAAGCAAAGGCTGCCAAAATAATTGCCGATGCTGAAAAAATCTATGAGCAACGCAAAGAAGAAGGATACAACGATGGCTTGGCAGAAGCTAAGATGGAACATAGCGAAAAGATTATAGAAACTGTCATGTCTTCAGTTAGCTTCATTGAAAATATTGAAAGCACCTTGGTGGAAGTGGTTATATCATCCATTCGCAAAATACTAAATTCTTGCAGTAAGGAAGAGTTGGTTGAACAAATTGTACATAAGGCTTTGGGTCAAATACGCAATCAGCAAAAAGCTTTATTGCGCATAAATCCTGAAGATGAAAAAACCATTAAAGAGGCTCTTGCAGGCATGCTCACGGCTGGGGGTTCTGGTTTTATAGATATTATGTCAGACCCACGACTTGAACGTACAGCCTGCATATTGGAAAGCGAGCTTGGAGTGGTAGATGCAAGTCTTGAAGTGCAACTTCAAGCTTTGGAACAAGCTTTTAGGGCAAAGTTTAGTAAATAAAGTGAAATGTTATGGCATTTGAATACATAGGTCAATTGTTACAAAGTGTCGTGCACGAAACAAATACTCTAAGTGTGCGTGGACGAGTTGAGCAAGTAGTTGGTACTATTATTCGTGCTGTTATGCCTGGGGTCAAGGTTGGTGAGATTTGTATTTTGCGTAATCCATGGGAAGATTGGGAGCTAAAGGCCGAAGTTGTAGGTTTTATAAAAAACACTGCTCTGTTAACACCACTTGGAGATTTACAAGGCATTTCGCCAGAAACAGAAGTCATACCCACAGGAAAAATACATGCAATACCCGTAGGCACAGGTCTATTGGGGCGCGTACTTGATGGTATTGGCAATCCCATTGATGGAAAAGGCCCCTTGACACATAGTGCTTATTATCCTGCATATGCCGATGCACCAAATGCCATGCAACGCAAAATTATAAATAAATCCATAAGCCTTGGCATACGAGCCATTGACGGCATATTAACATGCGGAGAAGGGCAACGTATGGGTATTTTTGCTGCCGCAGGTGGCGGAAAGAGTACCACTTTATCCTCCATAGTGCGCGGATGTTCAGCTGATATGTGCGTGCTTGCTCTTATTGGTGAGCGTGGGCGCGAAGTTAGGGAATTTATAGAGCATGATCTAGGGGAAGAAGGTAGAAAAAAAGCCGTATTGGTTGTTTCAACTTCTGAAAAATCCGCCATGGAAAGATTAAAAGCCGCCTATACTGCCACGGCTATTGCCGAGTATTTTCGCGATCAAGGCAAGAGTGTATTATTGCTCATGGATTCAGTAACTCGCTTTGGTCGCGCTTTGCGTGAAATAGGCCTTGCAGCGGGCGAACCACCCACTAGGCGTGGTTTTCCGCCTTCGGTGTTTTCAAGTTTACCCAAACTTATGGAGCGGGCTGGCAATTCTGACAAAGGCTCCATAACGGCTCTTTATACAGTGCTTGTGGAAGGTGATGATATGACAGAACCCATTGCCGATGAAACACGCTCAATTTTGGATGGTCACATCATATTATCGCGTAAATTGGCATCTGCTAATCATTATCCAGCCATTGACATACAGGCAAGTGTTAGCCGAGTTATGACCATGATAAGCTCAGAGGAACATTTGTCTTCTGCTGGTAAGTTACGGCAAATATTGGCAAAGTATGCTGAGGTGGAGTTGTTGCTTCGCATTGGTGAATATAAAAGTGGCAGTGACCCACAGGCCGACGAGGCCATTGCAAAAATTAATAATGTGAATAATTTTTTACGCCAAGGGCGCAATGAATCTAGTACCTTTGAAGAAACGCTTGAGGCCTTGCATAAGGCAGTAAGCTAGTCATGGCAAAGCAAGTATATCCTCTGTCCTCACTATTACATGTGCGTGAGCATAGAGAAAATACAGCCCAGCGTGAACTAGCCTTAGCAAGGCAAGAAAAAGAAAATGCCCAAAATTTGCTACTTGAAGCAGAAAATGCCTTGGTAGAATATGCTAAATGGCTTAAAAATGAAGAAAAAATACGCTATGATGCCCTCATTGGGCAAAGCTGCACCAAAAAAGATTTTGATGATTTAAAAAATAGTATGGCCAAGCTCATGGAGCGTGAAATTGAACTGGGTCAGGAGGTTGAAAAAGCAAAAGAATACCTGAAAGAAAGAGAAGAAATATTAATAAAATGCAAAAACTACCATATCCAAATGCAAAAAGATAAAGAAAAAATCCTTGCGCATAAAGATTTATGGCAAGAAGAAATATTAAAAGAAGAAGTAAAGGCAGAAGATGCTGAACTTGAAGAATTTAAGCCTGCGCAGCATGAAGATTTACAATAGTTTGGAGGATTATAATGAATAGAATTAATATAGATGGCGCACAAATGCAAAATCATACTCAACAATCTCCAGCCGAAGCACCGTTTAACAAATCAGATCAAAAAAATTTTGAAAATGCTTTGGAAGGAGATCAAGAAACTCAGCATAATAAACAAAATGTTGTTGATACAAAGAATTCAAAAGAGCAGCCAAATTTTAATCTGCCAAAAAACCAAGATCAACAAAACTTCAAAGGACTTACTGACCCAAGGGCGCTTATTGAACCAAAAAAATTTGCCAATGCTCAACATGCTAAGCAAGAGCAAGCGGCAGAGCACGCACTTAAACAAGAGGATCAAAGTGGGGCTCAATCCATGCAGGCCTTGTATAGTAGCCAGCAAAGTCTCATTAACCAATTACAAGGTTCTGCTCCAGCAACTGCAACTCAAGGGCTTGATAATTCTGCAAACCTAGAAGCCACAGCCAAACTAGCGGAAAGTATTTTGGTTTCGCAACCCAATGCAGAAAATCAAGAAGTGCGCATTAAAGTAAGCCAAGATATTTTACAACAAACAGAAATCATCATAGCTCGGCTAGAACAAGGTGGCTTACAGGTAACACTTGTAACCGATAATGAAAGATCATGGCAAACTTTGGTTCAGGGACAGCATGAGTTGAGGGAAATGCTAGCTAAGGATGAAAGTGATGTTAAGGTTAAGGTTCAAACCACTGAAGAAAGTCAAGCTGAAAGCAATGATCAACAAAAGCGCTCACGCGGTTTAAATGACTTGCAAGAAAATGAAAATGATAACTAGGTAATTTATGACAAATTATTCATCATATGTCTTGCCCAAAAGCTCAGTAATTGCTGCAAGTATAAACAATGTGTTAAGTCAAAGTGCTCATCCTTGGCCTCTGAATTTAGGCACTAAAGTTGTGTCATTGCGTCCAGTTTTCTTTCCTTTGCAGCCAGTATATTCAAGCGTGTTATCGCTTCAAGTGGGGGACGCTGTTTTTTACCTTAGCTTGCAAAAAAATGACTGGTGTTTATTGCATAGTGCCTTTGATGATATGGAAAATGCAAAAGATATTTCCTTGCCTGCGGCTTTGGAGCAAGCACTTTTAGAAAATTTAGCAAGCCCCATTATTGATAGTTTAAGCACTATGTTTGAACTAAATATTAGTATTATTGAAAGTTTTGTGCAAGATGAAGTCAAAGAGTTTTCTTATGAAACTTTACAAAAAAACAATCAACGAATTTGTTTTGCCATGAGTAATGCAGACAACAGCAAGGAATTTTTAGCAGACTTATGGATTCCTAATAATTATAATATAAGCAATGTGCTTAGTAAGCTTAGACAAATACTGCCAATGGACGAAGCCTGTTCAACAGCTTGGCTTGATGATGTACCAGTAAGTATTTGTTTTGAAGCTGGCCATGTGGCTCTTTCTTCACAAAGTTTCATTGATCTTGAGTGTGGCGATGTATTTTTGCCTGACAAAATGTATATTAAATCCGAAGGTGATAGCAAATTAAAGTTAACCATTTATACACAAAAAACAAATGAAAATCCATTATTTACCTTTGGAAAAATGAGTGGCGATGAACTTAAAATTTTGGAGGATTGGCAAATGAATAAGCCCGAAGATAATTTAGAAAATGCACAAGAAGGCATTGCCGATGAAGATATTGCAAACAATGAGGAAACCTTAAGCCTAGATGAAGCTTTAGAAAATCTCGAAGTGTCGGTTGTTTTTGAGCTTGAAAGGCGCAGTATGAACCTACAAGATGCCAAAAACATTGCCAAGGGTTACACCTTTGCCCTTGAGTGTGACAACAATTCGCCCGTGACCTTGCGCGTGAATGGTAAAAATGTTGGTATGGGTAGGCTTGTTGATATGGATGGCTTGCTTGGCGTTGAAGTAGTAAAACTTGGATAAAGTATGACAGAATTTAATCCGTTTTATTTTATGGTGGGTATGTCCGCACTGGGACTGGCTCCATTTATGTTAATGATGACAACATCTTATGTTAAAATTGTTGTCGTGGTGTCCTTAGTTCGTAATGCCCTTGGAGTGCAGCAAATACCTCCGGTTATGGTAATTAATGGCCTTGCCATTGTATTAACTATTTTTATTATGGCACCAGTGGCTGAAGATACACTTGAAGTGCTCTCCAAACAAGAAATTTCGCAAGACTTGAATATGACAGAAATTCTTCGCATTGCGCCGCCAGTTTCAGAGCCAATGCGTAATTTTTTAGAAAGAAATACCGATGCACATATCTTACAAGCCTTATTGAGCACAGCAAGAAATATTTGGCCGCAAAATCAGCAAAGTTCCATAAATGAAAGAAACTTATTTATTCTTGTGCCATCATTTACCATATCTGAATTGACTAGAGCCTTTGAAATGGGCTTTTTGTTATTCTTGCCATTTGTTGCCATTGACCTTATTATTTCAAATATATTGCTAGCAATGGGTATGATGATGGTTTCACCCATGACTATTTCATTACCGTTTAAACTGCTATTGTTTGTTACTTTAAATGGATGGTTAAAAATTACGCAGGGGCTTTTGCTAAGCTATAATTAGTCACATTAAAATGTATTTAACCATTTAATATAATGTTCTTTTATTGATAGAGTCATTAAGTAAGATTGCCAAGAAATAATCATAATGCCAAAGTTAAGGCAATCTTATGCAAGTAAATTTTTTTCAGGTGGGGACTAACGAAATTTTTTGAAAATTTCGCACGGCGCAAAAAAACCAAACTTGTTTTGCGTCCGCAAAGCGCTACTTGGAGCCAGTGTAGCTCTAAGGTATTACAATAGTTGTGTTGTTAAGTTTTGATTAACTAAAAAAGGATGCTATAATGAACGTAACAGTTAATTCTCAAGAGGGCATTACCATTGCAGAATTTATAGGACGTATGGATGCAACAAATGCTACTGTTTTTGAAGAAACTTTAGACAAATGCTTTGCCAATGGGCAAAAAAAAATCATCATTGATTTTTCAAATTTAGAATATATAAGCTCTGCTGGTTTGCGAAGTATTTTAATTATTGAAAAGAAAAGAAATAGCAACGCAGCCCAGATTGTATTTTGTTCTTTGCAAAGCACAGTCAATGATATTTTTCAGATTTCTGCTTTTAGAACCATCTTACAAGTTGTTGCAAATATTGATGAGGCCAAGCTGGCTTTAGCATAATGTGAGAGAGATATGCTTACAAAAAAAATTCCTGCCAGATTGGATACTTTGCACAATATACAACAAGATATTGTGGCTCAACTTCCGTTGGAATTTCAAGAAGTTTGTAGTAAGATTGAACTTGTTTTGGAAGAAGTTTTGGTTAATATTTTTAATCATGCATATAAGGATGATGACCAAGAGGGTGAAGTAGAAATTACTTTTTGTATAGGCAAATATGAAGACCAAGCATGCGCCATTTTAGGTGTTCGTGATTGGGGAACTGCGTTTAATCCTTTTAATGACGTACCGCCACCTAACTTAGGTCTTGATGCCGAACATAGACCCATTGGCGGCTTAGGAATTCATTTTGTAAAGACGATGGTTACGCATTATGTGTATAAATATGAAGATGATAGTAATCTGATTGAACTGTATTTTGTGCCATCGAATTTCCAAATTACAACCAAGAACATGAGTGAAAATGCATGCTAAATGCTTCATTGAAAAACTCACTTGCGGTCTTGGTTTGCGCCTTGTTTTTTAGCAACGCTTGTATTGCTATAGCTGCCCAGATTATATCCCACGATATTAAAGTAAGTTATTCAACACCAACACGCTTATCTCCCGTAAACGGAAAAATAAAAGCTAACATGCCTGAAGTTAAGCAAAGTAATCGGCAAATTGAAAACATTAAAAATATAGCACCTGTATTTACTGTAAAAAATGAAAGTAATAATCCAGCGAAAACAAATAAAAACATAGCTGAAAAGCAAAAAACAAGCGGCGAACAAAAGGTAAGAGTTATTAATTATGAAGATGTATATGCCCTTTCGTCATATGCTAAATATCTTCAGCTAAACAGTTATTATCCAAAAAACCTTTCATTTTTGGATGATACGCTCTGGCAAGAAGCCATCAATAAGGCATCATTAAAATATGCATTAAGTCCAGAGTTTATTGCCGCTGTTATTAAGGTTGAGTCAGACTTTAATGTAAATGCTGTATCTTCAAAGGGTGCTGAGGGCCTTATGCAGATTATGCCTTCCACGCAAGACTACTTAAATTTACACGATCCCTTTAATCCTGAACTCAATATTATGGCTGGCTCCGCTTACTTGCGAGAGCAATTAGACAAGTTTGGTTCTGAAGAATTGGCCCTTGCAGCCTATAATGCTGGTCCTGCAAATGTTATGAAATATAAAGGCATACCCCCCTTCGCTGAAACACAAAACTATGTGGTTAAAGTTTTGAAATACAAAAATAAATATATGAATGAATATTAAAAAAATTATAACCATACATGCAACAAAGTAGCATGGCAATTGGCTATTAATAATGTTAAAAGGACTGTTTTAGGAGACAAAATATCCACAGTTTGTCATAAATTTGCAGCATGTCCACTGGATTGAACTTAACTAAGTATATAAGGTTTTATTATGTTTAGAAATATGCGTGTAAAAGCAAAAATTTTAACTATTGTGCTTGGGACTTTGTTATCAGCAGTTTTTATAATTGCAATTATATCCTATCACGAACTTAACTCATTGGCTAAATACTCACAAAGTGCCAATGTGAATTTAAGTGAAACAACTACAGCGATTAGTCAAAATGCTTTATTAAATCAGGCAGAAAGCATTATGTTAAAGCTAGTAACCACGCATGCAAATCATATTAATTCAATCTTCACTCATGCAGAAAATGAATTATTTGTGGCAGCGAGGATAGCTACTTTATTTTTCAATAGTGCAGAAAGTTTGATTAAATCAAATGCTGAGGCTGATGAATTTTTAGTATTTGCACCAAATACAGAAGTAACAGATGAAGTTAAACAAGAAATACGCATACTTAAAAGCATGCGCAAGCAAATAAGCCCCCTTGTAGAAAATCATATTTTTCATGATATGTATGTGGGAACACAAAATGGTATTTTTTACAATTATGCAAAAAAATCCCCCATTTTTGAAGCATATGACCCAAGATTAAGACCTTGGTATGTTAAAACATTTGATATTTATAATGACGTTAGTTGGATTGAAACATATTCTTTTAGCGATAACCGTACTGATATAACAGGGTCCATTGCCATTAAAGGTCTGGATGGAAAAACATTGGGTGCTGTTGGTGGTGATATTCCTCTTGATTTTTTTACAAACTTTTTGAGACGTAATGTAGCCAGTGGAAATAGTTATGCTTTTGTCATTGATAGACAAGGAAATTTTATTGTTCACCCAAGATATCACGAAAAGGGTTTTGATAGGTCTCCTTTAAAAACAGCCACAGGCAATAGAGCTGAAACCTTAAAGGCTATGGCAAGAGGGGAGACTGGCATAAATATGGTTACGACCGATGGTTTTAATCACTATGTGGCCTTCGCACCTATTCATGTGGTGGGCTGGTCCTTGGGCATTAGCATCCCCATTGCCGATGTTACAGCACCAGCAGAAGGGCTTAGGGTTGCCATTGCTAATTTTACAGAAAATGCCCAAAAAAATATCAAAAATGCCCTATCAAGTATATTGTCTACATTTTCTGTGCTGTTTATGATGTGTATTGCAGTTTTCTTTGTGATTTCCATAATTTTTGCAAGAACGATCACTAAGCCATTACAAGAGTTAAGTCAAAAAGCTAAACTTATAGGCGATGGTAATTTGGATACAAAGATTGAGGTTTATAGTAAGGATGAAGTTGGAGACCTTGCTGCAACCTTTAATGGAATGAGCGAACGTCTTCAAAGGTACATCGCCAATTTATCAACTGTGATTAAAGAAAAGGAAGCCATTAATAGCGAATTATCCGTAGCGGCTAATATTCAAAAAGATATGCTGCCTAAGATTTTCCCAACTTTTGAAAATATCAATGGTGCAAGGATTTTTGCTGAAATGATACCTGCCAAAGAAGTTGGCGGTGATTTTTATGATATTTTCTTCATTGATGAGCAACAGACCAAGCTTTGTTGTATTGTTGCAGATGTAAGTGGTAAGGGTATTCCATCATCTCTTTTCATGGTGATTGCCAAAACTATTTTGAAGTCAAGCTTGCTTGGTGATGGCAATTTATCAGAATCAATTAATAAAGCCAACGTGTTATTGGCAGAAGAAAATAATTCTTGCATGTTTGTTACAGTCTTTGCTTCAATTTTAAGTATAAATACTGGTGAATTCCAATATGTAAACTGCGGCCACAATCCACCATTTTTATACACCAAGGGTAACAGTTTTGAATTTATGAATGTTAATTCCTCTCTACCTCTGGCGGTAAGCGAGGCAGTGTCATATGAAATGCAAACAATGCAACTTAACCTTGGCGATATTGTTTATATGTATACAGATGGTATTAACGAAGCCATGAACGAACATGGTGAAGCTTATGGAGATAAAGTGTTAAGGGATACTTTGAACTCCATACCCCAAAGTCCAGACCTTAATCCAACTATGATTGATAAGTTTATTAGAGATGATGTAAGTCGCTTTGTGGGTGCAACCGAACAGTCTGATGATATGACAACGTTAGTTTTGCAATACACAAGTGACATAAATAAAAATAATTAATTGCTGTTCTTTAAATATAAAAAATTATCATGCTTTGGCATAAATTATGCTTTGTGTATTACAAGCAAAACACTGCAAACTTTATTGTCAGTGAAAATATTTGTAAAAGCCATCGGAGGATTGGAATAATGACTCAATTTACTAGTTTGACAAGTGTAGTTACCAAGTTGCGTGATTTTGGTGAAGAATATGCTGCTAAAAACGCTGAAGGATCTTTTATTCAAAGTACCAAGGGACTATTTGATAGATTCATACTATGGTTTAAAGGTAAGTCAAACCCCATAGTTCAAGGTAATAAAGATGCCATTCGCAGCATATCAAGCGATATTAAGGAAGCATTGGGAGAGAAATATCAAACTGAATTTCTAAGTTTTTTGGGTGATTTTGAAAATTCTTCACGCCCTGTGAAGTCTAGACAACTCGCCGATGCCATCGAAAGTACCTTAATGTTAAGAAGTGCAAAAGTTGAAGTCTTTATGAGTTCAGTTGCGACTGATTTAGAAGATATTTTGAGTGTAGCCATGGACAAATTTTCCATTGAGCCAGAAAGAGCAAGCGACTTGTTAGATAGAATTAAAAGTTTTGTTGCCAAGGATTTACAACAATTTGATAACTATGAATATCCTTTTGAGGGTGAAGAATTAATTGGAAAATTAAAAGGAATTGTAGAATCAGAAGCTCGTAGCATGATATTAGATATTGTAGGGGAAAAAAGAGAACAAATTAAATCTATTATAACAGAAAGGCTCACTGACGGTAAGCCGCTAGCAACAGCACCCCCAAATATCGAAGCTTTAACTACAGCGGTTTTAGATCTTTTAGTTAATGGTGAGTTAGCATCGCAGTTTGACACATCTAACCTAAATGAACTTCTAACTGCCGGTATTCAATCCATTGTTGAGCAATTTAATACTCAGGTGGAAGCTATTCAAACCTCCGAACTCGATGATTCACATAAAACCATTTTGCTTAATACATTTATGCAAAGCGGAAAAATTATTGGCGAGCAACGCCTTGAACTTATGATTAATTCATTTAGTGACACAGTTGACTTTTTGCATGATCTGCTTCCTCATAGGTGCTTATTGACCAAAGTAAGTGCTAAAGCAGAAGTAAAAGCATTTAGTGACGAACTGGATGCGAAGCTTGCTGCCCTTGGTGAAGACTTAACAGACGTGGCAGCCACTGCCAGTAATAAGGATTTTTATGAACTATTAATAAGTTCTGCACTACAAACAAATATATACAAGAGTGATAGTGACTTTCATTCAAATTTCTCAGCCTTACTGTTTAATACTTTGTATGATATACAAAGCACAGATGAGGGCCGCTTAGCAGATTTTGCAAATGCCAGAGAACTTTTAAAGCAAGTTTTTTACTTAGCATCTGCCGAGCGTAGCCATCAGCACTTTTTTGATTTTAATGGCAACGTAACCATTGACCTTGATGCCGTTCCACCCGGCATGATTCTACATACTCACCTTGTTCACATTGCAGAAGCTAACAATGCAATGGCAACACTTCCTTCATACGTTTCTGAGGAAGAAAAACAAAAGATACAATCAAGAATACAAGCTGAAATTGTTTCTGCTTTCTATCAACCTATAGGTAAAGTTATACATGATAAATACCATGAGCAAAGGGCAGGATTGCAAGAAGATGACCGTGCTAAGCTTGAACCAGGTCGCGAAGCACGCGATGCATATCTAGAGGCTGTGGGAAATCTTAAACGCTTGGAAAGAGAACTTGCTGGTTATTTTAGAATTGAGAAGGAACTAGTTAGACTAAATGAGCGCATTGAGACTTTGCCAGATGGTAGTGAACCCTATAGAACTACAGAAGCGCAAATTTCACAATTAACGCTACAAAGACAATCTATTTTAAGAGATAAAATAGAAGTATTGAGAAATCATGACATTGCATCTCAGGTGCTAAGACAAGCTACGGCTGAGTACGATTTATATAAGGACGCTCTACAAAGAGTCGAAAGTTTTGATAATGCTGAAAGAGATTTCACTTTACTTAATAGTTCTGAACTACTAAAAATCAGAGGATTTTTCCCAGAAATTTTCCTAAAAGACTTTGATAGAGCTTCTGGGCTTAGTGTTAATGGGGTATCATTCATCCCTGCTAGTCCAGATGCATCGGATGAAGAAAAAATCGCAGTATTTCAAAGCATAATTGACTCATTTAGAGGTGATACGGAACAGATGGGAAAAGTTTTAGGCGCACTTCATCAGGGATTTCAAGCTATTACCCTTGCTGGGTTTATGGAATTGCCTGCGGGAAAAGAATTTCTCTCAATGGAACCAAGAGATGTTAGTTCAGATAATTTTTTTCATATTACTGGGCCAGGCATGGATGGTACATTTAGTGTTAGTGTTGATCATTCCAAACAACGTCCCACAAGTTTTTTTGTTTCCAATGTTGAGATTATCATTAGCGGTTTAAGTGAAGATGTTCCCACATTCACTATCGGTGATGTAAAGGCTATGTATAGCGTATAATAATATTTAATTGGTGGATGCTTAAAAAGCATAGTCATGCACTTTTACATAAGGCACTGCATTTAAGAGTTGATGTGTTTGATGTTATACATATTTTTACCAGCACCTGAATGAATATGAATTTAGGTTAATATTTGAGATGAGCACATGCGTTCTCAAGTGTTAAAGTGCTGCGAAAAACCTTTTTAGCAAGGCAAGGCCCAGATTATTTAAAGGAGTTTATATGGATTTTGATACCTTACTAAGCAAAACAATAAGTAAGCTTGGTATTGAAGCTTCAGGCTTACCCGAAAGCAACGTGCTTAAGTTCACCCTTAACAATGCAACGGTGAGCATTGAAGCAAATGACGAATATGTATTTTTATCAAGTAAAATTATGGATATTCCCCATGAAAATAAAATGCTTATTTATGATTTTTTGTTAAAAATTTCAAATCTTGGCAGGCTTAATTCCTATGTGGGGTTAAACAAAGATAAGGGTAGCTTGACCTGCACAACAAAAAAACAATTGGAAATTGTTACCGAAGAAGACTTCATCATAAGCATTGGGGAGCATATCCAAAATGTTGAATTTTTGTGTGAGGCCATTGAAAAACTTCAAGGTACATCTTCTGAAACAACTGAGCAAATTGATACTCAACATATGCTAAGGGTATAATGGTAAATCATGGACTTTCAAAAAATAATAAGCGAAATACAAGACGTGTTGGGCTTTGAAAATCTAACTCTTGATGAAAATGATACAATCACATTAAGCGTTGATAATTTATATGCCACATTAGCTTCTAAAGATAATTATGTATATATTGTAACAACTCTTTGTGAAGTTCCAGAAAATCCTTCAGAACTATATGCTCTTGCCCTAGCTCATAATGATATGGGTAAATTGGGAGTGCATATTGGTGTATTAAATCATAATAATTCCTTAATTATGACAACAAAAATTAGCTTAATGGGCCTAAGTACAAGATATCTACTTAAAAGATTAAATAATCACTTTGAGAGTTCTAAAATACTTTTGCAGGAAATGGCAAATTTAGAAAATGCTGAGTAAAAGTAGCTAAGAACTTACGGTTGAGTGCGGAGTTTGTATGCTAATTGCCAACATAAAGGGCCTGCACACATTTTTTAGTATTGTTTTTGTGCTTATATAATCTATTTTGCTGACTATGCACTCCGCTTGTATATAGAATGTATAGTCAGCATTAATAATCATCCAATGCGCATAAAAACAAGAAATAGAGTGCTTTAGCCTTTGGCATAAATTATGCTTATTATAAAAAATAAGCATATTACTGCAAACTTTGTTGTCAGTGATAGCATATGCTAACTTTAACTGAGAGGATCAAACATGACTCAATTTACAAATTTAAGCAACATTTCATCACAGTTACAGTCCTTTGGTAAAGAGTATCTTGGTCAAGATGCACCAGGTTCATTCATAAAAGGTACCAAGGGCTTATTTGATAGATTTATATTATGGTTCCGAGGCGACTCAAGCCCCATAGTGGCAAATAATACACAAGCCATAAATTCCATATCAAATAGTATTCAAGAAACACTAGGTGAGGAATACTCTGCAAGTTTTCTAAGTTTTATAGATAACGTAAGAAGTGGCTCACGCCCAGTAAGGTCTGAGCAAATTGCTGTTGCCATAAACCAAACCTTGCACTTAAGAAACGAAACCACTGGTAGGTTTTTCTCATTAGTTAATGATGCATTGCCTAATGTTATTGATGCAGCTGTTGAAAGATACATGCTTAATCCCGAAGTAAAGCCAAGTCTACGTTTGGCCATTGAGGATTATGTTACTAGAAATTTACAGTCAATAGAGGCTATACAGACCCCTTTAAGCGTTGATGCGGCAGTTGAAAGATTAGAAGAAATTGCCAATGACTTAGCTAGCGAAATGCCAAGGACAGTGTCAGACGAGAATCAAGAGCAAATTAAAACTGACTTACAAAGTAGCTTGGCGGAACATGGTGTAGAATTAGCAACTCCGATGGTTAAAAACTTATCTGAAGAAGTCGTAAAACTTATGACCAGTAGAGAGTTTGAAACTGCAGTTGAACCGACAAATCTAGCTGAACTTCAAAATGCAGCCATTGAGCGAGTAGTTGGACGATTTAATAATCAGCTACAAACAGTGCAAGAATCCACCCTATCAGATGAGCATAAAACAGCTTTAACAAATACATTTTTTGCAAACGGAAAGCTTGTAAGCGAGCCGCACCTAGCGCTTATTCTTGAATCATTTGAAAGCACAGTCAGTTTTTTCAAAGTTCTATTTCCACATAGGAATTTAATGACTGAAATTAGTGTTAAAGACGATGCAAAGGAGTTTTGTGATAGCTTGCATGCCAAGCTCAGCCGTTTGGACACACCAGACTTAGCCCCTGATTTAGCTGCAACGCAGACACAAGCTTTTTATGCTGTATTATTTGGTGCAGCACTACAAGCTCATCAAAACCCATCTGTTGCATTTTTTGATAATTATACACGTTTATTATTAAATACCATGTATGATATACAATGCACTCATCCAATTACAGTAATCGACCTTGATGTTACTGCGCAAGTATTAAAGCAAGTGTTTACTGCTGTAGGTACTACCTTCCCCCCTACAGTGTTTACTGATGATAGCTTTCTTTCAACTATTGATATTAACAATATTCAGCCTGGTATGTTGCTTTTACCGCATCTGTTTGCAATTGCAGTGAATAACGGTGCATCATCAACTCTTCCTCCATTTTTAGAAGGGGATGCTAAGCAACAGATACTTGCTAATTTACGCAGTGAAATTCAATCAACTTTCTTACCATCAACAGATCAAGCAATAACAAAAAGATACTATGCCGCTGAAAGTGCAATGCAAGAAGGAGATATTGTTAGTTCTAGATACTACGCTGTTGGGTATAGGAATAGTGTAGCACTAAGACAAACACTAAATGATTTAGCTCAAGAATTGCCTGAATATGAAAGGATTCGTCAGGCTGTAGCTCAGCATCTAAACGATCTTAAAGCCCTACAGCCTGATAGTGCAGAGCATAGGGATAAAGAAATAATAATTTTAGAACTTAACGCTCGTCTGAGAGAGATTGGTCAAACAGAACCAGGAAGAAGATTCGCCAGTGCATTACAACAACTAGAGCAAGCTCAATCCTTGATGCACTTGCATCAAGCTGCTAATGCAAGAGCGCAAGCATTCGAACGTGCAAGTAGTGAGTTTGATAAGCGTTTTGAAACTGAGCTGAAAATCATTAGAAGTAATTTTTCTGAAGATTTCCTTAAAGATTTTGATAGATCGTTTGGCATTATGCTTAATGGAAATGTGCTTATGCCGGCTAGGGATGCTGATACGGCTGAAGCTAAAATGGCTGTATTTGAAGATATAATCGAAAGCTTTGACGGCGACAAAGTTCTTGCTGGAAAGGTTTTAAGCCCAATACATCAGGGATTGCCTGCTATAATTATGAATTCCTTGTTAACACTTCCTGATGGCATGAGATATATGGGACTACAAGAAAAAACTTTAAGTACGAGCACTTCCGTTGAAATTACCGGCCCAGAGGGTGGTGATTATGTGGTTGTTGTGAACTTTTCCAGTCAAAAACCCTCAGGCTACGTTGTCTCAAGTCTTTTGTTTAACATGGGCAACTTAGAGTTAGAAACTCCCACATTAACAGTTAGGGATGCACAAGTTATATTTGAAGTTGCAACATAGAATTAAGTTGGTGCGTGGCTTATTAAGTAGGTCACAGTATAAATGCTAACTACTTAAAATATTGGCTCAATTTTATGGTTAAATTGAGCCAATAGCTTTTTTAGAAGCTAGAGCATAAATGCGCTTTTTTAGTAATTTTATGGCGCAAAAAATAAGTTTTTTAAGCGTAGACTATGGTGTTTTTATTGCAGAAAAATCTAACGGCTATAAAACAAAATTGCCTTGCGTGTGACTCACACAAGGCTTATTTTTCCTAAGCAGACAGTGTTTTTTCATTCTTATAATGACCTTTTAAGGGCGAGGCATTATATTTTTACTCTTAATGTGCTTGCTGGCATAGTTGGAAGATATTGGTGTACGAGCGCTAAGAAATTGAAAATTAATTTCTTTTAACTTGAAAATGATTACGATTAAAGATGCTCTTTACCTATAAGGTCAATGCTCTTGCTTGAATTCCAAAGTGAAGTACAAATTATCTTTTTAAGGTCACAGCGATGCTTGTTTTTTTCAACGGTGTGGCAAATTTCGTGTATGAGTTCGTCCTTTAGTAAAATGGGCGTAAGGCCAAGGTTTTTTAAGCCTTCATTGTGTACGCTTAAGGAGTTTACTTCTGATTCTTCTCTTGGGTCAAGGTAATGTCGAATGCTTGCGCCTGTATGTTTAGCCACAAGCTTAGCTAGCGCAAGCACCTCTTGTACCTCTGTTGCTTGGTTGAAAATGCGCACAGGCTCGCCGTGTTCAGGTGGATTTTCTAAAACCAAGCGTATGCACTCCACAGTGTTTTGTAAATGGATGAAAGCTCTTGTTTGCCCACCAGAGCCATGTACAGTGAGTGGATGATTAAGTATACTTTGCATGAGAAAGCGGTTAAGTACAGTGCCATAATCACCATCATAATCAAATCTATTTACCAAACGCTCGTCAAGTTTTGTCTCATGCGTGGCTGTGCCCCAAACTATGCCTTGGTGCAAGTCAGTTATGCGTACCCCATCATTTTTATTGTAAAAATAAAAGAAAAGAGCGTCTTGGCATTTGGTCATGTGGTAAATGCTGCCAGGTGATGGGGGGTAGGGAATGGTGCGCTCAAGGCATTTACCGTCGGGGGTGGTTATGGAAACAGGCAAATAACCTTCAGGTATGGGCATATTTATGGATTCATACCCATAAACGCCCATGCTGCCAAGGTGAATAAGATGAGTATCTTGCCCTGACTCAACAATGGCACAAAGAATATTATGCGTGGCACGCAAATTATTGTCCACTGTATAACGCTTGCTATTAGCATTGCGCATGGAATAAGGCGCAGCACGCTGTTCAGCAAAGTGTATGATGGCATCAGGGCGTATATTTTCGATGCAGTGTAAAAGAGCAGAATAATTTTCGGCAACATCTAGGTGGATAAAATCAATTTGCTTGCCGCTAACTTCCTTCCATGCGCTTAAACGTGTTTCAATGGAGCAAATTGGCGTTAGGGAGTCAATTCCTAAATCAATATCAATTTTACGACGCGACAAATTGTCAACAATAACAACGTCATGCCCATGCTGTGAAAGGTGTAAAGCTGTGGGCCAACCACAAAACCCGTCACCACCGAGAATTAGAACTATACTCATTTTTGCACTTCATTGTTATTACAGTGTATTGGCTGTACACCAGTACAGCGATTTTAGTGTAAAAAAATACATAATATTTGTAACCATATGCTTTACTACGAATTTCGTCAAATTATTTATTTGGTCATGAGCCTGTTTCTTGCCTATTACAAGTTTGTAAAAAGCTTCCATTTTTTTAAATGTATACATTGAAAATGAGCCAATAATTGCTAAAATTGGCAAGTGCGGCAGGTCTAAAGTCGAAGGGACAAATAGTTAGTCGATGCTGAACAACACACTTTAGCGTGCTGTTCAGAGAGGCACGTTGCCTTCAAATACCCCTTTGGGGACGCCAGAAGTGAATTCTGGCTTATTTTACGGCACGCGAAATTTTTCTTACAGAAAAATTTCGGTAGTCGGCACTAAGAAACAGTATTTTGGCAGCATAAAATGCCAGAAAGTTGTATTTTATACGCTTGTTTCTGGCATTTTTATTTGCTCATTTTTAGTTAAAAATGTTTTGTTTTCGTTGTGTTATGTGCTTTTTCAGTGCCGACTAGTTAGCACAAAAATTTATGGGTGCCAGTCACCTGGTAGGGAATAGGAATTTTTATGAAGTTCTGGAATATGAAAATCGCAATCCGTGGCAAATTGGCCCAAGCTAACACCCTTAACTGGAACCTGCCCATGTAACCAATGCAAAAACTTTTTTGCCCTTTCAATTACTTTATTCACGCTTGCTTGATCAGGTAGATGTGGTGTTGCGCCTGGGGCAACTTCTGTTGAGTGCCAAGTTAAATTGAGCACCCTGTCCCCACGAGCAAGCATGACAAGTGCCGCAGCCTTCATGTATGCAAGACTATGATGCACAGGGCTTGGTAGCATGACCAAGGTTTTATGCCAACTATGCTTAAGTAGCGCTGGTGCATTGTACATGGCCTTTTGCACGCAGGCAAAATTGGGCATAAGCGGTACTGAGGTATCTGGAATTTCAATAATATTGCGACCACCCACTTGAACTTTGTAGGGTTGGGTGGGTGCTAAGAAATGATCGCGCCAATTTTTTGCATATTGCCAAGGGCGAATGGAAGAATCAACAACAACTCCATGTTCCTCTAAAATGGGCCACATTTCTCGTGGCATATCCCAACGACCCATGCGAAAAGTCGTTGCATCGTGCCCACAAAAATCTTTCGCCGCGTCAAATATGGCCTTAAATTTAGCTCGCAAGGCCTCACGGTCAAAGTCTTTTGATTCAATGTAGGGATACATATACGCACCTTGTTCAGATGCTGAATAAGGCGGTGTGCACCAATAATGCAGGTGCACACCAATTTCTGAATTATAATCACGCCGCATGAGCTCAAGCACTTGGCGGCTTTTTGCGTCTGTAAAAACAGGATGAGTGCAAACCAGAGTTAATGGTATGCCACATTCCGTAGTTAATGGGGCAAGACTAGGCAAGTGGGCCACATTGTCCACTGTGCCTTGTCGAGGGTAGCGGCCAGAAAAAAGACCTTCCTCCTCAACATCAATGACAATGCTTACATATAGAGGTTCTTTTCTCATCATGAATTATATTAGCTCGCTATCTTTTTCTCTCATGAAGAATGAAGCTAAAAAACTCATACCAGATGTTATAATAAATAACAAAGTTACAGGCTTAAACATTTCTGGTGTAAGTTTGTCAGTATAACCAGCATTATCAACTAAGAGACCAATCAAAGGCTGGTAAAGAGCTGTTATGAGCATGCAAATGGAGTACACAAGTCCATTGGCTGTGCCGGCAATATTCTTGGGGTAAATTTCCCTTGAAACCACCATATACAAACCACCTGGGGCAGTGAGAATAACAGACAAGCTAATGCCCCAAGCAAAAATCTCTGTGGTCCCAAAACTACCATTACGGAAAAACAAATAAAGCATTGTTAAAAACAACATACCAGTGGCAAAAATAATGGTTTTTTTGCGTGATTTAACTTTGGAAGCAATACTTGCAAATAAAATTGGCGTAATCATAGTTGTGGTTGCGGCAATGCTGAGCAAGGTGCTCATTTCCACGCGGCTTAACCCCACCACATGGGTATAATAAAGTCCAGACCAAACACCAACAAAGCCAAACAAAATTGCAGCATTAAATGTAAACACAATGGCAATCATCCAGAAATTCCACTTGCTCAAAATAAATTTGATGGACTTCATAACTGGCATGCTGGGTTCTTTTTCTGTTTCTTTTTCTGTTTGGTTACTATTTGGTGGATGATCTTTGAAAAAGAACCAAACAGCAAAAGTTGCCACAAGGGAAATAGTCGCTATGCCTTGGGTTGTCATCCTCCAACCAAAATTCTCCACAAAATAAGCCAGTGGAACGCCTGCAAGGGCTGATGCCATGCCCACAGCACCAGCAAGAATTGTGGTTACGATAATCATGTATACTTTTTGGCTAAACCAATTGGATAGAGTTTTGTAAATGGGCATAAGTATAAGTGCGCAACCAATACCAATGACCAAGCGACCCATAAATGCCATGCTAGCGCTTGGGGCAACGGCAAATAAAAAAGTACCAATGGAGGTAAGAGCAAAAGCTAGAGTTACGAGTTTTCTGGGGGAATATTTATCGGCAAAAATTCCACTTGGAATTTGTAAAATTGCATAAGGATAAAAATACGAAGATGCAAGTAAGCCCATAAATGCAGCATTTACTTGTAAATCATTCATAATGTCACTGGCCATGACGGCGGGGCTCATGCGGTCAAAGACTGCAATGGTGTAGAGCAATATGGCTATGAGCAATACAAGCCAGCGTTTGGGATTTTGATATTCTTGCATATTATTTTCTCTTGAACATTTTTTCCAATTCATTGGAAGTTAGACGCAAAACGCAGGGGCGCCCATGTGGACAAAAGTCACGATCTGGGGTTTCAAGCCACTGCTTAATAAGACCCATAACTTCGTCAGTAGTAAGTTGTTGTCCAGCTTTAATAGACGCTCTACAAGCAAATAATACAAAGATGGCATTTAGGTCGTCTTTGCGTCCTGCCAACGCTTCTCGTAAAAAGAGATTGGCTTCCGATCTACTCAGTGCGGCTGGTAGGGCTTTTATGTATAGGATTTGTTGTTCAAGTTCAAGCACAAATCCAAGTTTTTCTAAAGATGGTCGCAAAGTTATGGCTCGCTCCACTTCTGATGCATGCAAACTAATTTCCAAAGGCAAAGCCAACAGCTGACCGCTACCCATGAGGGCATCATTTTGCATTTTATTAAATAAAATACGCTCATGTATGGCGTGTTGGTCCAAAAGCAACAAGCAATCTTCATTGGAGCGCAACACAAGGTAGGTATTATCAATTTGCCCAAAATACTGCAAATTACCGATGCTTGCCACGTTGGGTACTGTGACAGCATTAATACTACTTGGTGTATAATCAGCGTCTTGAGTGGGTGTGCTTAGCACTTGGGAATATGATTCATAGCTTACACTGCCATGCAAGCAAGGCCCGAAGGATGAATTTTCTTCATGCAAGCCTGAGCTGTGAGCTGACATAGGCACAGTTGATGCTGTGGTGTTGTAAGCAAGGTCTGCGGATGCAAAAGAAAGTTCAGCTGCGCTAGAACTAACAGCATGTGAGGTGGAATGGTTTGCATTTTGAGCATGGTGAATGGAAGGAGGTGACTTCTTTTGGGCCATGATAGATTCACTATCAAGTCTGCCCCAAAACCCTTTGGGTCTTGAGTCTTGCAAATTATGCTGGGCAGATGCGGTGTGGTCATGTTCATGTAGTTTGCCCATATTTTCAAAATCATACTTTTCAAGCATGCCTTGTATGCCACGGCGCACAGCAGAAAAAACAGCAGAGCTATCTCTAAAGCGTATTTCAGTTTTGGCAGGGTGTACGTTTACGTCGATTTCTTCAGGGTTTATTTCTATAAAAATGACTACTTGCGGAAAATCCTTAGTGGTTAATCGCCCTTTGTAAGCTTCACGCACAGCAGCAAGCAAGGTTCTATCCTGAATGGAACGACCATTCACATAGAATAAAATTCTATCGGCACGAGGTTGGCTAGTTTGCGGTAAGGAAGCTAGACCATGAGTGCGAATGCCATGATGAGTGTTGTCAAACTTGCGCATGGACTCCATAATCAGCGGTGGCCAAATGATGGCAAGTCGTTCAAAAAGGCTTTGCTCAGGGGCAAACTTTAAAGTTTCACGTCCGCCAAGGTTTAGGCTAAACCCCACATGGTTTTGGGCAATGGCAAGTTTTGTAAGCCATTCCTGAGCTTTTTTATTTTCAGTGCTAGGGCTTTTTAAAAATTTCAATCGTGCAGGAATATTTGCAAAAAGGTCACGAACCTCAACCACTGTGCCCTTGGGTAGTGGAGCAGGTGTACTGTTTTTAATATGTCCAAATTCTACCAGCAAAGAGTGTCCAATATTATCTTGGTCTTGCTCCGCACTTAAAGTGGAAGTTATGGAAAAACGAGAAACAGAGGCAATGCTAGGTAGGGCTTCGCCTCGAAAGCCATATGAATATATAGACAAAAGGTCGTTCAAGTCTTGAATTTTGCTTGTGGCATGGCGAGTTACGGCAAGTTCTAGCTCATCTTTTGCAATGCCATAGCCATTATCTTGCACTTTTATTAGGCTTTGTCCGCCATTTTCAAGGTGGATTGAAATTTGTGTGGCCTTGGCATCAAGGGCATTTTCCACAAGCTCTTTGAGCACAGAGGCTGGACGCTCGACCACCTCTCCTGCGGCAATTTGATTGCGTAATTCTGGGGAAAGTAAATTTATGGATTGTCGCTTAAAACTCATGTGTTAATTATAGTCATTTATACAAAAAGGGCAAGGTCCATACAAAGGGTCTTGCCTAAGCAGATTTTAGTAGTTATATTCCATCCTAGAACAATATCAAAGGAGAATACTATGCAAAAGTATGATACTTCAAAGCATATTGAAATTATTCCTTATATAAATACTAAGGGTTATGATCCAGAAATGCTATTTGTGGAATGCGCCAAATGCGGAAATCCCATAATTTGGGAGAAGGGCCGCTCCACTGAAATTTTAGAAGGTGCTGGCATTGACCCACTGGAACTTGACGCACAATGTCTACTTGTAACTGATGGTTGCCCACGTTGCTCGCGTGGGGGGCTTTACAATGTGCAAATTTTCAGAGTTCAATCACCAGCAAAGAGCATGAGCCCTGTGGGCCTTACTGGTAACGCTTAAATTTATTATGTCATAACAGATTGTTATAGTGCTAACTTTTTTATCTTCCACTCCTAAGGCCTTAACCCGCGACCAAGCCTTACAATGCGTAGAGGCTAATATTACAGAACTTATGGCCTCTGCCACTAGGTATCGAGAGCATTATTTTGGCAAAAGCATCGAACTTTGTGCCATTATTAATGCACGCAGTGGCCATTGCACCATGGATTGTGCATTCTGCGCCCAAAGTAAACATCATGAAAGCGAAATTGAGCAATTTTCCATGCTTGAGCCAAGGCTATTGCACGAAAAAATAGTGTCTTTTTTTCAATACCCCGTGAGTAGGGTAGGCATTGTGACCAGTGGCGGTGCTTTGAGCACAAAGGATGTACAAATAGTTATTGATGTGCTTAAAAATTTACCAAAACCGTGGCAAGAACGCATTTGTGCCTCACTTGGCAAGTTGCAGGATGCAGAGCTTAGTAATTTGCAACAAGCTGGTCTTACACGTTATCATCACAATTTAGAGTGCGGTGAAGCTTATTATAAAAAAATTTGTAGCACGCAAACATGGATTGAGCGTGTAAATACCATTAAACGTGCTCATAGTAATGGTTTGCAGTGTTGTGCTGGTGGCTTGTTTGGACTTGGTGAAAACTTTGAGCAGCGCATAGACTTTGCTTTTGCTTTAAAAGAGCTTGGTGTGAAAAATGTTCCCATAAATTTTTTACAAGCAAGACAAGGTACACCACTTGCTAATGTTGCACCGCTTGAACCAAACGAAGCACTGCGCATCATAGCAATTTTTCGACATATTTTGCCAGATGCCACCTTACGCATTTGTGGGGGAAGGTTTCATGTGCTTGGTAAACGTCAGGGAAAAATCTTTGCAGCTGGAGCCAATGCCCTTATGACTGGTGACTACCTAACCACTAAGGGGCAAGGCATTGAAGATGATTGCAGATTAATTGCTGCACAAGGTTTGCAAATTACAATCTAGTTTTTTTATTCTCTCACCTGACTAATGTATTCGGAGCTGAAAAAGTCATTTTCCAATGACTTTTTGAAAGGCACATTGGCTTCAAATACCCCTTTGGGGTCGCCAGAAATTAATTCTGGCTTATTTTACGCCATGCGGAATTTTTCTGTAAGAAAAATTCCGTTAGCCGAAACTTGAAAAACTTATTTTTTGCACCATAAAATTGCCATAAATTCGCATTCAATGCTCATATTTCTGGTAATTTTATTGGTTTATTTGGATTTAAAAATATTTTATTTTAAATAGTTATTATGTTTTTCAGTGTCGACTAATGTAGTTTGAAAATATGATAACTATTAACATTAAGTCTTACTGGCAAAGCAATCTTAACAAAATTGTCATAATCAAAGGAATGAAATAGGCCTTTTTAGACTACTGTATAATGCAATATGCGGAGTTTTTTGGAACACTGACTAAGACGGTTTACATAAAAAATATAAACATGTTTTTGTACAGTCATGAGTGCTGGTATGGTCTAAACTCTATATGAAATCATGGATGGTCCATGAACTTGATCGTATAGAGTTTGCTCCATTTCAGCTCGTGTGGTGATGGCTATGGCATTGGTTTCAAAGGCTCTTTGGGCAAAAATTTGATTGGAAAACTCCCTTGCAATGTCCACCGTATTCGTGACAAAGCCTTGGCCTTCGTCCATCAATGGATTTTGGACAGCTGGCGGTGGGGCAACATTATATGCGTGCGCACTTTCAAAAGGTGTGTGGTTAACTTGTAGTTCAACTGTATTTGCAGAACCAGCACCATAGTGATATTCCCAAGCATTAAAGTTGTTTGTACTGATATTTGCCAAATTATGTGCGCTAGTTGCTATGCCCCCTGCAAAGGCATTCATGGCTGATAGATTGTCATGCATAATCGTTACTCCATGAAGATTTTTGAATTAAAGCTTAGCTAGATTAAATCTCTACTATAATATTTTTTTAAGGGCAAGCAAGAATTATATTAATTTTATTAAATGTTTATGTAGTTATAAAACAATGCGAGGCTTGCTGCCATCGGCTGGTCCAATTATTCCCTCATATTCTAATTGCTCCATGAGCCTTGCTGCGCGGTTAAAACCAATTTTGAAGCGACGTTGAATAAGCGAAATGGATGCTTTGCCTTGTTCTTGTACAAAGGAGCGCACCTCATTATAAAGTGCATCTTGCTCGTCATTAAATCCTTTGGCGTTAGCCTCATTACTGGCATTGCTACCCCAGTCGGAAAAATCAACTTTATAATTTGGTTGACGTTGTTTTTTCCAGTGCTCTACCACTGCTTGTACTTCTTCATCTGGTACAAAGGGTCCATGCAAGCGCATAATACGTCCGCCACTAGGTTTAAAGAGCATGTCTCCCCTGCCAAGTAAATGCTCTGCACCGACGGTATCAAGAATTGTGCGTGAATCATGCTTACTACTTACTTGAAATGATATGCGACAAGGGAAGTTGGCTTTGATCAATCCTGTTACCACATCAACGCTTGGGCGTTGTGTTGCAAGCACCATATGTATGCCAGCAGCTCGTGCTAGCTGTGCAAGCCTTACGATGCTGGTTTCCACTTCTCGAGCAGCAGTTAACATTAAATCTGCAAGTTCGTCTATAATTATAACAAGATATGGCATGTGCTCAAGTTCTGAAATGTCTTGTGGTTTGTTGGTGCCAAAAGCTGCAATTTTTTGATTATAACTTGAAATATTACGCACACCTAGCTTTGCCATGGCTGCATAGCGGCTGTCCATTTCATGCACTGCCCAATCAAGTGCAGTTTTAGCGTGTTGCATCTCGGTAACAACGGGATGCACCAAGTGCGGAAGATCAGCGTAAACTGCCATCTCAATACGCTTTGGATCAATGAGCAAAAGCTGCATATCTTCGGGATAAGCTGTATAAAGCAGGCTTAGCAAAATTGAATTTAAGCCCACACTTTTGCCAGCGCCAGTTGCTCCTGCTACCAATAAATGTGGCATTTTAGAAAGGTCGGCCACAAAGGGATTTCCTGCAATGTCCTTACCCACAGCCATGCCGAGTGGTGTTGCCCCTTGACTAAAGGCTGGTGATTCTAAAATCTCTCTAAAATTAACCATGGCTCGTTTGATATTTGGAATTTCAATACCCACAGTATCAGAACCAGGAATGGGAGCCTGAATACGAACGGAATGAGCCTTTAAAGCTAAGGCTAAATCATCATTTAGATTTGCAATGCGGTTAACACGAACTCCAGCAGCAGGGCGCACTTCATACATTGTAACCACAGGTCCTGGAGTGATGCGCACAAGTTCACCCTGTATGCCAAAGTCAGTTAGGCAAGCCATTAGCCGCTCGCCCCTTTCTTCCATGTTTTCTCTGGCAGTGGGGGGTGAGGGAGTTGCTGTTTGCAACAAGTCAAATGGCGGGAGTAGACTTTTATCTCCAGTGTTTTTTACTGGCTTTTTGCCTTGCTTTGTACAGGGTTGCTCATTGTCAATAATAACAATATTATTTAGCATTCCGCTTTTAGCATCTTCATCAGATATGGCAATGTCAGCTTGTGCTTCTTGTTCTTGCTGGTCCTTGCTTGTATCATATGCATCCACATCAACATAAAGTTCTGGTAGTGATTTTTGCTTGTTTTTTGGCAAAAGTCTTTGACCAAGGGCAATAATTTTTGCGAAAATGCTAGTAGAATTAATGTTTTCAGAAAAATGTGCACGGTTTTTAATTAATTGAACAAGCTTTTTTATGACATTTAGCCATGATATGCCAAAAGATAGCTGTGTTGCAAAAATAAACATAAAAAACCACATCAAAGCTGAACCACTTGGGCTTAGTAAGACTGAAGCATTTTCATATAAGGCCTTGCCAATCATTCCGCCACCAGCAATGTGGCCTAATTCAATATTCCATGCAGCGCCAAAGCATAAAAAACAAAGAGTTAGTAAAAAATAACCAATCCAGCGCCACCATAATAGCTCATATACAGAGGAGATGCAGGCCGCACCCACAGCCCCAAATACTAAGGGCCATGCAAAGGCGGCGATGCCAAAAACATCATTAAGAAAACCGGAGATATAGGCTCCAAGTAAGCCGGCATTGTTTTGTATGTCAATGCTATGGCTTACCACATGATTGATGCTTGGATCAGCTGCGTTGTGTGTTAACAAGCTTAATAGCACCAATAATGCAAAAAATAATAAAAAGAGCCCAAAAAACTCACGGGCTAGCTTGCGCATGTCCGTAAGCATACCCTCCTTGTGCGAGTGCACTGTGATTTTGTTAATAATTGCATTATGATATATTGATTAACATATTATACTGCTGGAGTAGTTATTTGACAAAGCCTCATGGCTAAAGCAAATTTTAACTAAGATTCGCGCCCTAGATACTCTTTGCTACGCGTATCAACCTTTACCTTATCCCCTTCATTTACGAAGATGGGCACTTGAATGATAAGGCCAGTTTCAAGAGTTGCTGGCTTAGTAACGTTACTAACAGTATCACCCTTGGCTCCAGGTTCTGTTGATACAACTTGCAAGACAAGGGCAACAGGAATATCAATGTCAAGAGGGCTGCCTTTATATAGTAGAACCTTGCATTCTTGGCCATCTTTTAAAAATCCTGCCTTTCCGCCTGTGGCTTCTGCCTTCATATGCAATTGTTCATAGGATGTTAAATCCATGAAAATAAGCTCGTCACCTTCATGATATAAAAATTGCATATCTCTCGTTTCAAGGTCTGGGCGGTTAACTTTTTCGCCTGAACGAAAGGTATTATCAACAATACGTCCAGTTAGAATATTGCGCAACTTAGTGCGCATCATAGCACCACCCTTGCCAGGCTTAAAGTGTTGAAAATCAACTATTTCAAAGGGAGTACCATCAATTTCAATTTTTAGCCCTTTTTTAAAGTCTGTGGTTGAATACATAATTGCTCCTATAACTATTTGGATAAATGTTGCACAAGTGCTTGTACACCAAGTGCATAACTTGTAATGCCAAAACCAGAAATTAAACCGATAACATGCCGCCCAATATAACTTTGTTGGCGAATGCTTTCATTGCGAGCAAAAACATTGCTAATATGAACTTCAACGCAAGCAATACCAACCCAAGCTAAACAATCAGCAAGGGCAAGGCTTGTGTGCGTGTATGCACCAGCATTTAAGACAATACCATCAACTTTTTGTTCTCTTGCAAGTTCAATGCGGTCAATGAGTTCACCCTCACTATTTGATTGAAAAAACTCCAATTCAACAGGGTTTTGCACCATACTGTTAACTAAGGCTGGCACATCACTCATGTTTTTATTGCCGTAAATTTCTGGTTCGCGCTTGCCAAGAGCTTTTAAGTTTGGTCCATTTATAATAAGAATTTTCATAGACTTCGCACCATTTGCATTGTTGTGAATATAGTTGTATTTAATACAATGTTTCAAACGAGAAATACTTGCGTATTTCCCTAATATTGTCAAGTCAAAGCCAGTGGGAGAGTGTATGCAACAAAGTTTAATTTTAGAAAATACGGCCTATACCTTTGATCAAATAACAACTGCCACCGTTGAAAATGTTGCTCAAATTGCCTTGGCAGGGCGCTCCAATGTGGGTAAATCTTCCTTGGTTAATGCCTTGGCTGGCAGAAAATCCTTGGCCAAAACCAGTGCCACCCCTGGCAAAACACGCTCTCTGAATTTTTATTTAGTGCAACCACATGGGTTTTATTTAGTTGATTTACCAGGTTATGGGTACGCACGTTGCAGTAAAACAGAACGCCAAAAATGGGGCCAACTTATGGAGAGTTATTTAACCTCAACTAGAGAGTTAAGGGCCTTAGCCGTGTTGCTTGATTCTCGCTTGCCGCCACAAAAATTGGATGTGCAATTGGTGGAGTTTGCGCAAAAGCACGATATACCACTGCTACCAATTATGACTAAGGGTGATAAGTGTAAGCAAAGGGAGAGGGCGGATAAGCAAAAACAGTGGGCTAAGTTACTTCACGGCACAATGCCCATAGTGACTTCGGCATCGTCTGGGCTTGGGCTTACTGAACTTTGGAGGGCTTTGCGCGCAGCTGCGGGTATCGTAGAAGACGATTAAAAAACATTTTTTCCAGTGTTACGTTTTATGCACAATAAATTTAGGGCCTGCAAAATTCATTGTACGAAATTTTAGTGAGACTTTTACTCTGCGCAAGTAGATATTCAAAAAAGTGCAAATTTACTGTAAAAGCACAAAATAGAACTAAAAAATAATTGTGCTGGAGCCTTGACTAGTTAGTCGATGCTGAACAACACGCTTTAGCGTGCTGTTCAGAGAGGCACGTTGCCTTCAAATACCCCTTTGGGGACGCCAGAAGTGAATTCTGGCTTATTTTACGGCACGCGAAATTTTTCTTACAGAAAAATTTCGGTAGTCGGCACTAAGAAACAGTATTTTGGCAGCATAAAATGCCAGAAAGTTGTATTTTATACGCTTGTTTCTGGCATTTTTATTTGCTCATTTTTAGTTAAAAATGATTTGTTTTCGTTGTGTTATGTGTTTTTTCAGTGCCGACTAGTTAGTGCAAAAAAAATTGCCAACAAGAGCATTTCACGCGCTTGTTGGCAATTTTTTTTGTGGTTGATTGATTGTTACAGTCTAATATTTTAGATCTTTATCATGTTATTCAATGTCCAATAACTTATTAAGCTTTTACAGAGTTTACTTCTGCAAGGCGAGTTTCAAGTGCTTCTTTGCCTTCTGGGCTTGCAAGAATATAAGCAAGTCTTTCAACAAGTTCTTGGTCATATGCAGATGTATTTTCGCGTAGAATTTTTAATGCTACTTCTGTGGGAAGTCCTGCACGAAATGAGCGAGGACTTGCTATGGCGCAGAAAGTATTGATAATTCCAAGCATACGCCCATGTAGAGATATTTTATCCCCCAATAATTTGTTAGGGCTACCGCTACCATCAAGCCTTTCATTCATTTGTAATACAGCCGCAGGAACGGGGTTAGTAAACTCAATGGTACTCAAAATATTGTAAGCATACTCGGGTATTTTGGCAAGAATTGCTTGTTCCTCTTGAGTTAGTTTATCTGTTTTGGATAAAAGCTCACGAGGGACGAAAATCCTACCAATTTGTGAAAGAACCGCAGCTGTAGTTACAGTTTCTTTATCTTTTGGTTCCAGATTCATATTGTCAGCTAGCAGTTCAGCAAGTCTAGACATGAGGCTTGAGTGGCCTGCAAGATATGGGTCAACACCTTCGATAGTTCCAACCAAGGCTTCAATGGTGCTCATTTGCTGTTTGTTACGTTTTTCGCTGTTTTTGCGGAATTCTGTAATGTCTTGCATGGTTATAACTGCTGCATTAATATTTCCTGCTTCTATATCTTCAAATGGGAATAGTGTTGCACGGTACAGGCGATCTTCATCTCCAAGAGAGAGCGTGATTTCAATGGCCTTTGATGCATTAATTTTTGATACGTCTGAAATGGATTTTTGAATATATAAAGCTACATCTTCAGGCATAATATCGTGTAGATTGCAGTCATTAAGTTCTTGCTCAGTTTTGCCAATAATCATGGCAAAAGCGCGGTTTACAAGGTGTAGCTTTCCGCTAATGTCAACCATCATCAATCCCACATCAAGGGAAATGTTGATGCTATCTAATAAATGCTTCTGGCTTCTAATGACCTGATATAATTGTTTGAATTGTGCAGCAATGCTGCGTTCTTCACGTCCAATCATAATCCACCAAACAAGGGAAAATATAAGTAATACACTTAGGCAAAGGAATATGCCAGCACCATAAGTTAGGTTGAAGGCACGGTTTAAATGCGCATTAACAATGTCAGATGAGACTTCTTCAACAACCATCCAGCCCATATTAGGAACAAGTATACCCAATGAATAAACTTGTCTTGTTCCATCAAAGGATTCACGCTCAGCAAATTCTATGCTCTTGGCAGTGGCTTCTAGCTGTATGTTTTGCGGAATGGGCTGAGTACGGTCTGGGCGGGTTAACATCCATGTGCGGCCGTCATATTGTAAAATATTACTTTGAACTTCGCGTTGCTCAGATGAGCCGCTGGAGATGAAGTTTGCAAGCTGACCTGTAACAGGCATGCTAAGCAAAAGTGCTGCAACTGGTGCATCGCTAACACCGTCAGAAACAGCTGGTAGCAATGGTGTAGCATAATCTAAAATCATGCCAGTGGATGATGAACGAACGGAGGCAAAATATGTTTTCCCACTTTTAGCAGAGCGTTGAACAGCAAGAATTTGCTCATTTTGCAATGGAGCTGGTCGAGCTAGTGAGGAGAGCAATGTTTTGCCACTAGGACTAACCAAGCGAGCATCATAAAGGCCATTGTACGACATGAAGTCAAGCAAGATGTTCCGCATCATAGGGATTTGCTCAGCTAAGAAGGCTAAATCTTCATCCAAAATGCTGCTAGCATTTGGGTCATTTAACATTGCTGCATTTTGCTCATTCACAGTGGCTATATCTTGAGCAAAAAGGCGATATAATTCAGAATCACTCACTCTACGAGCCTGACTGTCAAGGCCAACTCCCCACAAACGAATGCTTTCTGCCGTAGCATCAGCATTTAGTTGTAGTCGCTCTTTTTGAGCAGCAAAGATGTCTTCTTTTTGTGCTGAGTAAAAAGTGTGACAAATTAATGCCGTGACACCACAAAAAGCTAAAACTACTCCGCTAAACAAAATGAAGCGTGATTTTTTAGTAATTTTTTGAGTTTTGTGTAGTTCATTTGAGTCATTGTACATAGCCATCTCCATGGGTTTTATTTTTTGGGCATTACATGCATCCATCTATTTTTCTCATTAACTGAGTACTGTGGAATATAGTTTCGTATTCTTGAGTGCGAGAGTACGTTTTTTGAAATATTGTCAAGGATAAAAATATCTTCATCAATGTAAACTGCAAGTATGGCGTGAGCTAAATTTAAAATTGTATCCTTTACTACTATAATTCGCATTTGTTCCATAGGAACACCAAGAGCTCTTAGAGTGAAGTATTTTACAATGGCGTAATCTTCGCAATCGCCTGAATTTTTTCTGAATTCATAAGGTGCAGCCCAGTAATCAAGGGCTTTATAAACATGCTTATCTTGCTTGTATGGCCATTGATTCCAAAAAGAATTAACAATTTTTATTTGTGTGATTAGTGGTTTGCCGTCGACTTTAGCTTTAAATTGCTCCCAAGTTGTACCACCATTAAGCTTAAAACCGTCCACTAAAATTTTATTTTGAGCGTTTTTATCCAAGACTTTAAGCCATTGAGGTAGGGCTTTTAGAGGGCCTCTAAACTCAATTGAACCAAATAATCTTATTTTTGCAGGCTTTTTTTCTGCACCATACACTGTTTGCCATGAACTAAATACAAATAAAATACTTATGGCAAGGGCAACTAGCCTTTTAAATAAGGCAGATGGTAGTATGTGCATAGGGTTTGCCATTTGGTTACTTCTTATATATTTTCTGCATGCATGCTTTTTTGATAATTTTCATAAGCTTTGAAAATTGCTTTAATATTCTTCACAGTTTGGGTTTTAGAGTCATACTTATTAAGTATAGTTTGTCTGGCATTATCTCTAATGGATTGCATTTGAGATCCGCTTTCCAATAAGCCAATAATGGATTTTGCAAGATTATCTGCATTATTAAGATCATACAAGAAACCATTTTCACCATGTCTGATAACTTCGCGCACAGGCTCTGTGTCACCAGCAAGAACTAAACAACCGCAGCTCATGGCCTCAAATATACCAGTGGATAAAGACTGCGGTGCAGTTAAAAAGACGTGGGCATTGGATGCTTGCAGCATCAAACGATACTCTTTATAAGGTCTAAAGCCCATAATATGCACACGCCTTTGGTCTATGGCAAATTTTTCGTTCAGTAGTTTAATCCAAGTATCTTTATGAGTGCCCATTTCATGAGAACCAGCCATAACAATCACATGACAATTGGGCCGCTCCTCAAGAATTTGCGGAATACTGTTTAAGAACTGGGGGAAATTTCGTTTTGTATCAACGCTACGCCCAGAAAAGGTAACAAGTTCATCTACATGGCTCAAGTCGAAATCATCAATAACAAATTTTTGATTTTTCAAGGGAGAAAAAAAGCTAGCGTCTACACCCTCATGAAGAACTTTGATTTTTGATGCTATACTGTCAGGATAAAGTGACTTTTGCCAACTGGTAGAAGTAAAATTCATTTGACTGTAATGTAATGAGCTCCATTGAAAAAGGTTTCGGACCCTGTCAGGTGAAAAGTTCATGGTTGGAAAATTTGCACCAGACCTAAGCGTAGTTAGTGTACTGCCAGAGGTGTGATAACCATCAGCATAGGTTGCAAGAAAAACATTGGGAAAAACGTCTTTTACATAAAGGCTGCAACCGTAACCTGCACTGCTAATAATAAGATCAGGTGTAAAACCAGAGTTTTTAAGATGCACTAATGCATTCGCTATTTGTGTAGCTCTCCTAACGGACTTAATTGCGTCCATTTCCCCACGATCAGCAACGTATGCAATTTGTGGTATGGAAATCAGTATTCTCTTTACCCCAGGTATGCGCACATCACGGCGAGAACGGTCAGTGACAAAAATAACTTTATTATTTTTGTCGGCGGCCAAATGAGTAGCCGTGTAGCGAAATGGCCCAGGAAAGCTCAGTGGTAAAAAAAGTATTTTCATGCAAATTTTCCAGCTTTAGAGCTTGTCATTTTGAAGCTTTACTACAAAGTCCTTGCCCTCATCGGTGGATGTAAAAATAATCAATGCTTTAAGGACATTAATGTCATATAAATGTTTATCTTTTTGTAAAATTTGCAAAGCGTCCACCAATGTTTGACCTTCACGGTAGGTACGAGGGCGCATAATAGCACAAAAAGAGTTAGTTACATGCAAAATTCGAGCTGGCAGACTAATTTGCTCAGCAATCAATTTGTTTGGATAACCGCTACCATCCATGTTTTCATACATTTGCATAATGGTTTCTTGAACAGGCAAACCAAAGTCAAAGTCAGCTAGTATTTCACTAGTTATCAAAACGTGGGTTTGTAAGGTTGCACGCTCTTCGTTCGTTAATGCACCTTCTTTATTGAGTAATTGCTTTGGTAAGCTTATCATACCCATTTGACTTAAAGAAGCAGCCATTCGTATGGTTTTACGTTCTTGTTTACTGCACTTTAGCTTAAGAGAGAGTTTTTCAGAAAGCTCGCTCATAGCTTGTGAGTGTCCTCTAAGATATGGGTTAACAAGTCCTACTGACATGCTAAGTACTTGTATTAATTTATCAATTCTAGCTTGCTCTGCTTCACGTTCTTCAACCATTTTGGTGGTATCACGATATACAGCTACAACACCGCTTAAATCAGCGCTTTGACCAAAGTATGGGGTGTAAACGCCTTGCCAATACACGTCCTTGCCCTTGATGGTTAATTTTTCTTCAAAGTCAAAAATACTTTCAGATTTTATCACGTTATCAAAATGATTTTGCAATTTTTCTGCGGCATCAGGATGCAAAATACTTCCCATCTTAAATCCAAGAATAGCTTCTTCGTCATGATGAACCATTTTGCCAAAACTAGGGTTTGAATAGCGAATATTGCCCAAAGTATCTGTTAGTACAACCCCATCAGTCAAGGTTGAGTTAATACTATCTATAATCTGTTGTTGGGTGCTAACGTTTTCAGACAACTTGCGCATGTCTTCTTCAACTTTGCGTTCGTGGCGACCAACCAAAAACCACCAGCAAGCCCAGAGTAGAAAACCAGAAACAACAATGGCACCGATTACAAAAATAATCATAAAATTACGGAAATTAGAGTAGAAATTTTCTGCAATATGTGCTGGTTCTTCATGTGTGATTATAAAATTATGCCCATCTACAGGTACGCCTAAAGAGTAAACTGATTTACCATCAGGTAATTTACGTTTCATTATAGGCATACTGCGACCAGCAGGCGCATTCCAACCTTCAAAGGGAATAATATTGCCAGTAGCTAGGTCAAGAAACTGAAGTTCTTCCTTGGTGGAAACATCCCATTGGAAAATTCTATATGGCGTATCTTTGGACTCAGAACCCATGAGTCCTCTAAGAGTTCTTGAAAATGGAATTTCCAATGGAATTTCTGCTAAAAGTACAGCCACAGGAACATCTTTTGGTAACTCAGTGTAGTCTGGTGGAAAAATAGGATAACTCATGGTAGCGGATAAACCAGAAGAACTATTTTTTGCAGTTGAAAAATTAGGTTTACCAGTGTTAACAGTTGAGTCAATTAAATATTTTTGTTCATCACTGATTTTTTCATCATAATTTTCAGTTGTTATTAAATTTTTGTGGTCAGCGCTCCAAATGCCGCCACCAGAAAAATGTGATTCTTGATTGAAAGTGGCTAGTAGCTTTGTGATAATATTTCGTACATTATCAAGATCATGCTGGTTGCTTGGTATCATGCCACCAAGTTGACTTGTGGTATTGTTATAATCACCTTGTTCCTTGGCATAGAGCATAGCTTCTGTGCAAAACAAGCGAATCATATCTCTATCGACAAAACGATTGGTATTTGACAAAACTGTACTAAACCACAGGTTTAAATTGTCAGCCTTTCCTTTTGCATTGGATGTAAGGGTGATGGTGAGGTTTTTTTCCATGGTTTCTGCCACATAATTTGTGGTATAAACAGCAAACATGGAAGTAATACCTAGCATGATTATTAATAGTAAAACAATCAACCAAAAACTACGATAATGAACTCTACTCGTAAAGTCTTGAAACATTCAATTCTACCTTTCGCGTAATGCGTTTTGTTGTGCCTTTAGGATGGGCTTTAATATGTAATCAAGGATTGTTTTTTGCCCTGTCAAAATATCTGCTGTGGCGGTCATGCCAGGAATAATTGGAAGGACTTCACCGCGATATAAAATGCTTGTTTTATGAGTACGCAACTTGGCAAGGTAAAAAACTTCACCTTGTTTATCTTCAATGGTGTCAGCACTAATTTGCTCAAGAACACCCTCAAGACCACCATAAACACCAAAATCATAGGCTGAAAATTTTAGCATGGCTTTTTGGTCTGGATGCAAAAATGCCACGTCTGATGGTCTAACCCTTACCTCAACAAGCAATGTGTCGTCCATGGGAACAATTTCCATGATGGGTTCACCAGGGCGCACAACACCGCCTAAAGTATTGAGGTGAATTTGCTTGATAATTCCGTCAACAGGTGAGCGAACAACAGTACGCGTGACTCTGTCACTACCAGCAGAGAGTGTTTCTTTAAGCGAGTTTAGCTCGTTGCGACGCTCGTTAATTTCTTCAGTAATGGCAGCATCAAGCTCAGCTTCACGAAAGGTGATACGTTGTAAAGCCTCCTCAGCAGCAGCTTGTGATTTAGGTATGGCAACGGTTAATCCCTCAAGCTCGCCTTCAAGGTTTGCAACTTCTTGTTCAAGATTTAAAAATTCTATGCGTGAATAGTTTTTGCGCTCAAGCAGTGGAAGCACAGTATTGCGCTGCTCAATGGCTAAAGCAAGATTACGGTCCACAGCGCGCTTACGGGCTTGCTGTTCTTCAATTTCGCTTAAGCGTTGTTCATACTGAGATTGCAGTAAAACAATTTCACTTTCACGCTGAAGTTGACGAGCGGCCATAATGGATTTTTGGTCATCAATAACTTGTGGTGCTTCGTTAATAATATCATCAGGAAATATAGGTTCTGTTTTGTTAAGCTCAGCCTCAAGGCGTATGATGGCGGCTGTATTTTCAAGCGATTTGCTAAGCGCATCTCTATATGTACTGGCTGCCATTTCGTTGTCAATGCGAGCAAGAGGCATGCCCTTAGTAATTGTTTGTCCTTCGCGCACCATAACTTCTTGTAATATGCCACCCTCAAGGTTTTGGATAATTTGGTTGCGCTGAGATGAAATAACCTTACCCTCTGCGCGCGTTACTTCGTCCACTTCAGCCCATGCAGCCCATAGTATAAAGATAAAGATAAAAAGTCCTGTGGCAAAAGAAAGCATGCGTGCTTGTGCAGAGGGTTTGCGTTGCATTGCAGCCTCAACTACATCAGCATAAGCTAGCTCAGAAGTATCAAGCTTGTGTGGTTCTGGATTATTTTTGCCGAACAAAATATCTTTAATAGTAATAAAAATCTGCTTTATGGAAAAGTCTTCACTACTTTCATGTGGTTGCTGGGGAGCTGGTGCTTTGTTATTTTCTTGTTGCATACATTCACCTTAAATTATTCACTTTATGTTATTAGCCTGCCACAGAAGCAGAGCTTTGTTTGTTTTTAAGAGCCATGGAAGATAAGCGTAATTTTTCTACAATTTCGTCCTTTGGACCATCTGCGACAATGCGTCCACCGTCCATAACAATAAGTCTGTCCACCATTTTAAGCATGCTCATGCGGTGGGTAACTAAAATGAAAGTTTTATTTTTAATAATTTGGCTAAGACGATTTTGCACAGCTTGCTCAGAAGTTGTGTCCATATTACTGGTTGGTTCGTCAAATATTAGCACTTCTGGGTCTCGCACAAGGGCTCTTGCAAGACCAATGGCTTGACGCTGCCCACCAGAAAGTGACTTGCCCTGCTCACCAACTTGAGCACCAAACCCCTCAGGATTGGTACGAATAAACTCAATGGCACCTGATAAACTAGCAGCCCTAATGGTGCGTAAATCATTAACACTTGGGTCGCCAAGTACAATATTATCCCTAATGCTACCGTAAAAAAGAACAGTATCTTGTGGAGCAAAGCCAACTCGTGTACGAAGTTCTGCACCAGCAAGTTGCCTAATGTCAACCCCACCAAATTTAACAGCACCTTCTTTTGGTTGATATAAACCAATTAGTAGGCGAATAAGAGTTGACTTACCAGAACCCATACGCCCAATAATACCAACTTTTTCACCTTCATTAATGTGCAAAGACACATTGTCAATGGAAGTTCTAGCAGCAAAAGGATAAGTAAAACTTACATTTTCAAAAGTAAAGGATGACTCAAGCGGACCAAAGTCAACTGTGGCTTGAGATTGTCTATCCTCTGAAGGCAACGACATAAGAATGTTAAGAGCATCCAGTGAAATGCGTGAGTTTTGAAATCTTGATATAAGTCCAGCTAGCTGCATAAGTGGGGCCATGGCGCGCCCTGCTAAGATATTACTGCCAATGAGCCCACCCATGGTTAGTGTGCCTCCGGCAATAAGATATACACCCCAAACTACCATGGCCACAGTGACAAATTGTGTAACAAATATTGAAAAACCAACGGCTAGTGAACCATATTTTTTTGTTTCAGCATTGGCTTGGGCGGAGTTTTCAACTACGTTTTCCCAAACTCTTTGCATGCGGTTTTCACCTTGACAACACTTAATAGTTTCAAGACCATTGACCATTTCCGTTAGCAATGCATTTTTGTGCATACTTTGGGCATAGCTTTTTTCTGCTGCTTTTTTGGCAAGGTTTTGCAAAAGAAAACCTGCACCAAACATTATTGGCATGGCAAAAAGCGGCAATAGCACCAAGGGTCCACCAATAAAACTTAAACAAATCAAAAATAGTATGAGGAATGGCAAATCAATACATGAAAGTAAGGTTGATGAGGAGAAGAACTCACGCAACGCTTCAAATTCACGCACATTGTTAACTAAAGCCCCTGTGGATTCTGGCTTGTGGTCAAGCTGCATGGTTAGCACCTTATCCACTAACATGCTAGAAATAACAACGTCAGCATTGCGGCCAGCTGTATCAACAAAGTAGTTGCGCAAGGTTCTTAGTAAAAAATCAAAACCATAGGCAATAATAATGCCGATGGCTAACACCCACAATGTTTCAAAGGCATGGTTTGGAACAACACGGTCATAAACGTTCATTACAAATAGCGGACTACCAAGCGCAATAAAATTTATAACTATACTAGCAAATGCAGCATGGCGGTAGATGGGGGCGTAATGCTTAAGCGCATTCCAAAACCAACGCTTACCTGATTCTTTTCTAAAGGTGTCAATGCGTTTGTCAGATTTTTTTTCCACTGTGCCAAAAACGGCATATCCTGTGTATTCAGAAGCTAAACTGCCAATGCTAACCTGTTGTGGATCTTCCCCAGACTCAGGAAAAACAACAGTTGCAATTTGCTTAGAATAAGCTGTAAGAACGCAAGATCTATTGTTTTCTAACAATAAAATACAAGGCAAGGTCATGGGTGAAATTTCTGAAATAGTGGCGCGAGGCATTATTCTAGCTTGCAACCCAGCCCTAGATGCCGCACGAATACACTCACCAGGAGTAGCTTCACCAACTCCTGTAAGGCCCGAGTATAAAAATTGTGGTGAAATTGTTTTACCACGAAAGCGCAATAAGGAACTTAGGCTTCTTAGTAAAGGTGGTATATAGTCTACTTCAGAAGGTGCCAACTGTGAAAAAACTTCTTTATATATGGCATCAGGATCTGCTTGATCAATAGTTTTTTCAGGCATGCTTGCTTCTTTAGCCTGCACGTCCTTAGATGGCTGTGTGTCAGCTGAGTTGTTAGAATTTTGCGGGACGCTTGCAGATGGTGTTGCTACACTTTGCAAAGTCTCATTGTTGGTATGCGCTTGCTGAGCCTGAACAGAACCTTCGGTGGCTAGCTTGGCATTAGTAGAAATAGTATTTTGTTCAGATTTGTTTTCAGCAAAATTTGTTGCTTTAGGTTGTATTAAATCGCTGGGGCTTTTAGAAATAATGTCTTCAAAGATAATGCTTCCATTGTTAATATTATCAATGGATTTGGTGTTGTTTTGCATGTCATCAGTGTTGTTTTTAGACATAGGATGCCCTTTGGCAAATGGTAAAGTGTCAGGGCTTAAAGGTAAGAACAAATTATGTGTTTGTCAACTGTGATAGCGTAGTGATAAAGCTATTTCTATGGCAAACTAATGAATATATAAACATTATTTGTGACTTGAAGGCCTTGCGGTTAACCGCAAGGCCTTTTTGTTGTTAGTTGGCAATATTAATCGTTTGCAGTAGGTGAAACAAGTACTTGGGCTATATCAATTTGTAGTTCAGGTAGAAGCATTCCTGCAAGTGCATATAGTGTGTAAGCACTAATAATAATGTTTGCACGAGCTGTTATGGCTTGAATTTCAGAGTTATACAGTTCATTTTCTGCATCAAGTACGTCTAGAAGGGTACGCTGACCAATAAGGAACTGTTCCATATACAAATCACGAGTGCGCACATTGTAACCAATAGCTTCTAAGTGGAAGTCCAATTGTTTAACTGCGGTGCGATAATCAGTCCAAGCATTGTTGATTTGTAGATTTAAATCATCCAAGAAGTTACTGGCAGTTTGGCGAGCTTCACGCACTCTGGCAGACTGTGCTTTGTTAGCATAAAAATCAGCACCACTATTAAATAGATTCCAGCGCATTGTGCCATAAACATCAACGCCAGCAGTCCAGCTATCGGAAGATGATTGAATATAACCATAGTTGCTGTAGCTTGGACCTGCTTCTATACTGATTGTAGGATGAAATGCAGATTCGGCCAGTTCTTTATTGGCTTGCTGGGCACGAACGTCAGCTAAGTAAGAAATAATTTTTGGATTATTTTTCTTTGCGTATTCAATGATTTCTTGGGGTCCAGAAAACATTTTAAGTGGTTGCTTTATTGAACCTAAAGCCACAGGAACAGTTAATTGTGTAAGGCGAACATAAGAATCTTCACCTTGAATTAAAGCTGATTTTGAATTTTCAAGTGTACTCATGGCCCCAATAAGACGGCCCTGAGTTTGAGTTACGTTAGCAATTGTATCAGCGCCAGTGGCTTCACGATCACGAGTAAGTGTCAAAATTCTTTGGTGTGTTTTTACGTTTAGTTCAGATAAGTCAAGAGTTTTTCTGCGCCAGATAAGGTCAACGTGTGCAATGATACCATCAAGAGCTAGTGTTGTAGCATTATCAATAACACGGCTTGATGCTGAATCAAGCAAGGCTTGGCTTGAGCGTACACGGCTACGCGTTGCTAGACCATCCCAAATGGGTTGGGTAAGCAAAAGACTAGCTTGGCCCGCGCCGTATAGTTTTTCATCCATACCAGTAGTTCTTGTGGATGCACTGCTAACTCCGGCAACACCAAGACGACCTGTAAGGTCAATTGATGGACCATAACCTGCTTTTGAACTTGATAGTTCTTCTTGCGCAATTACTCTATTTTCTTGAATAGACTTTAAAGACTTGTGGTTTTTAATTACTGCGTTAACGGTGTCTGCTACAGTGGTTATGTGGCCAGCAGGAGGATTGTCCTCTGCCAATTCATAAGGCACACCGCTGGCGTTGTCATGTCCCCACATGCGAGCAGTATTGTCTTTGTGTAAATCCTGAGAAACATCTTCAGCGGCTAAAGAAGGTGTAGCAGTCGCAAACATAAATAGAGCTACTAAGCTCAAGAAACAGTGTTTTTTAAGAAACATAAATAACCTCAATTTTTTTTAATGTCGGTAGTAATTAAATTGTTTGGATTTAGAATGCAAGTTTAAAATTTTAACCAGAAGAAAAATTCTAAACGACCTATTTACCACAAGTATTTTACAATGCCACCTTTAAGAATACTATATTTCATTATTGCCTCACAATTTTTTTGTAAGTATTAATCGAATATAATTTGATAGAAAAAAAAGCCCTGAAAAAATTTCCACAAAAAGCAACATGAAATGCACACTAATATACTATGCAATTACTATGCGAAAAGCAAGTTTTTTTTATCTTTCGAATATTATAAAACATTTCCAGTTTTTCAAGTTAACTATGCGAAATGATAAAGTTTTTATAAAATTTACTATAAGCTATTTAATTTTAAGGTAAAATTTAAGAGAGCTTTGAGCTGGCATGGTGGAAAGTTTTTCCTACTAGGCAAAAAAGGAACTGCATAATGAACTGTGCACGCTGCTTAAAATTTAATTAACAATAGGGCGGTAATTGAAGTGTGTCTTTTTGTAGAAAAGGCAATTGTTTGTTGACGTAGCCAATAATTTAAGCTAATATAGGACGAGATAAGTAAATATTTATTGCTTATTGATATTAAATTCAACTATTGAGGATAAATTCATGCAAGAAAGCACTAATGTAAAGGCCATAGAACGTGGCAAGGAAATGTTTTCCAGTATTTCTGGAGAAAAACCATCATTATTTAATAAAGCCGCGTGGATGGGCAAAGTGATGGATTGGAGTATGCAAAATGAACAATTTAAAGTTCAAATTTTCCGTTTTGTTGATACCTTTCCGTCCTTGACCACACCTAAGCTTCTAACAGACCATATAACAGAATATTTTGGTGAAGAAAAAGATATGCCAGCCTTCCTTTCTGCTGGTGCCAAAATGGCTGGTATGTTAGGTTCACTTGGTGGTGGCATGTTAAATAAATTCATTTCTGCTAACATTCATGAAATGGCAAAGCAATTTATTGTTGGTGAAAACACAACAGATGCCATTAAAAACATGAAAAAACTGCGCAATGATGGATTTGGTGCTGTGGTTGACGTGCTTGGAGAGGCAACACTTTCTTACGCTGAGGCGGAGGAATATGTTAGCACATATCTTGAGTTGTTGGATGCGCTTGAAAAAGAGCAAGACCAATGGGATGCACTTGGTAGTGATGCAAAGCAACAACAAGATTGGGGTAATGCTCCAAAAATCAACGTTGCCATCAAGCCAACTGCCATGTTCTGCCTTGCAAATCCGCAAGATTTTGAAGGTTCAGTGGTTGGCATTTTAGACCAAGCACGTCGTATTTGTAAGCGCGCCGTAGAAATGAATGCTTTTTTCTGCATAGACATGGAGTCCTACAAACATAAAGACATTATTATTGAAGTATACCGTCGCTTGAAGTTGGAATATAAAGACTACCCATATATTGGCATTGTTTTGCAGGCCTATTTGAAGGATGCAGAAAAAGACACCAAGGATTTGATAGCTTGGGCAAGAGCCAATAAAACACCAATTTCCATTCGTTTGGTTAAGGGTGCATATTGGGATTATGAAGTTGTTAAAGCTAAGCAAATGGGCTGGGAAGTTCCAGTTTGGACAATCAAGGCAGAAAGTGATGCTTGCTATGAGCGTGTTACTTATGAAATTTTGAAAAATAGCGACATTTGTCACTTTGCTTGTGCGTCACATAACGTGCGTACCATTTCTGCAGTAATTGAAATGGCAAAAGAATTAAATGTTGATGATTCACGCTTTGAATTCCAAGTGCTTTACGGCATGGCAGAGCCTGTGCGTCGTGGCATTTTGAAGATTGCTGGCCGCGTGCGTTTATACTGCCCATATGGCGATATGGTTCCTGGTATGGGTTACTTGGTGCGTCGTTTGTTGGAAAACACAGCCAACGAATCATTCTTGCGTCAAAGCTTTGTGGAAGAAGCAAGCCTTGAAAAATTGCTTGAAGATCCACATGTAACTGCTGCTCGTGAAAGTGAAGAGCGCGCCAAAAACCGCAAAGAGCCTGCAAAGGTTGAAGGTTTTGGACCATTTGTTAACGAACCCATGGTGGACTTTACCCAAGCTAAGTTCCGTGACATCTTCCCAGCAGAAATTGCAAAAATTCGTGCCAATGGTCTTGGCAAAGTATATCCATTATATATAGGCGGCAAAAAAGTTGAAGTTGCCGACCAAATTCCTACACTCAACCCTGCTAAACCATCTGAGGTTTTAGGGCATGTATGCCAAGGTGGCATTGCAGAAGTTGATATGGCATTAACTGCTGCTCGTGAAGTTTACCCAACTTGGCGTGATACTGACCCCATTGAGCGTGCAAAATACTTAATTAAAGCCGCAGGCATTGCTCGTCGTCGTCAGTATGAGCTATCAGCTTGGCAGGTTTTAGAAGTGGGCAAGCAATGGGATCAAGCACAAGCTGACGTTGCCGAAGCCATTGACTTCTTAGAGTATTATGCTCGTGAAATGGAGCGCCTTGCCAAGCCTCGTCGTATGGGTAATGCACCTGGTGAGCTTAACCACTACATATACGAACCTAAGGGCATAACTGCTGTTATTGCACCTTGGAACTTCCCTCTAGCCATTAGCATTGGCATGGCTTCTGCCGCCATTGTTGCTGGTAACCCAGTTATTTATAAGCCTGCAAATATTACAGGTATTATTGGTCATCACTTGGTTGAAATATTTGAAGAGGCTGGCCTACCAGCTGGAGTATTCAACTATGTGCCAGGACGTGGTTCAGTAATGGGTGACTACTTGGTTGAGCATGAAGATGTTAGCTGCATAGCCTTTACTGGTTCCATGGAAGTGGGCCTACGCATTGTAGAAAAAGCTGGCAAAACAGGGCCAAACCAAGCAAATGTGAAAAAAGTTATTTCAGAAATGGGTGGCAAAAATGCCATTATCATTGATGATGACGCAGATCTTGATGAAGCCGTGCCACATGTGCTTTACTCAGCTTTTGCATTCCAAGGTCAAAAGTGCTCAGCTTGTTCACGCTTAATTGTTACCGATGCCATTTATGACAAAGCTGTTGAGCGTTTGGTAGAAAGTGCTAAGGCCATGGTTGTTGGGCCAGCAGAAGATTGCGCTTTTGCCATGGGCGCTGTGGCTGATGCTGCCGCACAGAAGAACGTACTTGAGTATGCAGCCATTGCAGAAAGTGAAGGCAAGCTACTTTATAAGAGCCCCATACCAGAAGGTGAAGGATATTGGGTTCCTATAACAATAGTAGATGGCATTAACGAAAAGCATCGCATTGCCCAAGAAGAAGTTTTTGGCCCAGTGTTAGCAGTTATGCGTGCCAATGATTTTGACCACGCCATTGAGCTTGCCAATAGCACTCGCTTTGCTTTAACAGGTGGCGTATTTAGCCGCTCACCAAAGAATTTGGATAAGGCCCGCAGGAACTTCCGTGTGGGTAACCTATATATTAACCGTAACAATACTGGTGCACTTGTGGAACGCCAACCCTTTGGTGGCGCGCGCATGTCTGGCGTAGGTACAAAGGCTGGTGGGCCAGATTACCTATTGCACTTCATGGATCCACGAGTAATTACAGAAAATACCATGCGCCGTGGTTTTGCTCCGGTAGAGGAAGACGACGATTGGGAAGCATAGTTAAACTTCCCAGAAGCCATAATCTGCGTCTTCAACAACACCTTTTAGTCAGGTCATGGGGGAAAGACCCCATTCCCCTCCTAAAAGATATTGTTTCATCGCATCTCACAGCTTCTGAACAGTTTAATAGTTAGGTTTATTGGGGAAGATGTTAAAAACATCTTCCCTCTTAAAAAAATTTAATGCTAATTTTGTATTTAGTTTTAAATTTTTAATCATATAGCTTAAGGTTGGTGTGCATGGGTGATTTTTTTCAACAGTTAATCAATGGTCTGGCCGTGGGCAGTATTTATGCGCTTGTAGCGCTTGGATACACCATGGTTTACGGCATATTGAAGCTTATTAACTTTGCTCACGGTGATTTATTCACCATTGGGGCATACTGTGGCTTGACCTTGCTAGTGAGTGTAGGTTTAGCTGGAGCTTTGCCCGTACCGGTAGCAATTTTATTAGTATTTATAATGGTTGCTTTTTTTGTTGCCATGATGGGCTTTTTTCTTGAGCGTGTGGCTTATAGGCCGCTACGCACAGCAAGTCGCCTATCGGCTGTGGTTTCTGCCCTTGGGGCGTCCATATTTTTCCAAAATGCCATTATGCTTATTTATGGTGCGCGCTTCTTCGTATATCCAGAAGTTGCACGTCCATCATTCACAGTAAGCATTGGTGATTGGGAAGTGCCAGGCATTCGTATCTTGGTAATTTTAACATCATTCTTCCTCATGCTTGCATTACATTTATTTGTGCATCGCACCCGCACTGGTGCTGCCATGCGTGCAGTTTCCATCGACCAAGGTGCCGCAAGGCTCATGGGCATCAATGTTAACCGTGTAATATCAATAGTATTCATGATTGGGCCTGGCCTTGGTGGTGCTGCTGGTATGATGGTTGGTATGTACTACGGGCAAATTGACTTCGTCATGGGTTGGAGCTACGGCTTAAAAGCCTTTACCGCAGCAATTTTGGGCGGCATTGGCAATATTCCTGGGGCCATGCTTGGCGGACTTTTGCTAGGTGTTATTGAGGCCATGAGTGCAGCTTATATTGCTGCCGCTTGGAAGGACGTTATTGCATTTGGTGTACTAATTTGTATACTTATTGTCCGCCCCACAGGTATATTGGGCGAAAGGGTGGCTGATAAGCTATGATGATACGTTATTTACTCTCGGCTGTACTAGTTGTAAGCATAGTATGCTTACCCATGGTGGCCAACAAATATTGGATTGATGTTTGTGTGAGCATTGGGCTTTATGCTTGGCTTGCACTTTCTTTGAACGTAATCTTGGGCCAAGCAGGGCTTTTTCACATGGGCCATGCGGCGTTTTATGCCATTGGTGCATACACAACAGCCGTGCTTAATACAATGTTTGGCATACCAGTCCTCTACCTATTGCCTTTAGCAGGTGTGGCGGCAGGACTTTTTGCACTAATTGTTGCAAGGCCTATCATTCACTTGCGTGGTGACTACTTACTAATTGTAACCATTGGTATTGTTGAAATTGTACGCCTAACGCTCATTAATGACGTGGGCGGTGTTTTTGGCGGTTCCAATGGTATATTTGGTATTTCACGCCCAGAAATACTTGGCTTCAAAATTGTTAGCCCTACACAGTTTTATTACTTTGTTTGGGGTGGTGTGGCCTTAAGTGTATTGTTTTTTGCATGGCTTGCTCAATCACGCTTTGGTCGTGCCTTAAACTATATTCGTGAAGATGACACCGCCGCCAATGGTTGTGGTGTTAACGTTGCAAAATATAAGTTAATTGCCTTTATTATTGGTGCATGTTGGGCAGGTACTGCAGGCAATGTTTTTGCTGCAAAAATGACCATTGTAACACCTGAATCATTTTCATTTACTGAGTCAGTTGTTATATTTGCAGTGGTAATCTTGAGTGGTGGCAGCCAGTTAGGTGTATTGTTAAGTACATTTTTATTCATTGGTTTGCCTGAACTTTTGCGTGAGTTTTCAAACGCTCGTATGCTCATATTCGGTATTGCCATGGTGGGCATGATGATTTGGAGACCGCAAGGTTTACTACCGCCTGCTCTTTATAAGTACAAAGTTAATTTCTTTAATAAGGATGGAACGCCCAAAGCGCCGCCATCATCAGACACAGGAGGCAAGATATGAGTTTATTAAGACTTGCCAATGTGACTAAGGTTTTTGGCGGATTAACTGCCATGCAAGAAGTTAATTTTGAGGTTCCTCGTGGTAGTATTGTGGGCTTAATTGGCCCCAACGGTGCAGGGAAAACCACTGTGTTTAACTGCATTACAGGTAACTATACTCCAGAAAAGGGTGATATTTACTTCAAAACAGAACTTATTACAGGTGTTCCCTCATATAAGCTTGTGAAAAAGGGCATTGCTAGAACATTTCAAACCATTCGCCTTTTCCCACGCATGCAAGCTGTGGAAAACGTGCTTGCAGGCCACCATTGCCGCATGCATTCAGGCGTTGTGTCCTCCATGTTGCGTTTGCCTTGGCAAAGACGTGAGGAAAAATTAGCCTTTGATAGAGCCATGCAAGAACTTGCCTTTGTGGGTATTGATGATTTGTATGCAGAGCAAGCAGGTAGCCTTGCCTATGGTAAGCAGCGCTTACTGGAGATTGCTCGTGCCTTGGCATCTGACCCTGAACTTCTTATTCTTGATGAGCCTGCTGGCGGCATGAATGAGCAAGAAACAGCAGAACTTATGGAGTTAATTCACGCCATTCGTAAGCGTGGCATTACAGTATTACTCATTGAACACGACATGCGTTTGGTAATGCATATTTGCCATGAGTTGATAGTTCTTGAAAATGGGGCTGTGATTGCCAAGGACGTGCCAGAAAATATCCGCAATAATAAAGCTGTTATCGAGGCCTACCTCGGTGTAGATGATGGGAGTTGGTAATATGGCACTCTTGGAATTAAAAGACATATATGTAAACTACGGTCAGGTAGAGGCTTTGCACGGCATTAGCCTACATGTAAATGAAGGCGAAATTGTCACCATCTTAGGTGCTAACGGTGCTGGCAAAACCACCACTATGCAGACCATTAGCGGTTTGCAAAATGTTAAAAAAGGCGAAATCCTCTTTGAAGGTACACCCTTACATACCTTGCAAAGTGATGAAATTGTTAAAAAAGGCATAACCCAATCCCCAGAGGGAAGGCGAGTTTTTGGTACCATGAGTGTGCTTGGTAACCTAAAACTTGGTGCTTTTACCATTAATGATAAAGATAAAATCGCACAAACCATTGAGTGGATATTTCAATTATTTCCACGTCTTGAAGAGAGGCAACGCCAGCTAGCAGGAACACTTTCTGGTGGTGAACAACAAATGCTAGCCATTGGCAGAGCCCTCATGGGGCAACCACGTTTGTTGCTACTTGATGAGCCATCACTTGGCCTTGCGCCATTACTTGTAGCCTCCATTTTTGAAACCATTCGCGCCATTAATGAAAAGGGCGTGACAGTTGTCTTGGTGGAGCAAAATGCAAGAGCTGCCTTAAAGCTTGCCACTCGTGGCTATGTGCTTGAGGTTGGTAATGTGGTGATGGAAGATAAGGCTGATTCATTGCTGAATAATCCGGTGGTTAGGGAGGCTTATCTCGGCGGCCACTAAAAATCCATTAAAAAAGGGCAATCTGCATCGTCAGTGATAAATTTTAATCGGGTCATGGGGGGAAGACCCCATTCCCCTCCTAAAATTCACCACTTCCTTGCATTTTGCCCTTTTT
>CAYJOP010000002.1:70056-71581 GCA_964371835.1 uncultured Desulfovibrionaceae bacterium
GCCTACGGTATGTATGCTAACGGTGATGGCAAGTATACGCTCACCAATAGTGGAACTATTACTGCTACGGCCACTTCTACTGGGAATTCTGCCTTTGTCTACGGTATGCATGTTAGAGGAACTCCAGCAGCAGGAAGTGTGCATCTATTAAACAACACAGGCATTATTAATTTAAGTGCTACTGGTACTACAACGCAAGGCTTTGAAGCCTCTGGGCAAACTAGCTACAGCGTAGGCACTTGGGCCACCACGTTGAGGCCTATGACCACCACCAATTCTGTTTTTGGTGCTCTTGCTGGTGAAACTGTAAACCTTGAGAGTTCTACCCTTGTTTTTCGTCCACGAGTTACGGCTGGCGTTGTGGAGTTGGGTGTAAATTATGATTTGGATAACTTGGTGGTTATTAACAATGCGGCTGCTGATACCAAGCTTGGTAAAATTGAAGCCGAAGTGCCATTCTTAAAAGCTGTGGTCACAGGCGGCACAAGCACCGCTACTACATCTGTTCGCCTTGAAAGCAATGTGAGCGAAGAAACCACCCCAGGTTCTGCCACCATGCAACAAGCAGTTTCCCAATTACAAAGTCAATTTAACAATCTATCCGATGCATTACGCAATGCCCTTGTGCAGATATATACACAAGCCTATTTACTTGCAGATGCTGAGCAAAATAACACCAGCGGTGTTGCCGCTGGTTCAAGTGCCATTAACAATAAATGGCAAGTATTCTTAAGCCCACATGCAAGCTACGCTAATAATAGTAAGCTTAACTATGATGGTAGCAATGTGGGCATTACAGCAGGTGCAAGCTACAGAGTGAGCGAGAAATTTTCCTTTGGTGCGCACATGGACTTAAGCGCTGGCGATTATAGTGGCGAGCTATTAGATATGTCCACAGACTCAACTTCCTTAACCCTTGGTTTACATGCTGCCTACAACTTTACCCCAGAGTGGTATTTGCGTGGGCAGTTAACTGGCGCAATTTTTCAAAGTGATAGTGAGCTTAGTGCAGAATTAACTAATGCACATGCAGATTCAAGAGTTTATGGTGAGGCCTTATTTGCAGAACTGGCCACAGGCTACACTTGGCAAATTGCCAAAGGCCACAGCATTACCCCTGAAATTGGCTTAAGCTACTTAGGCACGCATGCTAGCTCTTATGATATTGAGTGGAGCATAGCAGGAACTCCCATGTCTTTGTATGACATGAACTATGATGATAGCTATTATAATGCACTTTATGCCACAGCCCACATTGACTGGCGTGGAGAGTGGACAGTAAATGATAATAGCACCCTTGCCTTCATGGCTGGCCTTGGTCTTCGTCAAGCTCTAACCAATGGTGACATTGACACAAGCTTCAAAGTGCTTGGTTCAAATTATACTGTAAAATCCACCGAAGATGTGACAACTTTCTTAGTTGATGCAGGTGTTGAATATAATATTGATAACTTTAGCGTGAGCCTAAATTATGACGGCGGCTTTGGAGCGTATCAGTATAATCATGGCGGTAATATTATGGTTA
>CAYJOP010000003.1:0-58328 GCA_964371835.1 uncultured Desulfovibrionaceae bacterium
TAAATTGCACCTACTCTTGATTTATCGGTCGTGTTGACTTTGTCAACACTCTTAAAGCAACTATTTGTAATTACAAATAGTTGCTTCATACTTAACACTTTTTCATTATCCATTTGTAGCCATTTGTTGTAATCTTGCCACACGCTCCTCAATGGGTGGGTGGGTGCTAAAAAGATTACTCATACCGCCACCAAAAAGTGGAGAAACAATAAACATTTGCTCAGTACTAGCATTGCCATTGCGCATGGGAATTCGCTCATTATACAATTGCAATTTATTCAATGCTCCTGCTAGAGCAAGCGGTTGTCCGCTTATGGCAGCGCCTGTGTCATCTGCCAAATACTCACGCGAGCGAGAAATGGCCATTTGAATAATTGCAGCAGCAACTGGTGCTAAAAAGGCCAGTAACAATCCACCTATGAGGCTTGAGCCGCCACCTTCTTCGTCACTACTGCGACCAACTCCAAAAATCGCTGCAAATTGCATCATATTGGCAATGGACACTATGGCTGAGGCCAAAACACCAGCAATGGTTTGTATAAGAATATCCCTATTGGCAATGTGTCCAATTTCATGAGCTATAACTCCGCGTAATTCTTCAGGTGTTAAAATGCTCATTAAACCTTGAGTTACCGCAACTACACCATGTTCTGGGTCACGTCCTGTGGCAAAAGCATTGGGTGCTTCTTCTGGAATAATACAAACTTTTGGCTTTGGAATGCCAGCTCTTGCAGAAAGCTCCTCAACCATAGCATGTAAAGCTGGTGCATCCTGTGGCGATAATTCTCTGGCTTTGTACATTGATAAAACAATTTTGTCCGAATACCAATAAGACCCTACATTCATAACCAAGGCAAGACCAAAGGCAATCATAATTCCCACCCTGCCGCCAAGAGCTCCACCAAGCAATATTATCATGCCTGAAAGCAGGCCCAAAAGTAACACAGTTTTAATTTGACTGGTCATAATACATTCTCCCTAAACTTATTAACAATCTAATAATTATATATAATGCCTTTCTCGTGACTGACTACTATTTTTTTCAATTTTTTTTATTTAATTAGCCTAGTAATTATAAAATAAATGTTAACCACTTGGCAAGAACTTAAATATCTTGCTTTCTAAGCTGATTTTGTATACATTTTCATTTGTGAAAACTATGTCCCCCCACTACGCTTATATAAAATTCTTAGCAATCAAATTCTGCATTGCATACGGCTTGGCTTTGTGTTTTCTTGCTGTGCCAATATTGGCTTGCGCTGATAAAGTCATTGGTAAATATAGTAATGATCCGCTGGACTTTAGCCTGTTTCGACTTGGCACAAAAGAACCTGTGATGCTCATTGTGGGTGGAATTCAAGGCGATGAACCAGGTGGTTTTTCTGCGGCTACCCTTATGGCTACACGCTATACTGTAAAAAGCGGTTCTCTTTGGATTGTTCCAAACTTAAATTTTCCTAGTATTATCAAACGCAAACGCGGCATTCATGGTGATATGAATCGCAAATTTGCTGTTTTACCTAGCACTGACCCACAATATTCAATAGTATTGCGTATCCAGGAACTTATTCGTGCACCAGAAGTTGACATCATATTGAACTTGCACGACGGTAGCGGCTTTTATCGCCCCAAATATAAAGACCGCTTACATGGACCTGCACGTTGGGGCCAGTCCATCATCATAGATCAAGCTCTCATGCCAGATTTTGACCCTGTGGATAAAACATATCCACCCATGAACGCGGCTGATAAACTTAATTTTTTAGAGCATATTGCCCATGATGTTGTAAACGCAGTTAATAAAAATTTATTACATAAAGACCACTATTTAAGCGTTCGCAATACGCATACAGCCAAGGGCGACCGTGAAATGGAAAAAAGCCTCTCATGGTTTGCCGTGCGCAACCAAAAACCAGCCTTTGGACTGGAAGCTAGCAAAGAATTTTCTGTCGTTAGACGTACTTACTATCACTTACAAATGATTGAAGCCTTTGCTAAAATAGCCAACATTGAGCTTGAGCGAGATTTTCCGCTAACTCTTGAAGGTGTCGGCGAGGCTCTTTACACTGGGCTTAGTGTAAGCTTCATAGATAATAGGATAATGCTCCCACTGGAAGATGTTCGCTCGCGTATAAATTTTCTACCCCTTCCCAAAAATGATTACAAGGCTGTTGCATCAAAGCCCATTATGGCAGTGCTACCCAATGGCAAAAGTCTTTACGTTCACTATGGCAACCGCACCCTCACTACCATTAAGCCAGATTGGCATGACATAGATTATAGTCTGCATTCATTAAAAATTTTGGTGGATGGAGTGGAAAAAAGTGTGAATTTTGGCAGCATTGTACCTGTGAAAAGAGATTTCATGGTACTGCCCATTGACAGCTACAGAGTAAATGCCATCGGCGCAGACACAGGTAAAGCCAATGAAAGCAACATAACTTTGCAAAAAAAATCCTTCATCAAAAGATTTTCTGTGGATAATAATGGTAGCATTTTTAGGGTGGAAGTTTATAAGGGCAAAAGCTTTTGTGGTATGTTCTTAGTGCGTTTTGCTAAATAGTCAAAAATCAAGAACTTAATGATGAAGCAAAACTCCACCCATTCTTATTTTGGGCATGTAGCACTTTCAACACTCCAAAACACTTCACATAATGCATTGTGCAAACGTCTTGTTTAACAAATTTTTCAGCACCAACTAAATAAAAACAGCTGGCATCACTAAACACAATACTAACTGCTTTACATTTATAATTATTTAAGCAAGAATTTTTAATTCTGCCGTCAATTCACCACCACTATAGCGTAAAACCACATAGCCCCCAGCAGAAAAATCTCCGGGGTTAATAACAATTGTATTGCCAATGCGGTCAGTATTTCTGGACTCGTGAATGTGCCCACAAATGCATATGTCAGGCTGATGAGCATCAATAAACTCACGCACGGCAGTTGAGCCAACATGCACACCGCTGCCAATAACATCACAAAGAGTATTGTTTGGCGGATTATGTGAAATTAGTACGGTTTTATCCCACTTTTTTGCCTTTGCCCAACATTGTTCAAGCCATTCAGCATAGCGTGATTCTGGAAATTCGCTTGGAGTATTAAACGGTGTTGTGGTGGATGCTCCAACTCCAAATATGGACACATTTGGTGCAAGTTCATGTACTTCAGCGTGCAAATTCCAATCTTTTTCCATGAGCCAGTCATTAATTTCCATAAAATCCATGTTACCAATTTGAGCATAAATACGCTCATTATGCTTTTGTATTGACAAAAGCACAATTTGAGCCTCTTTTACACCACCAAAATTGGTCATGTCACCCGTAATAATAACACCATCAGCATGTTCTAGCTCAGGAATTTCAGCAAGTCGGCTGGTATCATCGTGAATATCGCCAATGGCAATCCATAAAAAATCTTGTTGTGCGTTTGAGTTAGACATAATACTATAATCCTTGTTGAGTTGATTTCTCATAATAACACGATTTCAAACAAAATAAAAGAGCTAAGCATGCCCATGAAAAGTAAAGAATTTAAACGCAGAGAGCTGCTTAATAGGCGTAAAATACAAGATAAAGACCTTGCACTTAGCAAAAGTAGTCAAATACAAAATGCATTACTCACTGAAAATATTTGGAAAAGTGCTACTAATATAGCACTCTACATGCCCATATCTGGTGAGGTTGACACAAAAATTCTACTCGAAGCTGCATGGATTGATAAGAAAACCGTATTCTTGCCACGTTGCAATCGTCAACTTAAAGGAAATATGGACTTTTTTATTTGCAATTCCTATGCTGATTTAGAGCTTGGCAACTACAATATATTAGAGCCAAAAAGCCATACAATACTGTGGGATAATAGTTTTGATTTGTTGATTTTGCCAGCAGTGGGCTTTGATAAAAATGGATATAGGCTAGGTTTTGGCGGTGGCTACTATGACCGCTTTCTTAGCAAAAATACAACCACCTTTAGCCTTGGCCTTGCTTTTAGTTGGCAAATACTAGATAATTTAAGCCCTGACTTCTGGAATGAGTGGGACATTAAAGTAAATGCAATTGCATATGAGGACGGTATTTTATGGATATAAGCTACATTCCATTTACATTTCCCAATGTGCCAAAGGTGCGTGCAATTTTTCAAACTCGAGTGGGCGGTGTTTCTCAAAATGCGTATGGCGGCGGCAATATTTCCTTTTCCACCGACGATGATAAGCAATGCATATTGAAAAACAGGCAAAGCCTTGAAAAAACTGTGGGGCATAATCTTAGCGAATTATTTCAAATACATGGTGACAATCTTATTTTTGACCCTGAACCCATAGCCATGGATGCACTTCCAAAATATGAAGCCGACGGACAAGCCACCTCCAAAAGTGGACTTGGCCTAATAATCAAAACAGCAGATTGTCAGCCAATTCTCATTTGCCACAAAGCTGGTGGGCATATTATGGCCTTACATGTTGGCTGGCGTGGCAATAGATGCGCATTTATATTGAGTGCCATTCATAAATTTTGTGAAAATTACAATCTGTTAGCCAAGGATCTGTTGGCAGTGCGCGGTCCAAGCCTTGGGCCGCCCATGGCAGAATTTATCAACTTTGATTCAGAGTGGGGCAATGAGTTTAAACCTTGGTTTTCAGTCCATGAAAAAACCATGGACCTTTGGAGCCTTACTCGTCATCAACTTCAGCAGGCAGGTCTTTTGTCAGCCAATATATTTGGGCTTGATATGTGCACTGTAAGCATGAATGAGTTGTTTTTCTCCTACCGTGTTGAAAAACAATCGGGCAGGCAGGCCAGTATTATCTGGATTGCACCTTAAGCTAAATGCATACCTGAAAATTAGTGCAAAATACAAACTTGCAATTAATACCTAATCAAAGTATTATACTTTTTTACATTATATTTTTATAATTAAAACAATGCGTTAAAATTTAGCCAGCTTAAAAATTATTTATTAGTATTATCAGACACCACATTTAAGCTGCACCACAGGAGATAATATGCGTAAAGCATCCATTGGCATCACAGCAGAAGGTTTTCCAATTATTGGTCTTTGTGCTCTAACCGCCATTATTTTTGCTCTCATCAACTGCTGGATTATGGCAGTGGTTTTTTTAATTTTAACATGGTTTTCTTGCCACTTTTTCCGTGACCCTGAACGTGTAATTCCGCAACAAAAGGGGATTGCTGTTAGCCCAGCAGATGGAAAAGTTATACGCATTGACACCAGACCTGACCCCATATCTGGCCTAAATTGCACCTGCATTTGCATTTTTATGAATGTATTTAGCGTGCATGTTAACCGCTCACCCATAGAAGCTAAAGTTGAAGATATCCGTTATATTGCTGGTGAATTTTTTAACGCTGCTTGGGACAAAGCCGCAACTGACAATGAGCGTTGCGCTTATACCTTAAAAGATACAGAAGGCAATGCATGGACTATGGTGCAAATTGCTGGCTTAATTGCCAGACGCATTGTATGCCGCATTGACATTGGAGATAAATTACAACGTGGTGAACGTTTTGGTTTAATTCGCTTTGGATCACGCCTTGACCTTTATATCCCAGACAGCTATACTCCAAGTGTTGACATTGGTGAACAAGTTTTTGCAGGACAAAGCATTGTAGCTAAAAATATATGACAAACAAGATACCAAGACATAAAGCAGTATATTTACTGCCCAACACCATCACAACCATAAGCTTTTTTGCCGCCTTCTTATCTCTCATATGGTCGGCACAAGGTAGGTTTGAGGATGCTGGTCTTGCTATTATATTTGCAGCACTTATGGATGGTATTGACGGAAAAGTCGCAAGACTTACCAATACCACCAGTGAATTTGGTGTACAATATGACTCACTTGCAGACCTTGTGGCTTTTGGCTTAGCCCCAGCCTCACTCATGTGGCATTGGCATTTGCATGCATATGGCAGACTAGGTATTGCCATTTGTTTTATATTTGCCGTTTGTGCAGCCTTGCGTTTGGCAAGGTTCAATGTATCAACTGCCATTACTAACAAAAAATTCTTTATCGGCTTACCCACCCCAGCTGCTGGGTGCACTGCCATTAGTTTTGTATTTTTCTCAAAATACATTCCAGATTACATTGCTTGGCTAACACCACCCATAGCACTTGGTTTAATGCTATTACTTGGCATGCTTATGGTAAGTCGTGTGCGCTATTATTCATTTAAGGAAGCAGCATTTTTGCGTGCCCATGCCTTTAGTTCCATGGTAACTTTAATTTTGCTTTTTGCTGTCATAATTTCACAGCCTAAACTAGTATTTTTTCTAGTTTTTATTGTGTATATCATGACCGGTCTTTGCTACACTTTCTTTATACTCCCCCGTCGTAATAGGGAGCTGCTGCGTGGTCTTTCGCTCAATAGCGATTAACATAGCGGTCAGCCTTCCAATGTAAACAATCCTCTAAGTCGTTAGTCGGCTGACCATGTAAACAAATAAATCTATTTGGAGAATGGTTATGACTAATCAAGTTTATTTTTTCGATACAACTTTACGAGATGGTGAACAATCACCTGGTGCTACCATGAACTTGGCAGAAAAGTTACGCCTGGCCAGACAATTAGAAATTGTTGGCGTAAATGTTATGGAGGCTGGTTTTCCAGCCACAAGCCAAGGTGACTTTGAAGCAGTACAAGCAATAGCCGCCCAAACTCGTAATGTTGAAGTGGCAGGACTTTGCAGAGCTTTACCCCATGACATTGAACTTTGCTGGGAGGCCATTAAAATGGCCGAAAACCCTAGAATTCATACATTTGTATCCACCTCTCCTCTACATATGCAACATAAACTGCGCAAAAGCCCTGAAGATGTACTACAAATGGCAATCGATGGTGTAAAAAAAGCTGCTTCCTTCACCAGCAATATTGAATTTTCAGCGGAAGATGCTTCACGCTCAGATAAAGATTTTTTATGCAAAATCACCGAGGCTGTTATCAAGGCTGGAGCAAAGGTCATAAATATACCAGACACTGTAGGTTATGCTCAACCAGAAGAGTATGCTGAATTAATAAGATATATAATTGAAAATACAGCTAATAGCGACAAAGCAATTTTTAGCGTACATTGCCATAATGACTTGGGGGTTGCCGTTGCAAACACCTTAGCCGCTGTGCGTGCTGGGGCACGACAAGTGGAAGTTACCCTTGGTGGCATTGGCGAGCGTGCAGGTAATGCAGCCCTTGAAGAGGTGGCCATGGCTTTGAAAGTTAGACAAGATTATTATGGCCTAACCAGTACCATTAATACAGAGCAGCTCTACCCAGCATGTCGCATGCTTGCCATGACCATTGGTCAGCCAATCCCGCCAAACAAGGCCATTATTGGTGGCAATGCCTTTGCACATGAATCTGGCATACATCAAGACGGCATGCTAAAAAACCGCGAAACTTATGAAATTATGACCCCAGAATCTGTTGGTCGTGCGCAAAGTGATTTGGTGCTTGGTAAGCATTCAGGACGCAATGCTGTAAAGTCCAAGCTTGAAAACCTTGGTTACAATTTGGATGAAGACCAAATTAATGTGATTTTTGACGCTGTTAAAAACCTTGCTGACAAAAAAGAAACCATTCATGATGAAGACTTAGTTTCCCTTGTTCTGGAAGAAATATACCGCATTCCAGATCGTTACTGCTTAAATCATGCAAGCATTAACAGTTCATCAATTCAGGACATTCCCCCAACAGCCGCTGTAGTTATGGAAGTTGATGGTGTGGAGAAAAAAGGCTCAGGCTTTGGCGTTGGCCCAGTGGACGCTCTTTTTAATATTATCAGCAACCTTGTGGGAAAAAATCCAGAATTACAGAAATATACTGTAAATGCCGTCACTGGCGGCACCAATGCGCAAGGTGAAGTAACTGTGCGTATTTGCGACACAGAAAAAAACATTTGTGCCGTTGGGCGCTCAGCCCACCCAGATGTTACATTTGCCAGTGCCAAGGCTTATGTTAATGCTCTTAATCGCTTAGCCAAAAAAGAAAGTGAATGCCATTAAAAGGAAGTTAATTATGTCTCAAACATTAGCTCAAAAAATTTTACAAGCTCATACTGACGATACCATTAATAGTACAGGACAAATTGTGCGTTGTAAGTTGTCATTAGTGCTTGCCAACGACATAACAGCCCCACTTGCCATTAAATCCTTCAAGGAAATGGGCGCAAAAAAGGTTTTTGACAAGGACAAAATCGTCTTTGTTATGGACCACTTTACACCGCAAAAAGATATTGAATCAGCAAATCAGGTGCTGGTTTCTCGCAAATTTGCACAAGAACAAAATCTCACTCATTATTTTGAGGGTGGCAATAGCGGCATCGAGCACGCCCTTTTACCAGAACTTGGCCTCGTGGGTGCTGGCGATGTTGTCATTGGAGCAGATAGTCACACTTGCACTTATGGTGGCCTTGGCGCATTTGCCACTGGACTTGGCTCAACAGACGTTGCAGGCGGCATGGCACTTGGTGAAACTTGGTTTAAGGTGCCTCCATCTATTAAAGTCAGCTACCATGGTAATATGCCCAAATGGCTTCGCCCTAAGGATTTAATCTTAATGCTTATTGGCGAAATTGGTGTGGACGGCGCGCTTTACCGAGCTCTAGAATTTTGTGGTAGCACCATTGATGCTATGGAAATTGATGGTCGCTTAACCATGGCAAACATGGCCATAGAAGCTGGTGGAAAAGTTGGACTTTTTGCATCTGATGCCAAAACTATTGCCTATGGCAATGCACATAACCGCCCAAACCAACCGCTATTGCAAGCTGACGCTGGCGCAGAGTATGAAAGCCAAGTTAGCTTTGATGTTAGTAATCTTGAGCCAGTTGTTGCTTGCCCTCATTTACCAGACAATGTAAAGCCAGTTTCAGAAGTAAAAGACAATAAAATTCAACAAGTTGTCATTGGTTCTTGCACCAATGGCAGACTTAGCGATATGCGCGATGCCGCCCTTGTCTTAAAAGGGCAAAAAGTTGCCAAGCATGTGCGTTGCATCATTATTCCTGCCACACCAAATGTCTGGAAAAGTGCCATGCAAGAAGGGCTTTTTGACATTTTCACAGATGCAGGTTGCATCATCAGCCCACCAACTTGTGGCCCTTGTCTTGGTGGTTTTATGGGCATCTTGGGTGATGGCGAGCGAGCAGTTGCCACCACTAATCGTAACTTTAAAGGCCGTATGGGCAGTCTTAGCTCAGAAGTTTATCTAGCAAGTCCAGTGGTTGCGGCAGCCTCCGCCGTGGCTGGTATTGTTTGCGGACCAAATAATTTATAAAAACAGGATATAGTATGAATTTCAAAGGAAAAGCACATAAAGTTGGTGAACATATAGACACAGATGCCATCATTCCTGCTCGCTTTTTAGTAAGCGCAGATAAGGACGTACTAGGTAAGCACTGCATGGAAGGGCTTAAACCTAACTGGGTGAAGCGTGTTCAAGCTAACGATATAATTGTTGCTGAGCGCAATTTTGGTTGTGGTTCATCTCGTGAGCATGCGCCACTTGCCATCTTGGGTGCCAATATGAATGTAGTAATTGCCCATAGTTTTGCAAGAATTTTTTATCGCAACGCTTTTAATATGGGCTTAATGCTCATGGAAATTGGCGATGATGTTGATAAAATCAACGATGGCGATGAACTGCAAGTGGACGTTAATGCTGGAATTATTACCAATCTTAGCAGTGGTATAGTTATTCATTGTCCTGCTTTGCCAAAGTCCATGCAGGACCTTGTGACCACAGGCGGACTTGTTAATTATGTTAAGGCAAAATTAAATTAATTTGTCAGTTCAGCTTTTTTTATTTTATATACTGAACATAAATAACAAAAAAAGAGTATATTATGCAAAAAAATATTTGTTTACTAGCAGGTGATGGCATTGGCCCAGAAATTGTGGCAGAAGCTAAAAAAACTCTTGATGCCATTGCTCAGAAATTTGGACATGGCTTTAATTATACTGATGCCTTAATTGGTGGTGCTGCCATTGACGCAGTGGGTAAGCCTTTACCTCAAGAAACCTTGGATGCATGTCTAAAATCCGATGCTGTTTTTTTAGGTGCCGTGGGTGGGCCCAAGTGGGACCAAATGAGCAACGACACGAGGCCAGAAAAGGGTTTATTAGAAATACGCAAAGAGCTTAATTTATTTGCTAATTTGCGTCCAGCCACACTATTTCCTGAACTGGCAGGAGCTTGTTTACTTCGTGCTGACATTGCAGCAAAAGGACTTGATTTAATTGTTGTACGCGAGCTAACTGGCGGCATATACTTTGGTGAGCCAAGAAATATTGAAGAACGTAAAGGTGAACGCGTTGGTTATAACACCATGATTTATTCTGAATCAGAAATTGAGCGCATTGCCAAGGTTGCTTTTGAAACTGCCCGCAAGCGAAAAAATAAAGTTTGCTCCTGCGATAAGGCCAATGTGCTTGAAACCTCACGCCTTTGGCGAGAGGTTGTAAGCCATGTGCATAAAGATTATTTGGATGTTGAGCTAAGTCACATGTATGTTGATAACGCCGCCATGCAGCTTGTGCGTGACCCATCCCAATTTGACGTGATTGTCACTGGCAATCTTTTTGGTGACATTTTATCCGATGAAGCCGCCGTCATTACAGGTTCTTTGGGTATGCTACCCTCAGCCTCACTTGGTGTAAGCTCTCCAGGTTTATTTGAACCCATCCACGGTTCCGCACCCGATATTGCAGGCCAAAACAAAGCAAACCCACTGGCAACTATACTATCAGCCGCCATGATGCTACGGCTTGCCTTTGATGCAGCAAACGAAGCAAATTGCATAGAACTTGCCGTGCGCAGTGTTCTACAATCAGGCTACCGCACTGGCGATATAATGGAAATGGATAAAAAGCTTGTGAGTTGCACAGAAATGGGTAATGCTGTTGTAGAACAAATCTTACTCTAAACAAAGGTCATCATGAAAAAATTATCCAGTAGTAATATCCCAGCCTTGGACAAAATTGTTGAGGAACTTTGCAAACCAAAATCGCTCGATCCTGTGTGGTATACACCAGCTCGCAATGCACCCATGCCATCACTTGAAACCTTAGGCGAAATTATCCAGCGCTTGCAAGCTGCAATTTTCCCAGGCTTTTTCGGCACTTCACAAGTAAGACGAGAGTCCATGCGCTATCATTTGGCTGCTAATCTTGACTCAATCTACCACCTATTAACCGAGCAAGTGCGCTGCGGTGCGTGCTTTGCCTGTGCACAAGGCAGAGAAAATGCCTGCCCCACCTGCAAAGGCGAAGCCTCAAAAGCTACCCTAAAATTTTTACAACGCTTACCAGAAATTCGCCGATTGCTCGCATCAGATGCAAAAGCCGCTTATGAAGGCGATCCAGCCGCCACAAGCTCAGGTGAAACAATTTTTTGCTACCCATCCATGCTTGCCATGACCCACCACCGCATAGCACACGAACTATACAACATTGACGTGCCACTAATACCACGCATAATATCTGAAATGGCACACTCAAAAACTGGAATCGATATCCATCCAGGTGCTAAAATTGATGAAGAATTTTTCATCGACCACGGCACAGGCGTAGTTATCGGCGAAACAAGCATAATTGGCAAAGGTTGCAGATTATACCAAGGCGTAACCCTTGGCGCACTATCATTCCCAAAAGATAACGACGGTACCTTAACCAAGGGCATCGCACGACATCCAGTTCTTGAAAATAATGTTACTGTTTACGCAGGTGCAACCATACTTGGCCGCGTGACCATTGGAGCTGGAGCAGTCATTGGCGGTAATGTGTGGGTAACTGAAAATGTCGCCCCAAAAGCTAGAGTTATTCAAGAACACGCTAAACAAAATGGTAAAAAGTAACTTTTTTGGGGAATAGGAAATTTTCAAAAATTTCCCCTTCCCCAAAAAACCCATTCCCTTAATAACTTTTGGCGAAGTATAAAATTTAACATCACACCTCATCCTAGCTTTAATTACAACCATTTTTAATTCTTAGCTTCTTTAAGCCCATGCAGTAGCAAGTGCTAGCTTATCTTAGGGTGAAACAGGCAAATTTGTAAGATTTGCTCTCGGCTATATATTGTGCCGCACAAACAAAAAAAGGGAGTCACTAAGACTCCCTTTAATACTACTATGTCATTTTATTCTTAGAATGTGTAGCCAATGGAGAATGAGTAAATGTCAGACCCTACGTTACTAGAATAACCACCTGTGATACCAGAACTTTTAATACCATCAGATTTTGAATTGTCATAATCTGTTGGGTAGATCCACAAATGTGCATATGAAAGGTCAAGTGTCCAATTTTCCCACTCAATGCCAACACCAAATGTTAAAGCGTCACGGCCATTGGTAGGCATAAGAAAGTCTGCATAATCGGAATTGGTAACAGCGGTTTCATGCCAATAACCAGCACGCAAAGTTAACCAATCAATGGGAGCATACTCCACACTGGCGTTAAAGTTCCAACCATCTTTCCAATCTTTTGGATTAATGGATTTAGCATCATTATCAAAATAAATATCTAAACTCTTAAATGCTGACCAGCGAGTCCAAACAGTACCCACTTCAAAACTTAAGTTGTCTAAAGGCTTATACGCTATAGCAAAAGAAACTGAATCAGGCATGTAGATTGTTCCTTTTACACCAGTATCATCAACTTTAGGAAGTCCAGCAGGCATTGAAAACTCTGCATCGCCAGAAATATTTTGTGCCACTTGGCTTTTATAGGTAAGACCAGCTGACCATTGCTCATTGAACTTAAAGTGAGTAGATAGGTGAAAACCAACACCAACGCCATCACCTTCTAGGAAGGTATCCATGTCACCAGCTAGTGTTCTGGTTTTTTTGCCTTGATACATGCTCATATACATTATATCAATACCAGCGGCTACTGAGAACATGTCACTGACTTTATAAGCGATTGTTGGAACAAAAGATAGTGATTGTAAACCAACTGAGTAAACATTGTAACGTCCACGCCATTCATCATCATATGAGTTGCCAAGACCAAAACGGCTGTACACACCAGCACCAAGCCATACAGAATCACTCAATTGAAATGTTGCATAACCGTGACCAGGCACCCAAATATGAGTTTTGGTTGAAGTTCTGTGGTCACCTTTTGCCATTTCAGTTTCAATGCTACCGTAAGGAGCAACAAAGGATGCACCAGCCATGACTTGTATGCCGGGTAATTGAGTAATACCTGCGGCATTGTAAGCAATGGCAGATGGATCATCAGCACGAGCAACCATACCACTTGCAAGGCCAAGACCACGAGCAGACCATTCAGTCATGGCAAAACCTTCTGCCATGGCTGTGCCTGCAAGACACAATGTCAATAATGCTGTTAAAATAAGTGAGCGTACCTGTAGCATGAATCCCCCAAAAATTAATTTATTGTTTAAAGTGACGCTAACATAAATTAGAGTGACACTCTAATTTGTTGCTTTGCCCCTTAAATCATATTTATGGGGTCAAGGTCAAGAGAAAAACGTAGTTTATTTTTATCTATTTTTTCCGTTATCAAAGCGTATACTTGTCGAATACTATTCCAATCCTTGCCCTTTAATAAGCAATGAAAACGTCTTTGGTTGCGCAAAATTGCCAATGGCGCTGGCGCTGGCCCTAAAACTGTTACATCATTATCCTTTCCAATTTTGCGTATTTTGCTACCGATTTCTTGTATTATTTTGGGGCCATCTGCAAAATCTCGCTCATAGCTTAAGCGAATTAAAGCCAAAAAAACAAAGGGTGGATAATTACGCTTAGCCCTTCTTTGAAGCTCCTCCTCATAAAAACCTTCATAATTTGCATCTTGAATATACTTCCAACAGTAATGATTAGTATCGCGAGTTTGTATAAGTACCGTTCCTGGTTTTTTACCACGTCCTGCACGCCCTGCTGATTGCACCAACAATTGAAATGTACGCTCAGCCGCCCTATAATCTGGCAAATTTAAACCTACATCCCCATCAGCCACAAGAGCAAGAGTCACATTGGGAAAGTGATGCCCCTTGGATAACATTTGCGTACCCACAAGAATTTGTGCTTCGCCTCTGGCAAAACTTTCTAATATTTCCTCAGTTTTACCCTCACGGCGAGTACTATCACGATCAAGCCTAAGTACCTTGCCCAAGGCAAAATTATTTAAATACTCTGCAAGTTTTTCTGTACCTTCTCCCATGGGCAAATAGTGCATACTTTTACAATTACTACAAACTGTCGGAAAAACAGAGTTGTAGCCACAATAATGGCATACAAGTCTTTCTCTATTTTTATGATATGTCAGCCCAATTTCACAATGTGGACAACGTGCAACCTTACTACAATCAAGGCAATACATTAACGGAGCATAACCCCTTCTATTTAATAATATTACTGCCTGTTCACCTTTTGCAAGGGTTTCTTTTATGGCATCTTCGCTTTCTTTTGATAGTATATTTGCAGAACCACCTTGATTTGAAATATTCACTAATTTAATTTGCGGCAATGTGCCACCACCTACCCTTTCTGGTAGATTTTGTATTGGTAAATTTTTTTCTTTTGCCGCATAGTAGGTCTTCAAATCAGGTGTAGCAGACCCCAAAACAAGCAAACCATTTTGCTGTGCAACGCGAAACCACGCCACCTCCTTAGCATGATAGTGCAGCTTTTCGTCTTGCTTATATGATGTGTCGTGCTCCTCATCAAGTATGATTGCACCCAATTTAGGTAAGGGTAAGAAAAGTGATGAGCGTGTACCAACAACAACGCAAGGCTCTGAACGTTTGGCCAGCGTTCTAAATGTTTGTTCACGTTTAGCAGGGCTTTGGTAACCATGATACAAAAATACAGGAAGATGCGGCAAAGCGTGGCTTGTATCTCGCTTTAACTTCAAGGCAAGGGCCACCTCTGGCGCAAGAAGCAACAATGTTTTACCCTGCTCCATGCACATTTTTGCAAGCTCTAAATATACTGCTGTTTTACCACTACCTGTGACTCCAAAAAGTAAATGACTTTCAGCCTTACCGCTGGCCAAAGCATCAGCAAAATTTTTAAGCGCATCATCTTGTGCTCTGGACAAAGAAAAACTTAACGGAGGAGGAGGCAATAGACTAGCACTTTCATTTTCCTCTTCATCTTCGCCCACACGCAAAGCCACATGTCCATTTTTTACTAAACTAGCAAGGGCTGTTGTTGCACCGTCACCCAAGGCATGTCCCAATTGGCGACGGCTAACGCTACCACGTTCTTGCAAATAATCTAAAATGGCAATTTGTCTTTTTGCCAGTGGGCGCACAGGCCAAGGCGGGTCCACCTGTAAAATACAATATTCTGTGTTGCCAGCATCTTGTCTAGGCAGCAGTATTTCACCTGTGCCTTGCATTAAAGAATTTGCAAGTTCACCTTGTTCAACCTCAGGCAACAAGCAAACAGCTTTAACACTTTGCACTCTTGGCTTACCTGCATAAACATGTCGAACTTTTACATTGGTTGAGCGCAAACCAAGCGGCAAAACATGGCCCAAAATATCGCCAACACTTCTATATTGTCGCAATGATAATTGCTTAATCATATCCATGTAAGCTGCATCAAACAAAGGTTCACACTCCAAAGGCCAAGCCAGTGGTTTGATTATAACTCCCTCTGGAACTTCAACACTTTGGCTACTATCAATAATTACTGCCGCACGATAACTCTTACCCAAGGGCACAACCACACGCATGCCACTGACAAAAAAATCCCCCTCACCTTGCGGCCACCATGATGGTTTGGCATAGGTTAGAGTTGCGTATGGCGGTGTTAATAATGCTACTGAGTAATACATAATTTTAACTTAAGAGTTTTTTGTAAGTTTCAATGCCCATAGTTTTTTTGCGTGCGTATCGGTACTAGTTTAAAATTAACCAAAAATTAATGCTGAAAAAATTACCTTTTTCCAGCATTAAAAAAAATCAAAATTTGATGCATACTACTTAAACTGCAAAATATTTTCCAAAAGACCAAGCAAGTCATACCTCAAATCTTCATCCTGAATGGCAAAGTAAACGTTGGCAGTCAAATACTCTGCCCAATCACCTGCATCAAAACGCCTGCCTGTCATCTTAACAGCTAGCATTCCCTTTTCTTTTGCAAGGGCTTGCAAGGCATCTGTCAATTGCAACTCACCACCATGACCTGGGGTAAGATTTTCAATATATTCAAAAATATTAGGTGTTAAGACGTAACGACCCACAATGGCAAGTCTTGATGGAGCTTTGTCTTGTGAAGGTTTTTCAACCATGTCATTAATACGATAAACGCCAGTGGCTATTTCTGTACCATCTATTATTCCGTAACGATGAACCTTATCCTGTGGCACTTCCATAACACCAATTACTGGCATTTTTTCAGCTTTTGCCACATCAATTAACTGTTGAATTCCGGGAGTGCCTCCAAACATGAGATCATCGCCAACCATTACTGCAAAGGGCTCTTTGCCCACCAATTCTTTGGCGCAAAGCACAGCATGACCAAGGCCCAACTGCTTTTTTTGACGTACAGACATGATGTTTACCATTTCTGCAACTTCACGCACCATTTGCAATTTGTCTAATTTACCTGAACGTTCAAGCACTGATTCTAGCTGAAGATTGTAATCAAAATGGTCTTCGATGACGCTTTTATCTTTGTTAGTTACAAAAATAACATCTTTAATTTTTGATTTTATTGCTTCTTCAACCACATACTGAATTACTGGTTTATTATAAATGGGGAGCATTTCTTTTGGTATATTCTTACTTGCTGGCAGTGAACGAGTACCCCAGCCAGCCACGGGAACAATAACCTTACGCAAATTATCCATCAAAATTACCTTCTTAACAAATCAATTAACATAGTGCCTTACGCACTGCATCTTCCAAGGATTCTGCATGTTCACGCACCTTGGTGTGATTTTCACCCTCAACCATAATTCGGCATAAAGCCTCTGTACCAGAGTAACGCAAAAGCACACGTCCACGTTTACCCAAGTCTTTTTCTACATTTTTTTTAACCTTTACAATGCTTGGCACATCGTCAAAGTCTATCTTTTTGCTAACTCTTACATTTATAAGCTCTTGTGGAAAAGGCGTCAGAAGGCCAGCTAATTCTGAAAGTGGGCGTTCTTTCTCTCGCATATGCCGCAATATCTGCAAAGCAGCAAGCAAACCGTCACCTGTCGGGCAATATTGTCTAAATATAATATGCCCTGACTGTTCACCGCCAAGCATGGCATTGCTCTTGCGCATGCCCTCCATAACGTAGCGATCACCAACATCTGTACGCAATAGTTTACCCTTGTTATCATTCATAAAAACTTCAAGAGCCATATTACTCATCACAGTTGCCACTAATGTATTCTTCGGCAATTCTTTACGTTCCATCATAGCGCTTGCGCATAATGCCATAATTTGATCGCCATCCAAAATAGTACCCTTTTCATCCACTACTATAACGCGGTCAGCATCACCATCAAGGGCAATTCCAATATCCGCTCGCACTTCACGCACCTTATCTGCCAAGTGTTGAGGGTGCAGCGAGCCACAGTTATCATTTATATTTCTGCCATTTGGCTCTGTATTCAATTTAATTACGTCAGCCCCTAACTCTTGAAGGGCAAGGGGTGCAACCTTATAACTTGCGCCATTGGCACAATCTATAACAATGCGCAAACCATCAAGGGTTAGGTGTGGTGGAAAACAACTCTTTGTATATACAATATATCTTCCGCCTGCATCTTGCACCTTGGTGGCACGACCCACCTTATCTGCATTAGGGTAAGGCCATTCCTTGGTATTAATGGTTAGAGCTGCAATTTCATCTTCAATGGCATCAGGAAGTTTAAAACCTTCAGCATCAAAAAATTTTATGCCATTATCCATATATGGATTGTGCGACGCAGAAATTACAATACCAAAATCAGCGCGCATGCTTCGTGTTAAAAAAGATATGGCAGGAGTAGGTAGAGGCCCAGTCAATATTACATTCACGCCTGCAGAGCAAAGGCCTGCAGTTAAAGCATTTTCAAAAATATAGCCAGAAAGACGAGTGTCTTTTCCAATAACAACCTTATGCTTATGATTACCACGCCTAAAACATATACCAGCAGCAAGGCCAAGACGCAAAGCAACTTCAGCAGTCATAGGATGTGTATTAACCCTACCCCTAACTCCATCTGTTCCAAAAAGTCGTGTTTGCATCAAAAAAACTCCTAACTACTTAAGTCTTTTAATTGTAATAGTTTCTGGTATACTTTGCACTAAATTCATACCTTCTGGCAAAATTATGCGCAAGGGAACAAGAGCACTTTCATCAACTTCTAACAAAGGCGGCGCAACGCTTAATTGAGCTCCGCGCAAATAATTGCTATTATCTACAAGGTCTTCAGGAACTTCAACTTGCATTTCTATCAAACTAGGCTCAATTTTGTAATGTTTTGGATCTGGAGTCTGAATTTGTATATCTCTTTCAATATTAATACTCTTGCGCTCACTAAGCACCGTGCAACTTATCTTTACCCTACCAGGAAAGACAGTCACATTGGCCCTAAAAATATCAATGGCTTCAATTTGCGAATGTGGCCCTGCTTGTGCAAGAGGATCTATGCGCACAGTGAGTGGAATATTGCTTATATTACTAATGGTTGCACTTGGACCCCTAATTAATACACTGCTTGGCTCAACTACTAAATTTTCTATTCTAAGCTTTGCAGAATGTATGGATGATAATACATTAGCCTTGATTGGTACACTGCGTTCTTGCACTGTATCTGCAATAAGAACTATGCGAGATGGCTCAATATCTTGCACCTCAAGTGCTCTTATGCTGTTTTTTCGCAAGTACACAAAGGGAATTACATTACGCCCTTTGCGCACAGAGGATAAATCAACCACATGCACACGAGAGCTTGCTGGAATATCATTTAACAAAGCACTAGGCCCGCGCAAACGCACATTAATAGTGTTAACTAAACCTTCTGTAATTACTAAATCTTGAGGCATATTTTTATATTCAACTTGCACTTCAATTTGTACATCAACTTGGTCACGCGCCACAACAACATACCACATCACAGAAGCCATGCAAAAAGACAGCAATAACACTGGAATATTTATATTAAAAAATTTAAAGCGCATCACTAATCATCTCTTTTAGCATGGTTTTATTAAGTGGTGAGGTAAGTATGCCTTTTTCTGCAATGACAATTTCCCCGCGCTCCTCTGATACTACAATGGCAATGGCGTCTGACTCCAAGGTAATGCCAATGCCAGCTCTATGCCGTGTGCCAAAGTTTTGGTCATGCATAAGGGCCAGCGGCAAAATGCAAGAAGCAGCATAAATTCTGCCCTTACTTACAATAACTGCACCGTCATGTAGGGGTGAATTGGGGAAGAAAATGCTCATGAGTAACTTGCGAGTAAGCCTTGCATCAACCTTTATGCCATCACGCTGCACAATGCCTCCAAGGGGCACTGAACGCTCAACAACTATGAGTGCGCCCATGCCAAGCCTTGCCATCTCAACGCATGCTTCTGCAAGTTCGTCTAAGGTATCTTTGCGCAAGGCTGAACGTTGCCAAAAGTAACGTGCGCCCATTTCGCCAAGACCTTGGCGTATATCTCTTTGAAATAGAACAATAATTACTAGCAGCAATGAGCCCACTATATTTTGCAAAATCCAAGTGGTTGAATACAAACCCAAGGTTGTTGAAAATACATAGAGCAACATAACAAGCCCAAGGCCAAGTAATACTGCTAAGCCTTGAGTTCCCTTTAACATTTGTATACACTTATACAAAAGAATGGTAATAAAGAAAATATCTAAGGCATCACGCCAATCAAAATTAGTGGAGGTTAAACTTTCAAAAAAGACATCCATCGAAATTACAAAACCTTAGGCTAAAAGTTCTGCACTGTGTGTAAAGTGCATAAGGTATCTTCCACATGATGAACTCGATGCAAGCGCAATCCTTGCTTAAACAATAGCGCCGTCAAAATTTGCGTAGTAAGGGCACGTTTTTCAATACTTTGATTTTCACTCTGCACATGCTTTGACAAAAATGATTTCATGGAAATAGCTGTTAGTACAGGAAAACCCATTTGCTGAAATTTATACGCAGAATTCAATAACTCCAAATTTTGTTCGTAAGTTTTGCCAAAGCCAATACCAAGATCCAGTACGATATTTGCTTCTGGCAAGCCAGCTTTAATTAAACGCCGTATATGAAATTCAAAAAAAAATCTAACATTGTCTACTATATTATCACTTACAATATTTTCTTGCATAACCGCTGGGCGATCAGTTGTATGCATAAGCACATATCCTGGCTTGTAATGAGCCACAACCTCCAAAAGTTCAGGTTCAAAAACACAGGCTGAAATATCATTTATTATGTGTACACCAGCCTCAAGTGCGGCTTTTGCAGTTTCAGCGTGATATGTATCAACACAGATATAAGGAGCTTTTTCCCCTCTGCCTAATACTGCTTGTTTATTAGCATTTTCTACTTCTTCCATGAGTGGAACAAGTACAGGCATAAGGCGCTTTTGTTCTTCTTCAGCGCTAATTGCCTTTGCCCCAGGGCGTGAAGATTCTGCCCCAAGGTCAAGAATATGCGCCCCTTCTTGCCATAAACACTTGGCATGTTTCAGGCCATTTTCTGGATTACTGTAACGGTTTTGATCATAGAAGGAATCTGGCGACATGTTGACAATTCCCATGACCCCATATGGGGCCATGGTAAACATTTCTTCATGGCGCAAAGTCCAATTACAAAACTCATCACTTTTGGGCATTACCTTCCTCATGGTTTTTCTTAGTGGCCTCATCATCATCTGGCTTTGGAGTTTGTTCATCCTCAGCTTCTAATAAGAAGTCCTGCCCTTTATTTGCATCATCATTTTGTGCACTATCAATATTGCTATCAGATTTAGCAGTATTTGTTTGCTCTTTTATTTCAAGAGGTGGCAAAGGTTTTTCTTGCAAAATAAGCTCAATATCATCACCACTTATGGTTTCACGCTCAAGCAAAGCCTCAGCAATGGCATGTAAAAACTTAATATTTCCTTGTAATAATTCACGGCAAGTATTGCGCGCAGTTTCAACAACTCGCTTAACCTCAGCATCCACAAGGCGTGCTGTATCTTCGCTAAAGTTTTTGTTTTGCACCCATTCTCTACCTATGAAGACTTCTTCACCTGTTTCGCCAATGGCTAGTGGACCAACAGCATCGCTCATGCCCCACTCACAAACCATCTTTCTTGCTGTGCGTGTTACACGCTCAATATCATTACCAGCGCCTGTGGTAATATCATCAAAGATAATTTCCTCGGCCACACGACCACCCAAGAGCACAACCAAGGTATTTTGCAAGTAGTTGCGTGAATAGCCATGCCTATCTTCTTCAGGTAATTGCATAGTAACACCTAGTGCACGGCCGCGTGGAATAATAGTCACTTTGTGCACAGGATCTGTCTTTGGCAAAAGGCGAGCAGTCAAAGCGTGGCCTGCTTCATGATAAGCTGTGATACGCTTTTCTTCATCAGATAAAATTAAGCTACGGCGCTCACGCCCCATAAGAACTTTATCTTTTGCATATTCAAAGTCATCCATCTTCAAAAATTCTTCATTAAGCTTGGCAGCTTGTAGAGCGGCTTCATTCACCAAATTTTCTAAATCTGCACCAGAAAAACCAGGAGTTCCACGAGACAAAGTGTCAAGGTTAACATTTTCTGCAAGTGGTGTACGTCTGGTATGAACTTCTAAAATGCGTCTGCGTCCTTTAAGGTCAGGTGTTGGCACAACCACTTGCCTGTCAAAACGACCAGGACGTAAAAGGGCTGGGTCCAAAACATCAGGGCGGTTAGTGGCAGCAATTAAAATTACACCTTCGTTGGATTCAAAACCGTCCATTTCCACAAGCAATTGATTAAGAGTTTGCTCACGCTCATCATGCCCACCGCCAAGACCAGCACCACGCTGGCGACCAACGGCGTCAATTTCATCAATAAATATTAAACAAGGAGCATTTTTCTTGCCTTGAGTAAATAAATCTCTAACCCTTGAAGCACCAACGCCCACAAACATTTCCACGAAATCAGAACCAGAAATGGAGAAAAATGGAACGCCAGCCTCACCAGCAACAGCACGAGCAAGCAAGGTTTTACCAGTGCCTGGAGGGCCAACTAACAACACCCCCTTAGGAATGCGCCCACCAAGACGGGTGAATTTTTTTGGATTGGACAAAAATTCAACAACTTCTGAAAGTTCGTCCTTGGCTTCGTCAATGCCTGCAACGTCCTCAAAAGTTACTCTGCCCTGCTCTTCATTAAGCAAGCGAGCACGAGAGCGCCCAAAGCTCATGGCTTTTCCGCCACCACCTTGCATTTGGCGCATAAAGAAAATCCAAACACCAATGAGCAAGAGCATGGGGAACCATGAAACCAATAACGTCATATACCATGGTTGATCGTCCAAGGGTTCAGCCTTAATGGCTACTTTTTTCTCCAAAAGGCGATTTACTAAATTTGAGTCGCTTGGGGCATAAGTTTGGATTTTTTCACCATTAATATTTTGCCCCATAAGTGTATTACCTCTGATAACAACTTCAGGTATATCACCCTTTTCAACCTGCTGTAAAAATTCAGTATATGGCACAGTTGAACTTGTGCTTTGTGGCTGCTGGAACATGTTAAAAAGCATAACCATAGCCAGAGCAATAATGGCCCAAAGCGTTAGGTTGCGTGTAAATTGATTCAAAATGGCCTCCGTATTTATATATGATCAATCAATTAATACTATTTAAGGCATCTGCATGGTTTTGTGTGCAGACTATGTTATAGATAATACACTTTGCACATTTGGCAATGCAATGAATTAAAAATTTATTCGATAAGACGTAACACTTTTTACAAGAATATGCAATGCAAATTCATGGGCTTAGCCAGATTTAATTTAGCCGTAGCTTTTTTTATAAATCTATAAAAAACTTACCAATCTAAGTAAAAAACCTTAATTCATCAAAAACTAATCACTTTGTATATGGTATTGTTCAAGCTTATCTGCAATGGCACTAAGCACCATAGCCATGGTCGCAGACATCAAAGCCACAGCCCTTGGCGGTGCTTGCTCAAGATTGTCTACGTTAAATAGCACTTTGAAAAAATATTGGGGACAATTTTGTTGTTCTTGTTTGCCAAGCATTTCCATGTATGGTGCAAAGTTTTTATCCACAAAGTCTTTTGTTTCACTTTTTTCAATACCATGTTCTTTCAATATTGTAGAAGTTGAGCGCAAATAATCCACTAATACACTGTTGGGGGCGTGCACCATAAGGCCAGCCACCACAGCAGCATGAACAAAACCATACCATTCACGACGAAAGTTATCTGCATTATTTACTTTAAGTCCATCTTCTGTTATATTCTGTAATAACTGGTTTACTTGGGAGCTTTCTGTATTTAAGGAGAATAAAATACAAGCCGCTTCAACGCCTTGAATTTTGCTTAGTTTTTTTTGTGACATGACATTCCTCCAAGTCTTCATGTTATCTTGCCTTGCATAGTGCTTAGCTGTCAAGCGCGGCACTAATAGTGTATATTTTTTAAATTAGTATAAAGTAAATAAGCAACTGAGCGATAAGTCTTTAACAATCAATAAATTTGTAAGCATAGGAATGACACCATGAAACTACAGTTGAAAATTCAGTTACCCATTTTTGTTCTGCTAATAATTCTACTAGGTGCAAACAGTTATTTTAGCTATCAAAAAGCTGCAGACGGACTTGAAAGTGCAATACTTGAAACCTTAGAAGGTGAAACACATGCTCTTGCAAGTTTTGTTAAAGAACTTGGAATTAAAAACCAACAAGACATTTTGCGCATCTCTAAAGATGTAACCGTTACTAATTTTTACAAATATAATGCAAGAGATAGTCTTTCCATAGCGAGCATGAATGAGTCACTGTTGCATATACAAAATACTTATCCTGACTTTGTTTATGTTGCTTTGTTTGACTTAGAAGGCACAATCATAGCCTCATCCCAACCTGAAAAAGCCACCTTGGGCAGTAATTTTGCAGATAGAGAATACTTCACCAAAGCCGCCGCTGGTGAACCATTTATTTCATCTGTATTTATTAGTAGGTCCATATCCTCCCCTGTAATTGTAATAACTGCTCCTGTTATAGTTGACGACCAAATCGTTGGCGTGGCTAGAGGAACATTGGTTATGGACAAATTAGCAGAGGTCGTTCTTCCAGTTTCAATTGGGAAAGAAGGCTTTGCCTATATACTTAATGATAAAGCCTTAATCAGTGTAGCAAGAGTTAAAGAGTGGATTTTTAATAAAGAATTACCCTTAAAGCCATTATACGAATTATGGGTAAATCAGCGTAGCACAGGCTACACAAAAACCTTAGGTAATAGCGGTGAAGATATATATATTTTCCACCAATATGTACCTGAGTCCAAGCTAACAGTTGTAGTTCGTGCTGCAGAAAGTGATATTATGTCATCACTAATTGAAATTAGAAATTCTAGCATGATGCTAAGTATTGGAGCTTTAATTTTTGGCGGCATCATAGTATTTATGATTACAAAGCCCATTGTCAATGCTATTGGGCGCGGTGTTAATTTTGCCAACGATATTGCCAAGGGCAAGCTTGACAGCACGCTTGACGTAAACCGCAAGGACGAAATTGGCGAGCTAGCCGATGCCTTACGCTCCATACCACAAACCCTAAATGCTGTCACAAAAGAATATGATGGCCTTGGCAAAAAAATTAGAGATGGATATCTTGACACCATATGTGATGTCTCAAAATTTGAAGGTGACTTTGCCAACCTTGTACAAGGTTCAAACGGTATTTTAAATAATTTCAAATCATTACTTGAAAACGTAAATTCACCTGTTTTCGTGTTAGACAAAGACCTTAATGCAACCTATGCCAATGCCATTACCCGCTCTCTTGTGGGTGAAGATTATATGGGCAAAAGTTGTAAGATTCTATTTAACAACGAAGATGACGGGACTGACAAAGATGCAGTATTAATAGCTCACAGAACCAAGAAACCAGCAACTAATACTACTGTAACTCGGCCTCAAGGTCGTCATATTGATGTAACTTACAGTGCAATCCCCATGCTAGATGAACAGGGCGAATTTAACTCCATGTTGATTTTAGTAACAGATATTACTAGTATTAAAAATACACAGAACACTATTATTGAGGTAGCCTATGCTGCAACTGATATTGCAAACCGTGCCGCCGCCGCCGCTGAAGAACTATCCGCACAGGTGGAGGAAGTTAGCAGAGGCACTAGCGAACAGCACGAAAGAACAACTTCCGCTGCTGCCGCCATTGAGGAAATGAACGCCACCGTACTTGAAGTTGCACGCAATGCCGAGGAAGCACGAGTTCAAGCTGGCGAAACTCAGGAGAAGGCAAATCATGGAGCACAACTAGTTGAGCGCGTGGTTCAGTCTATGGATGAAGTAAACGAGGTTTCCCAGACTTTAGCACAAAACATACAAAATCTTGGCTTACAAGCTGAGGCCATTGGCAGTGTTATGGGTGTTATTTCTGACATTGCAGACCAAACAAACTTGCTTGCACTTAATGCAGCCATTGAGGCCGCGCGTGCTGGTGATGCTGGTCGAGGATTTGCCGTTGTTGCTGATGAAGTACGCAAATTGGCAGAGAAAACCATGTCCGCCACTTCTGAGGTGGGTAGTAGTATTAGTGGTATTCAAAGCTCCACCTCCGCAAATATTGAGCACTTTGAAAAGGCTTCAAAAATCATTGCTGAAGCCACAGAACTTGCCAATACTTCAGGCCAAGCTTTGACAGAAATCCACACCCTAGCAGAAGGCAACTCCAGCTTAATTACTGGCATTGCCACTGCAGCTGAGGAGCAATCTGCCACATCAGAAGAAATTCACGTTGCAGCAGAGAGCGTTAGCCGCATAGCCAATGAAATTTCATCTGGCATGAACGAGGCTTCCATTGCTGTTAGGGAACTTGCAGAACTTTCACTTGAACTTAAGTCAACATTGAATAAACTAGAAAACATCTAAAATAACTCAACCACAAAAGCCCCTTGCTTGCTATTGATATGGCACAAGGGGCTTTTGCATTGGTTATTTTTAAGCAGAACTACATCATAATCTTTGGGCGAAGCAATGTAAGGATGGCTGAAAGGTGTTTTACTTTGATTTTCAAACATAACTACATTCTCCCATTGCGAAGCAAATGAAATTTGCTATGGCAAGCCATGACTTTTGGTGTTGTTTCACATGATTTAAGATAGAATGGTTTTTTATTAATTTTGGCCTGCTCCCGCAGGGGGGAAGGGGATGGGATAGCTTTGCTATCTAATCTATTTGCGTAAGGTTCGTAAGTTCACCTCGCACAAACGGCTTCGCCGCCCTTTGGTTGCTGCCACACCGAATATATGAAGCACTCGCTTGCTCGTATAACATCTATACGGCTCGCAACAAAATGTAGATTGAGTGTACAAACAATTTTTACCCCTTGACGTGCCATTATAATGCATGTATGCTTTACCATTGACGGCTATTTTCAACCATTTTTGTATAAAATAGCACAGTTTCAAGGAGGAATATAGACCCATGGCAAAGGATATTATAACCAGCTTGTCCAACGAAAGACGTACTTACATTCCCCCCATGCATGGTAAATCCACAGCATGGGTGCGTACTCATGAGGAGTATGAAGCCATTTGCAAAAGGGCCTTAGATGACCCTGAGGGTTTTTGGTCTGAGCGAGCGGGCGAGCTAATTCATTGGTTTAAGCCTTGGGATCAAGTGCTAGATGCCGACTATGATAATTTTAAATTTGAGTGGTTTAAAGGCGGTAAACTCAATGCGGCCTTTAACTGCATTGACAGGCATTTAATCAGCGGCAGACGCAATAAGGCTGCTCTTATTTGGCAGGGCGAGCGTGAAAGCGAAGTACGCTGCTACACCTACCAGATGCTTTATACCGAAGTATGTCGCATTGCCCATGCTTTAAGCTCATTGCGTGTGCGTAAGGGTGATAGGGTTGCCCTTTATATGCCCATGATTCCTGAACTAATCATCGCCATGCTTGCTTGTGCGCGCATTGGTGCAATTCATACTGCCATCTTCTCAGGCTATGCTGAAGGCGGCGTGCTTGGTCGTATTCAAGACTCAAAAGCCAAGGTTGTTATCACAGCTGATGCTGTTATGCGTGGCGGAAAACCAAAACCGCTCAAAGCAAACCTTGACCCCATATTACAAAAATGCCCATCTGTGGCCCACGTTGTTGTGGTAAATAGAGCAAATCAAGAGGTTGAAATGGACCGCCGCCGTGACATTTGGTGGCATGACCTCTTGGACGACTTCACCCTTGATGCAGATTTCCCATGCGAATCCATGGACGCAAATGATACACTTTTCTTACTACACACCAGCGGCAGCACAGGCAAACCCACAGGTGTTATGCACGCAACTGGCGGCTATTTGACCTATGCCGCTCACACCACGCAATGGGTTTTTGATATGCGTGATGATGACGTGTACTGGTGTACCGCTGACGTTGGCTGGATTACTGGCCATACCTATATGGTTTATGGGCCGCTGGCTCTTGGGGCAACCACAGTTATGTTTGAAGGTGTGCCCAACTGGCCAACACCTGACCGCTACTGGAGCATTGTGGAAAAATTTAGAGTTAATATTTTCTACACAGCACCAACAGTTATTCGCTCGCTCATGCGTGTGGGCGAAGCTTGGACAGAACGCCACGACCTTTCATCACTGCGCATTCTTGGTTCTGTGGGTGAACCCATTAACCCAGAAGCTTGGATGTGGTATAGAAGCATAATTGGCCGTGAGGAGTTGCCAGTCATTGACACATGGTGGCAAACAGAAACTGGCGGCGCAATGATTGCTGCCCTACCCTATGTCACAAAGCTAAAACCAGGTTCAGCAAGCTTCCCATTACCAGGTATTGATGCTGTGGTTATGGATGGCGAAGGCGGCGGCGAAGCAGAAAGCGACGGCAGAGGCGGTCACTTGGTCATTCGCAAACCTTGGCCCGGCATGATGCAAGGCGTTTACGGCAATCCTGAAAAATATAAGTCCTACTTTGAGCGCTTTGGCGGTTACCAATCTGGCGACGGCGCTCGCATTGACGAAGAAGGCTACTTCTGGATTTTGGGTCGTATTGACGATTCCATCAACGTTTCAGGCCACCGTCTTTCCACCTCGGAAATTGAGTCCGCACTTGTGGCACATAAAAATGTTGCAGAAGCAGCAGTTGTGCCCATGCCGCATGAACTTAAGGGTGAGGCCATCTATGCCTATGTGACCTTGCGTGATGATGTGGCTTGGACAGAAGAATTGCGCAAAGACTTGCGTGACACTGTGCGCCGTGACATTGGCCCACTGGCAACACCAGAAATCATCCAATTTACCGATGGCATGCCAAAAACTTGTTCAGGCAAAATCATGCGTCGTATGCTACGCAAAATTGCAGCCAGCGATTATGACGAGTTGGGTGACACCACAACACTTGCTCAACCAGAAGTGCTACCAAGGATTATCCAAGCTAGCAAAAACATTAAGTCTGGCAAATCAGAGCTTGAAGAATCAGCATAAATAATAAAAAAATAATAAACAAAAGGTGGTAAAAGCAAAACTTTTACCACCTTTTTAATTTATTTAGTCGATGCTGAACAACACGCTTTAGCGTGCTGTTCAGAGAGGCACGTTGCCTTCAAATACCCCTTTGGGGACGCCAGAAGTGAATTCTGGCTTATTTTACGGCACGCGAAATTTTTCTTACAGAAAAATTTCGGTAGTCGGCACTAAGAAACAGTATTTTGGCAGCATAAAATGCCAGAAAGTTGTATTTTATACGCTTGTTTCTGGCATTTTTATTTGCTCATTTTTAGTTAAAAATGTTTTGTTTTCGTTGTGTTATATTCTTTTTCAGTGCCGACTATTTAAACCTTACGCAATTTGTGCTAAGCAAGCTTGCTCGGCAGTAAGTAATAAAAATCAATTATTTAATTGGCAAGCAACGCTCGCCCTATGCCTGTTTTTTGCTTGTGTTGACTTAGCCAACACAAGATGAAGCGACAAAGCCCCATGCTTTGCCGCTTCATACAGTGGAGTTTACATTTACATTAAATTCCGTCGTGTTGTACGCTGCGATTGTTATTTTGCAACATTAACGGAACATTCATTTTATCATGAGGGTCATATTCAAACATCACTGCTGTACCAAAACAAGAAAAATACTTGCTCCCATCAGGATGAAATGCCACATTTTCAGTATAACCAACAATGGCCTGTGCACCCTTATTTATAGCACGAGCTGCCATACCAAAAAATGCTTCTTCTGAGTCATAACCACGACAACACACAAGACCAAGCACCTTCATTATTCTGCGCCCTTCAATTTGATCAGTAGTAACTACAGGAAAACGACCTGATAAAAAAATCTCTTTCACTTTCACAGACATATTACTTTGGGCAGGGGCTTTAGTTGTATTCTTTTTCTTCTTTCCATTATCACCTAGCAAAAAAAGCATGGCAACCTCCTTGGTATTACTTTAACCATTGCAAGAAGATTGCCAAAACTATTTTTAGCTATAATTATAGCAAGATATATAAAAAAAAGCCCAACAGAAGTCAGGCTTTTGACATATGTCTTTATGAATTTTTACTAATGCCAACCTTGGCAGGGCGCAAAAGCCGGCCCTTAAGTTTATAGCCACGCTGCATAACAGAACTAACAAGCCCCTCGTCCATATCTTCTTTCATTTCAAAGGTTAATCCTTCATGAAGTTCAGGCGTAAAAACCTCACCCACTTGACCCACAGGCTCAAGGCCATGATTTTTAACAGCTTCCAAAAGAGATTTGCGTGTCATTTCAATGCCCATGAGTATGTCTTTGCAAACATCATCACTGCCACCATATTGAAGCGCTAAGTCAAGGTTATCAAGGCTTGGCAACAAATCTGCAAGCACCTTTTCAGCAGCATAGGCAAGCTGCTCCTCATGTTCACGAGAAAGACGCTTTTTGAAATTTTCCATCTCAGCAAGAGCACGCAAGCGCAAATTGTCCACCTCCTCTTTTTGCGGACAGCTTGGGCAAACATGCTCAAAGCAAAGCTCATTCAAGTTTTCAGGCAAAACAGGAGGAACTAAATTTTCAAAACTTAATTCCTCAGCTTCATTTAAGTCTTCATCAAGCTCTTGATTGACAGCCTTCATATATTTATCATGCGGTGTTTTATTTGGCATGGGTAACTCCTTAAATATCGTTCTAATTTTAAGTTGCGTATGAGCAGCTGTCAAGACTTTGAATGTACTTTGTTTTACAAACTAGCCCACTTTAACTGCAAAAGCACAAAAATGAGAGGTTTTGTTTCGCAATAATGGCTTTCTTAAAAAGAAAATTGCAATCCAACGCAACTAATAAAATTATGTAAAAAAAATTGTCTAATTTTACCAGTAATTATCTTGCACAACATAAAAAAATAATATAATATCACCATCATGTTACTTTGAACTGTTTTTTAAAATTTATCATTAATCAAACAATGCAATAAAAAAGAATAGTTACGTCTTCGCGGTTACTTAAAATGAAACATTACCACCACTTAAAGCACATAAAATCATACTTGAACCGTATGAATTCAGCATCAATTTTTCCTGCTATTGCCATGCCCAAACTATGGACACCAGCTACAAATTTTACCCTTGAGCTGGCAGAAGTACTTTTAATTATCATTGGTGTGGTTGCCGTTATTTTATTTATAGTATCACTATTGAAAAAAGACAAACATGAAGCCCTCTTTGTGGAGCTTGATAATGACGGCTTTATCGAAGCAGTGCTATTAAGAGCTGCTGAAACCCAGATACATTTTGATATTATTTGCACTCGTTCTGGTATTGAACACAGACACTTACTAGGATATTGTCGAGCAAGTGATAATCAAGATTTGTCTAATCACAAACCCTTTGATGAACTAGATACATTACCTAACCTTGTACTGGATATACATGAAGGTGGTATTGCAGAAGGTTGGGATAATGCGCCCATTGATATTTACTTCCAAATTAACCATAATCAAACCAGTACACTTTATCACTTTGCATCATTTGTTACAAAAATTAGAAATAAAGGATCAAGAACACTACTTGAAATCATAAGACCAAGTATACTTAGCGACTCAAAGGCAAAGGATACTGTACGCATAGAGCCAAAACCTGAAATGATCGCCCTTGCTTATGCTTGGTTTTACTATACCGAAGACCTAGTTTTGCCAACTTCCATTAAGAAACTGGGGAAAAATCATGCATCATATCGTCCACAAGGCAACAGTGACTTTCGTGTTGTAAGTATAACGTCAAGCACCATCCGAATGCGCTTTTTAAAAGATTTATTAGACGAGATGGAGCATACTCTTAAAAGAAAACATCAATTATGTCTTCTCCTTGCCATTAATACAAATAATGAGAACGATAAAAAAATGCTACTTTGGCTTAAATGCACCTGCATTGGATTTGCGCCTTGCCTTGACCCAGAGTGCCTTGATGCAATATTTTCATTCACCCACTGGGAACAAATTAGCCAACGCAAAGATGAAATAAAATGGAACCCTGCATCCGACACAGACAGAGTGCCGCCCTTAATGCATTGGATTATGAATGCCGATATTAACCAAAAATCAGCTTAAAAAAGACCCAATTATCTTGGAGATTATATGCCTTTACGTCTAACTATTATTGGTGGCGGACCTGGCGGAAATGCCGCAGCCTTTCACGCTGCACGAGCAGGAATTCATGTTACCATTGTTGAAAAAACATACCTTGGTGGTACTTGCCTAAATTATGGTTGCATACCAACCAAGACCATTAAAGCCTCAGCCGATGCCTTGCATCAGGCCAAGCACCTTGAAAGTTTTGGCATTAGTTTTGAGGGTGGCCCCAAGGCTGACATGACTAAAATTATTGAGCGCAAAAATAAAGTATTAAACATATTAAGAGGTGGCCTTGAAAAAACCTGCGCCAAGCTGAAAATTGACGTAGTTCAAGGGCAAGGGGAAATTGTATCGCCTTCTCTTGTGCGCGTGCATGATGCACAAGGAAATAGCCAAGACCTTGAAAGTGATTTCATATTAATCGCCACAGGCACTGGCATTTTAGAGCTACCAAACCTTAAATTTGATCACAAATACATTATTAATAGCGATGACGCTCTAGAGCTTACAGAAATTCCTAAAAAAATCTGTATAGTTGGTGGAGGCGTCATTGGTTGTGAAATGGCATTTATATTCCGCAATTTAGGTTCAGAAGTCACCATTATTGAGGGGCTTGAGCGTCTCTTGCCCATACCCTCAGTGGATGGTGACGTTAGCAAACTACTACAAAAAGAGATGAAAAAAAATGGCATTGCCTGCGAGCTTGGGCGCACATTAACTGAGGTAAAAGTCAGCGATAACAAAGTTTTTGCAACCATAGGTCCTTCCCCATTCATAGCAGAGCCAACCGCCGCCCAGAAAACAGAAAAATCCATTGAAGTGGACGTAGTTCTAGTTACTGTTGGGCGCACACCACAAACCGAAGGTCTTAACCTTAATTCTGTTAATATTGAAACTGATCAACGTGGCTGGATTATAGCTGATGAATTTATGCAAACTTCTGCACCTAATATCTATGCCATTGGAGATGTTCTTGGGCCAAGCAAGGTTATGCTTGCGCATGTGGCTGCGGCCGAGGGCATTTGCGCTGTGCAAAGCATGCTAGCAAAAAATACAGGCGACATATCAAAACCAATGGATTATATGGTCATTCCTTCGGCCATATTCACCTCCCCAGAGGTGGGCTGTGTGGGTTATAGCTCAGAAGAAGCTTTGGAAAATGGCGAAGATATTTTATGCCCCACCATTCAAATGCGTGAATTGGGCAAAGCCCACGCCATGGGCGAAATAACTGGATTTTGTAAGCTTGTTGTGCGCAAAGATAACAAAAAAATTCTTGGTGCACATATAGTTGGTGCACATGCAACTGAACTTATATCCGAAATGACTCTAGCCATACAAATGGGTGCAAAAGTAGATGATATTGCCGCAACCATTCACGCTCACCCCACATTGGCTGAAGGTATATTTGAAGCGGCAATGCTTGGGCTTGAACATTAAACTAGAATTAGCTTTGCGGCCTGAGTAATATTTTGCACGGTAAAAGTCGCATTATTTTTATCAAGGCCGTGGTCTGTGGATATTAAAATTGTCTTACAGCCTGCGGCCTTACCTGCCTCCACATCCCTCAACCTATCCCCAATCATCCATGATTTTGCAAGCTCAATGTGATGCTCGCTGGCAGCTTGAATTAACATTTGCGGCGCAGGTTTTCTGCAATTGCAAGGTCCGCTAATACTTGGAAGATGCGGGCAATAATAAAAAATAAGCTCACAATCATGCGGTCTTAGTTGTTCATTTACAAAATCATGCAATTTTTTAACGGCATTTTCATCATAATATCCACGCGCAATGCCAGATTGATTTGTAACCACAATTAGCTCAAAACCAGCTTGCTTAAAAGCAATTAAAGTCTCAATGGCTCCGTCAAGCCATTGCCATTCTTCAATTTTATATACATAGCCTGTATCCACATTCAAAGTACCATCACGGTCTAAAAATATGGCAGGACGGGATATTTTTTCATCACGCATAAATAAACCCTAATCAAGATTTGTCATTTCAAACACTTGCACATCTTCAACGTAATTTTCAATGGCCTTGTTACATTCTGCCAAATTATCATTACCCATATGCACTTGCCAATGCTCACGGCTGGCCCATTCTTCATAAAATATTAATATATTAGGATTGTTATTATCCTGACTTAATTTATATTCAAGGCAGCCTTCTTCTTGTAGGGTAGGCGCAATTAGTTTGCAAAGTTCATTTTTAACCAAGTCCGCACTATGCTCTTTTGCAGTAATTTTCGCAATAATAATAAGCTTTTTCATACTATACTCCACTTTCTTTTTTTACCCATTTTGTAAAGTTTTCATCTGCATCTTCCACAGGTAAGGCCACAATACAAGGGGTAATATAACTATGTTTTTCAATAATTGCATGGCGCAAAGCATTAAAATTTGCCTTGTCTGTTTTAAAAATGCACACACATTCACTAGCATTTTCCACCTTACCTTGCCAGTGATATATGGAATGCACCTCTGGAAAAATGTTAACCCCTGCCGCTAAGCGTTTTTCAACCATATGGGCGGCAATGCTCTTTGCTTCCTGCATGGTTGGTGCAGTCATATATACAAAAATCATAATTTCTCCTATGGCATACTTGCGAGTCACACACTCTTGTGGCATTTAAAGACCATGTCAATTATACAAAAAAGAGCCGCTCTTGTCCAAGCCGCATTGGCTAAAAAATATCCTGTGCCTGAAACTCACCTAATTGCCGCTAACCCTTGGCAACTGCTGGTGGCTGTAATTTTGTCTGCACAATGCACAGACGCTCGAGTTAATATTGTCACACCAACACTTTTTCAGTGCTGGCCAGACGCCAAAAGCCTTGCCATGGCAGAAATTGTTCAGGTGGAAAAAGTCATACACTCCACTGGTTTTTACCGCAACAAGGCTAAGAATATCGTAGCCTCAGCCCAAATTATCACCAAGAATTTTAATGGCAAAGTACCAAGAACCCTCGCAGAATTAATCACTCTACCAGGGGTTGCCAGAAAAACAGCTAATGTGGTGCTTTGGAGTTCTTTTGGTATAAATGAAGGCATTGCCATTGATACACATGTGGGCCGCATTGTTTATCGCTTGGGCTTAACCAAGTCCACCGACGTTATACAAGTGGAAAAAGACTTAATGGGCTTATTTCCCAATGACCAATGGGGACTATTAAACCACCGCTTGGTCTGGTTTGGCAGACATGTTTGTGACGCCAAAAAACCTCTTTGCGAACAGTGCGAAATGCAAGAATTTTGCCCAAAAAAACCTTGGAAATCTGCAAAAAAGAAATGAGCTCAATATACAGTTGATATTCATTCTAACTACAGTTATTATTCGTTGTTCAAAACTGAAAACAATTAAAATAAAATTTTCATTTTGCGAGAATTAACATGATAAAATTTACAAAAATGCACGGCGCAGGCAACGATTATGTATACATTGATGCCCGCAACATAGAAATAGACGACATCCCAAACCTTGCCATTAAGATAAGTGATCGCCACAAAGGCATTGGCTCTGACGGCCTTGTGCTAATTCTTCCCTCAAACCAAGCTCATGTTCGCATGCGCATGTTCAATAGTGATGGTAGTGAGTCCCAAATGTGCGGAAACGCCATCCGTTGCGTTGGCAAATACGCCTTTGAGCATGGCATCGTTAATTCACCAGAACTTGATGTTGAAACTCTGGCTGGCATTAAGCACATACAATTACATTTAAAAAACAACCTAGTACACGCCGCCACCGTGGACATGGGCGCACCCATTTGGGAGCCAAAACTCATACCAGTTGCCCACGATGGCCCAGTGGCCCTAGAAATCCCAGTACAAGCATCTGGCAAAACATACCTTGGCTCTTGCGTATCCATGGGCAATCCGCATGTTGTAATCAGGGGCGAAAATCTTGACACCTTACGAATTGACGAATTTGGCCCACCACTGGAAAATCATCCACTATTTCCTGAGCGCATCAACGTGGAATTTATAGAAGTTTTGGACAAAAAAACGGTGCGCATGCGCGTATGGGAACGTGGCGCTGGCGAAACTCAAGCCTGCGGCACTGGCGCTTGTGCTGTGGCCTGTGTGACACATCGCCTTGGTTTAACAGAAAATGACGTTACAATTAAATTACTTGGCGGCGACTTAAATATTCGCTTAGCTGACAATGGACATGTGTTTATGACTGGTGAAGCAGTGACTGTCTTTACTGGCGAATTATTATAGATTTTAAACAACATCTATCTATTATAAAAGGAAAATTTATGTTTGAAGTTAATCCCTACTATGCTGATTTACCTGGCTCCTATTTATTTGCTGAAATTGGTCGTCGTGTGCGTGCATTTCAAGAAAATAATTCTAATGCCAAAGTGATTTCTCTTGGAATTGGTGATGTATCCCAGCCACTTGTTCCAAGCGTGCTTAAAGCATTGCACAGTGCAGTTGATGAAATGGGTCAAGCTTCAAGCTTCAAAGGTTACGGCCCAGAACAAGGCTATGATTTTTTGCGCAATGCCATTGTTGAAAATGATTACAAAGCGCGTGGAATTAGTATTGCTGCTGATGAAATTTTTGTTAGCGACGGTGCCAAGTGCGATGTGGGCAATTTTCAAGAATTATTTGCAGCCAACACCCGTATTGCCGTAACTGACCCTGTTTATCCTGTTTATGTGGACTCCAACGCCATGTCTGGCCGCATGGGTAAGTATGTGGATAATCGCTGGAATAAAATGATTTATCTACCTTGCACATCAGAAAATAATTTTGTGCCAGACTTTCCAAGTGAAACACCTGATATTATTTATCTTTGCTATCCAAACAACCCCACTGGGACAGTGCTCATGCGTGATGAGCTTAAGGCTTGGGTTGATTATGCGGCCAAACATGGTGCATTAATCCTCTATGATTCTGCATATGAAGCATTTATTTGCGGTGATGATGTGCCGCACAGTATTTATGAAATTGACGGAGCTCGTGAAGTTGCTGTGGAATTTCGTAGCTTTTCAAAAACAGCAGGCTTTACTGGCTTAAGATGTGCCTATACAGTTGTGCCCAAAGATTTAAAAGTAAAAGATAAAAATCTGGACTTAAACTCCATGTGGTCACGCCGCCAATGCACAAAATATAACGGTTGTCCATATATTGTTCAAAAGGGTGCGGCAGCAATTTATAGCCCTGAAGGCAAGAAAGAAGTTCGTGCAATTATTGATGGCTATATGCAAAACGCCACCAAGGTTCGCAATGCTCTAATAGACATGGGCCTTGATGTTTATGGTGGCGAGCATGCACCGTATGTTTGGATAAAAACACCTAAAGATGGCGCTAGCCAAATGCCTTCATGGGATTTTTTCCAAAAAGTTCTAGATAAAGCGCAAGTTGTTTGTACACCTGGAGCAGGTTTTGGCCCAAGTGGTGAAAATTATGCACGTTTTACAGCCTTTGCAAGCCCTGATAATACAGCCCTTGCACTAAAGCGCCTAAAAGAAATTTGGTAGTATTTTAAATTTCATTATGCTTTTTTACTTAGCTGTATATATTGCATAAAATAATATTTATTAAATTTTTGCTCCATTTGCTTGACAAATGCTCATAAGTAGGGCAAATACACCTTTCTCTTTTGTGACCTCCGAAACGAAACTATACTGAGGTCTTTTATTGGAGGTTTTATTCATGTATGCTATAGTTGAAGCCTGCGGAAAACAATTCCGCGTAGAAGAAGGCTGCAAAATTACTGTTGATAAGCTAAAAGCCGAAGTTGGCAGCGAAATCACTTTGGACAAAGTTCTCATGCTTGGTGGCGAAAGCTTCAAGGTGGGCACACCCTATGTGGCAAATGCACAAGTTAAATGCGAAGTGCTAGCTCATGGTCGTGGTGAAAAAATTATGGTTTTCAAACGCTGGCGCCGTAATGACTCACGCAAATTGCGTGGTCATCGTCAAGATTTGACTACCATTAAAATTACTGGCATCTCTGCCTAAGGAGAGTTCGTCATGGCACATAAAAAAGCAGGCGGGTCATCACGCAACGGTCGTGATAGTAATGGTCAAAGGCGTGGCGTTAAACGCTTTGGTGGACAACGTGTTTTAGCTGGTAGCATTCTTGTGCGCCAACTAGGTACACGCATCTTCCCTGGTGACAATGTGGGCATGGGCAAAGATTTTACCCTTTTTGCCAAAACCGACGGTGTTGTTAAGTATGAAAAATACATCCGTAAACGTCGCACATTAACCAGAGTTCACATAGTGGAAGCAAGCGCTACTGCATAGCTTCTATATACAAAAAGGCTTTGCTTTTTTGTAACTAAATTTTCTTATACTAATGCCGCAGTTACTTTCCTGCGGCATTATTTTTTAATACGAGAACTTTATGCGATTTGTTGATGAAGCCACAATTACAGTTCGGGCTGGAAAAGGTGGACATGGTTGTGTATCCTTTAGGCGTGAAAAATTTGTTCCGCGTGGTGGTCCTGACGGTGGCGATGGTGGAGACGGCGGCAATGTTGTTGTACGCTCAGATGCCAAGCTCTTAAGCCTTTATGATTTTCGCTTACAAAGAGTTTATGAAGCTCAAAATGGCCAGCCAGGCATGGGCAGCCAATGCAACGGTCGCAAGGGCGAGCATTGTGTTTTGCATTTGCCTGAAGGCACGTTAATTTATGAGCAAACGCCAGAGGGCGAAAAGCTGGTGGCAGACTTAACTGACACTGAGGCAGAGTTCACCATTGCCAAGGGTGGTCGTGGAGGCAAAGGTAATGAGCATTTTAAATCTTCCACCATGCGCGCCCCACGCTTTGCACAACAAGGCGAACCTGGGGAAGAATGCACCTTGCGTTTGGAGTTAAAGATTCTTGCCGATGCTGGTTTAATTGGCCTACCCAATGCTGGTAAGTCCACATTTTTATCGCAAGTTTCTGCCGCAAGGCCAAAAATTGCAGCCTACCCATTTACCACTCTTACTCCAAATCTTGGAGTACTTATTGATGAATATGACCCAGGTAGACGCATGGTAATTGCTGACATTCCAGGCTTAATTGAAGGGGCGCACCTTGGGCAAGGCCTTGGTCATCGTTTTTTAAAACATGTGGAGCGCACTCGCTTTATGGTGCATTTATTAAGCATTGAAGATGTGGACGAACAAGACCCTTGGGCTGGCTTTGACCTTATAAATGCTGAACTTTCTCAATTTGATGAGGCCTTGTCTGAGCGTATTCAAATTCAAGTTATTAATAAAATTGACCTTGCAGATGATGAAAGATTAGAAAATTTAAAAGAGCTAGCCCTTAAAGATAATAGACCCATATTTTTCATTTCAGCCATGCATGGGCAAGGCATTGAGGAATTGGTTAGTCATATTTGGAAAATGCGTGACGCCCTTGAACCAAATGCTCCATTTTTACATTTTAAAGAAGTGGAAGTGGAGCAAGAAGAAGAATTTTCCGAAATTGAAGTGGAGTACACTGAGGAGTAAATTCTACTCACTTAAGATTTATGTCAAACTAAGTTGTTTTTATTATTACAACACCATGACTGTTACTAACTAAAATTTACATTGAGGTTAACAATGTTTGGTAAAAAAACTTTTTTGTTTTTGTTAATTTTGGTTGCGGCTGGCGCATATATTTACAATGAGCTTCAACACCCACGCTTTGGTGTTGACCCAAGTGGAGAGCGTTTAGCCCGCATGGAAAAATCACCTAACTTTAAAAATGGTGTTTTTGCCAATATGGATCCAGAACCACAAAATTTGCAAAAAGATAGTTTTCCTGTGCTTATGTACAACATTCACATTAAAAAGGATGGTCAACGCACACCTAGTGAGCCTATACCCACAATTAAAACTGACTTAAAAGCACTTGATCCAAAGCAAAATGTAGTTGTACCTCTTGGTCACTCTTCATTTTATATGCAAGTTGATGGCGTAAAAATCTTAGTTGACCCAGTGTTTTTAGATTATGCAGGGCCATTTTCCTTTATTAATAAAGCATTTGACGGCACAGTGGTATATACCCTAGCTGACATGCCAAAGCTTGACTATGTTTTCATTTCTCACGACCATTACGACCATTTGGAATATGAAACCATGCTCGCACTTAGAGGTAAGGTAGACAAGGTTATTACTACCCTTGGTGTTGGTGCCTATCTTGAACTTTGGGGCTATAAGCCAGAAGAAATTTGGGAAGGCGATTGGTTTGACAGCCTTGAGCTAAAAAATAATATTGTATTACATATTATGCCTGCTCGCCATTATTCTTCACGCTTAAAATCACGCAATAAAACACTTTGGGGTGGTATGGCTTTAATTGCACCATCTGCTAGTATTTATTACAGCGCTGATAGCGGATATGGTAGCCAAATTGCTGAAATTGCAAAACGATTTGATGGATTTGACCTTGCCATTTTAGATGTTGGACAATACAACCCTTTGGGTTGGCCGCATATTCACTTTTTACCAGAAGATGCAGCAAAGGCCGCCATGGAAGTTAGGGCAAAGCGTGTGTTGCCAGCTCACAATAGTAAATTTGCCATTGCCCTACACGATTGGCATGTGCCACTAGATGAATTTACCAAGGCCAGCCAAGGCAAAAGTTATTCATTGCTCACCCCACGCATTGGTGAAGTAATCAACCTTGACGATGATGAGCAAATTTTCGAACAATGGTGGAAAGCCATAATAGAATAATTGCGCTTTGATTGCCATATTACAGGAGGTGTCTATGTACAACACACCAAATATATTAACTATCGCTGGATCTGACTCAGGTGGTGGTGCTGGTATACAAGCAGACCTTAAAACCATTATGGCACTTGGCGGTTATGGCATGAGCGTTGTTACTGCTCTAACGGCCCAAAATGGCGAAGGCGTAACTGGTATTCATTCCCCAGAGCCAGAATTTATAGTGCAACAATTACAAACAGTTATTGACGGATTTCCCATAAAATCTGCCAAAACTGGTATGCTGTTTTCGGCAGAAATTATTTCTGCCTTGGTTTGTGAGCTAAAAAATGTAAGTTTTCCACTGGTGGTTGACCCTGTTTGTGTAAGCCAAAGCAAGCATGTGTTATTATTGGATGATGCCATAAACACTTTAAAAAGTGAGTTAATACCCCTTGCCACTATCCTAACCCCCAATAGACCAGAAGCAGAAGTGTTAACTGGTATTGAAATCAATAATGATGATGACATTACAAAAGCAGGTGCTGCATTGCTTGAAATGGGTGCAAAGGCTGTGCTTATAAAGGGTGGGCACTTTGATGCAACCATCATGGTTACAGATTGGCTATTTGAGCAAGGCGCTAACCCCATCCCACTTCGCCAAGCCCATGTGGACACAAATAATAATCATGGCACAGGCTGTACATTGTCAGCTGCCATTGCCACATACCTTGGTAAGGACCAACCACTTAAAGTTGCAGTCACCAAAGCCCAAGAGTATGTAAATCTTTGCATGCGCAAAAGCTATGCACCAGGTAAAGGTTGCGGACCTTTAAATCATGCAGCAGTAAAGTAAACTTCCAATTTTATAACATAACTTGAAATTCGTGGCAAACCCCATTTGGGAGTTTGCCATTTTTTTGTTTTATTTGCTGTATTTATTTTTTAGTTGAAGCTTCATTTAGTTCATGCTTATTAATAATAATTATTGACAAGCATTATCAAACTAATATATTGTTAATCAGCTAATCAACTTACTTAAGGAGTAAAATTATGATTAAAGTTGGCAAACCAGCCCCAAATTTTAAAACAATGGCTTATCAAGATGGCAAATTTAGTGAAACAACTCTTGAAGACTACAAAGGCAAATGGGTCTTTTTGTTCTTTTATCCTGGCGATTTTACATTTGTTTGAGTAACTGAAGTTGCTGTAGTTACAGCAAAATTTGAAGAGTTTTCAAAACTTGGCGTACAAGTTTTAGGCATTAGCATGGATAGTGTTTTCGTACATAAAATGTGGGATGAGCAAGAACTATCCAAAGCCAGCGGCAAGCCACTACCCTTCCCCTTACTCTCTGACCCTTGCGGCAACATAGGCAAGCAGTTTGGAGTTTTTGATGAAGATATCAACCTCAACCTTCGTGGTAGCTTTATCATTGATCCATGTGGCAATGTGCAAAGCATGGAAGTGCTAGCAGCACCAGTTGGCCGTGACTTTGAAGAATCCCTGCGCCAAATTGCAGCACATCAATTTGTAAGCCAAAATGATGGCAAAGCCGCACCTTGTTCATGGACTCCTGGTAAAGCTCATCTTGAGCCTGGTCCAGACCTTGTGGGTAAAGTTTGGGAGAAATGGAAGCCATAGCAATATCATATTTATTACTTTACATATACCGCTGTATTTTTTGCAGCGGTATTTTTTTTGTTTGCACAAAATACTTTAGACTCCTGCACAATCCATTGTGTGGAATTTTTTGGAGCGTTAACGACAGTCAATGCGACCAAAAATCAAGAATAGGCGAAGCTTTGCACCGCCATTAACTATTTGATTTTTATGTTTTTTGCCCTGCACAAGTTGATTTTCAAATAAATGCAAATTTACTGCAAAAGCACAAAAAAAGAACTAAAAAATAATTGTGCAGGACCCTTAACTTTTATTTATTATTACACATCATAATGCTGTAACCATGATATCTCTATTTCGATTTCAACTGGAATTTACCAAGGCCTATCTGCTTATTAAATATGGTGCTATGCTTAGCAATTGTGATTTAACAATTAAATGGCATAATAAGCATCTAAGCTATACAAATTATACTTGACCAAACTTACAAAAAAGTTTATTAATTCAACTGATAGTATAAATGAACATACCATCCAAAGGAATTCATTATGAAAAAGTCTTTTTACTTTACATGCTTATCACTTTTTTTGACAATATCATTTGCTGGCAGCTCCTTTGCAGCCTCAGTCCCAAGTGCTAACAGTGTACCAGCAAGAAGTATAGCACAGCAGCAACAAATTGAAGCATCTGTCCTTATGGAACAAGGTCAGTATGATGAAGCCTATGCTTTGTACTCAATACTATTACGCGAATATCCTGAAAATGATAGAATTAATTTTGGTTATGCGAGGGCTGCTTTGCGCAGCGATAGACTAGGTCAAGCTGTTATGGCTTATGAGCGTCTTTTGCTTGCATATCCCAATGAGCCTATTTTATTAAAAGAATTGGCATATGCTCTTAGTTTACAGAATGACCCACAACGTTCAAAAATTGAGCTTGCCAAAAACCCACACAGCACTGATGCAGAAAATGACGACCTAACTAAAAAATGGACCAAGAGTCAAGAACGTACGCAGTTTTCAGGTAAAGTTAGTGCCGGTTTTATTTATGATACTAACGTAAATGGTGGCCCAGCTTCTGAGCAAATTAGTATTGGTAAATGGGACCTTAATATTGAAGGGAGCGAGGCCCAAGCCACACCTGCTGCATTCATTGCAACTCAATTATCCGCAGGTTATCGCCTTGCTACTGCTAGCCCTTGGTGGATTGTTGGTAGTGTAAGTGGATTTGCTCGCCATAATACCGAGAAAAGCTTGGATGAGCTTGATTTGTCTTCTTCAGAGTGGGGCAGTGCTTCTGCTGGCATACGTTATCTTGGCACTAAGAGCATGTTTGACGTGCGTGTTCGTCCACAAGTTTTTGACTATGGACTTGCGCAAAACATTGTATCCATTGGCCCTACTGTGTCATTTGCTTATGCTCTCACACCAAATCTGCACACAATTACCAGTGCACAAATTGACAGCCGCACCTACTCTACAGATGATGATTATTCTGGCTGGTATGGATCAATTGGTCAATTTTTACGCTTATTCTTGGGTGAGGAAGGCCACACCATGACCATTGGTGGTAAGTATTTAGGTAGCAATACAAATGCAGATAGAGTTACATATGATGGTTACGAATTCAGTGCAGACTTTACATTCGTATTGCCATACGAAATTCGACTTTCACCCTTTGTTTCTTATGGTGCTGAATATCACCATGCTCCAGCTACTGCACTAGAAGAAGAAAACAGACAAGACCGCATCTTGCGCACAGGTCTGAATGTTGAAATTCCCATTAGTGAAAGCTGGTCTGTTGACGCAAGTTACCAGAACTTAAAAAACTTTTCTAACAGCGCTTTATATGAATACAATCAACACCTAACACGTCTTGGCTTGTCTTGGTCATTCTAGTTATTACAAGTTAGCACCAAGCCAGATTCCTGCTTATTCGAAAAATTATATATTATTAATGTGCCTTATGGGGATAACCTTTTATAAAAATGTTATCCCCTTTTTTTTAAGCATTTATTGGTGCATCATGTTTCAATAAAAACATAAATAATAAACTTCATGCACGTTTGTTTTATATTAGCTAGCATTAAAAGCGTCTATTAAAAGACAGCTAGTCTAATATCCACTTTAGTTTCCTAGAAGTTTATTTTTAATTATTATACATATTGCTTTTTTTTAAGGTTGAATTGTCAAATGAAAGTTAATTAGCAGGCACTTACAAAACTTTCTTATGTCGTCATATTATCAAAAAGAAGCGAATATAATATTATTTCAACAATTATACTGGTTTAATATTTTTATAGCTAGTATTTTATTATTTATCATATACTTACATGACAAATATATTCCAGATTAAATTTTTTATTAATTTAGTTCAAATTCATTTAAATATTGGCATAATTAAAACATTTTCATAGTAGTTTTGAAAACTGTCTGAATTTGTAATTTATTTGCTATTTAGTCAGCAATGAAAAACCACATAACACTCTGAAAACAAGATATTTTTAACCAAAAATGAGCAAATAAAAATGCCAGAAACGAGTGTAAGAAATACAGCTTTCTGACATTTTGTGCTGCAAAAAATACTGTTTTTTAGTGCCGACTATCGAAATTTTTCTGTAAGAAAATTTCGCGTACCGTACAATATGCCGACATTCACTTCTGGCGTACCCAAAGACGTATTTGAAGGCAACGTGCCTCTCTGAACATCACGCTAAAGCGTGCTGTGTAGCATCGACTATTTATGATAACTATGGATCTTGTTGTTAAGCAGTATCTAGAGTTAACTTGCAAAATATAAAAGAAATATTCATCTGATTAATGCTATATACGCACAAATTAAAAACGCATCGAAGTTAATTTTTGCACCTTTCTAATATCAACTTGATTTATAAGTTTATAAAGTAATGCATGAAGATTTAGTTTTGCACCAATATATCTTTACGCTCAATGCATAGATTGTTATCAATATTTAAATTATTTTTGCGCATCCAGTATGAATAATCTTATAAAATTTTTAAATAAAAAAACCCCGCCTAGAAAATCTCTAAGCGGGGATTAATATTTTATGTGTCAATTTTATTGACTTACACTACCAGCAAAATCACCTTGTTGCCCACCACTAACACTCCAGTCACCACTTACGACTTGACCAGGAACAATACCAGTAGCACCATTCATCTCCCAGTCTTTTGTAGTTGAACCAGTTAGGTTGTCAGTAAGAACGCCTGTTCCTCCTAAATTAAAACTATTAGGATCTATGGTACCTACGCCTCCACTTCCACTAAAAGTACTATTACCACCACCGCCAGCAACTGAGTAGTTTAAACTTCCATCACTAATTGTGCCATCCAGCAAGTTAGCATTAAAGGAGAAACTTCCAATATTACCGCCAGCAGCATTGGTGGTCAATGAGCCAAACACAGTGGCATTTGTTCTTTTGCCAATTTCACTTGGTGAGTTAATATCATATGGTGAATTAATCTCATTAAGTGATGCTTGCAATGAACCGATATCAGGGTCCGTTAAATCTGAGTCAACAAATAAATTTGTATTGACTGAATCAGGCACGACACTTGAAGTCACCTGTGCAATGTTACTTTCTAAAACAATTTCATTTCGCTGTTCATCACTCATGTCTGATGGAGGAGAAATTACAACACCACCTGGGCCAAAAGCAGCAAATTGTCCTGGAGGAATTACAGTTTCGCCTACTATAACACTTTGTGAATTAAGGGTATTTTCTGTAGCAACGCCAAGCTTGTTTTCAGAGATGAAAATACTAAGTGTTGTACCCCTAATACCAACGGTAGCCTGAGGTGTGAGCACAGTAAAGCCATTAGGATTCTTTTTAACTATACTTCCAGTTACTACGCGAGCAAAACCAACGCTTAAGTTAGCTTTAAAAACATTATCTGTTTGGCTATAATCTTCCATGACAAAGGTGCTATTTGAACCAACGGTTACAACACTATCATCATTAAACATCAGCTGTACTTTGCCACTATTATCAGTACGAATGATATCTTTCACAAAAAGGTCATCTTTCAAAGCAAGGCTTTTCATTGATTGACCTCTCTCAATTGTGGTGCCTGAAGACACAGCAATAACCTTTGCAATACTAGCAGCTTGAGCTAAACTAGGCAAAGTTATCAAGAGAGAAAATACTACAAATAATAAGGATTTTCTATAATTGACCATAAGGCCCTCCTTGGGTAATCCAATTAAAACAGCAATTAACCAACACCGAAATGTACAAGCACATAAAATTACAGAATTAAAACATTATACCTGCATGAAAAAAATATAAGCCAAGCAAAACGCTAAATTTCTGTATGTTCGCACTGTCCTTCTCTGTGTTTGGCAACGAAAATTTCTACTGAAAAATTTCGAATGCTGTAAACACGTACAGGAGCTCACATCCTGCACTTACAAAACAACGTCCAAATCAACTGGTCCTACTAAAAGCCCACTTAACTGAGTTTTTAGCTGGGACAGTTAAACAGTACATAATATCAAACCGTATGTCAATCTACTAAAATCCATATTTCTTACAAAGCGTTTTCAATTATTTATTTAGCATAATAAAAATGATACATATATTATTTTTATTAAAAATATAATTCAAAATATCAAACTGTTACTCTAATATATTACGCACTCGTCAAAATAATTTATTTTTTTATTATTTCTTAAATTATATGGATTTAAGACTCCACACAATACATTGTGTGGAGTCTTTTGGAGCGTTAACGATAGTCAATGCGACCAAAAATCAAGAATAGGCAGAGCTTTGCTTCACCGTTAACTGATTGATTTTTATTTCTTTTGTTCTGCACAACTGGATTTTCAAATAAATGCAATTTACTGCTAAAGCACAAAAATAGAACTAAAAAATAATTGTGCAGAACCCTTATTATAGGTAGCACAAATTCTAATAGATTATTTTTTTAAAATTTAATTTTTTATTTAACATTATATATCAATACCTTAAGGTCACACTAAATATTAATTTAAATAAAAAAATCCTGCCATATAAAATTTTCAGACAGGATTTATTATTTTTTATTTTATTTAAGATACTTATACTGCATGCGTCAAAGCTTGGCGATACCCTTCAAGTCTTTTATTTTCTTTTTGTGAGCGTAAAAGGCCTTGGCGTATTTCCGCGCGTTTCTCTTGCGCGAGTTTTGTTAATGCGACTTGCATGTCATGTACTTTGAACAAGAGTTTTTTATAGGCTTCATCATCGCAACCTCTGCGTGCGTCCCAAGCTAATGATAGAACCCAAGATCTTTGTCCTGATAATTCAAGCGCCTTGCTCACATCACCTTGAGTTAAGGCATCAAACTCCTTAGCACCTAGCCCTAAGGCTTGGTCAATATACTCTACTGCTGTTTGCATAAATTTTGCCTCCTCTCCTTGGCATATTTATTTCAACAATTAAATGTATTTAATTACACATTCCATATTTATTTAGAATAATCGTGTTTTCAAACACCCCTTGCCAACACAAGTGCTTCTTCCAAAAATCAAATTCATGTTAGGCGAAACAAGCCTTACTTGAACAACACGCAAAGCACTCTGGTTTATTTTCTCCGTGCAAATATTTGTTGCACAAAATTTTGTTAATCGTCCCTTGAAAAAGTATTTTGAAATCATAAAATTACCACAATCTTTCATAAAAATTTTATTTACGTTTTACTTAGTAATTTTTATCCTAAAAACATCATATTATATATTAAATACTTTTTCAGGGACCGACTATAATATACTTTCATTTAATTTTTATTATTGTTGCACAGCATTGCGAATATCTTCGCGTAATATTTGAATAGATTTTTTCCAGCCTTCGCAAACAGGAAGGAATTCATATTCCAATAAGTCAGCAAGCAAAATCCAGTCTTCATTTTCCAAAACTTCTGTCATTTCAGCAAGCAAGCTACTCAATCTCTCAGCACTAAAAGTGAACTCTTTGGTTTGATTTAGGCCAAATTCAGAACGTAGCACATTAATCATACCCATGAAGTCACGAGTTACATCAAGCAAATCTTGGAAAAGTTCCAAAGCTTCAGCATCATCTGCTTGACGAAACAGGCGAGCCACTTCTTTGCCGCCGCTACCCATCATTTGAGTAACTTTGTACATTTCACGCGCAATGCTAATTGCCATTTCACCCACAGGCATGGAGCGCACTTCAACGCTTTCTATGGACTTGCAATCAATATCTTCAGCTTGATGTGGATAAATTTCCGAAAATTGCTCTTTGTTTACAAATACATCTGTAACAACGCGGTTTTCCATATTTGACTTTTCAAGCACATTTACAAGAAGCTCTTCCAAGTTACTAAAATTTGCCACCTGCATTTCTGCTTCGCGTCCATCGATAATAATCATAATTCCCTCCTAAAAAATTTTACATATGCGCCTTTTGGCGTTCCTTTTAATATTTCCCGTGGGAAAATTTTTCACTTTTTTTTGGCCCATGGCCTATTCAGTAATTTTTATGCAAATTATGTGCCGCTTTTTCAATTGCCACATGCCACTCCATTAAACTAGTCCGTAAAGATTTAACTAATTTTGCAAAACTTGCTAAATCACCGCCTTGTTCTTGAGAAATCGTTGCCCATAAATATCCAAAAGCATTAAGATAGTGGCATGATTTTAAAACATCGTGCAATTTATTACTAGTTACAATTATGCGTTCACCATTTTGACTGCTGGGTTTTTGCAACATAAGTTCTATGTGTTTTTCCAAAAGCAACAATAATGCCGCAGCTTGTTGCATGGTTGTTCCAATTTCATGGCTCAAATTTTCAGATACATGTTTAGACACATAGGGTTCAGTTTGAGTTTTGTTGTCAAGAATTTGTCGGTAAAAGTGGCGCTGCATCAGAAGCCATATGCTTCGCTCCTCGCTCTCATGACCAGAAAGACCTTTAAGCGAGGCAAAACCATCATCATCAAAAATACTTTGCCAAATGCGCACGTCATCTTGCTCGTAATGAGGCCACATTTTATGCTTTAAATAATGTTCAACTAGAAAATACGCCACTTCAGGCGAGATGCTGCGCAAGCATTTTTGATTATCTACACCATAGATACATTTTTTATGAAAAGCGCAAGGATGGCATGAAAGTGCAGGTTCAAGGCAACAGCAATCTGGCATATATGGTCCTGTGTCCCATGCTTGAGCAGTTGCCAAAAAGATTGCAAGAATAGGCACATTAAGACCTGCCGCTAAGTGCATTGTGCCTGTGTCATTGGTGACAAGTAGCTTGCATTGCATAAGCACACATGCCAAGTGTGGTATGTCTGTTTCACCCATTACACTGATAAATTCATGCGGAAATTTTTTCACACCTTCAATATAGGAGCTTTCAAGGTGCTTTTCTGCCTTGGTACCAAGCAAGATGGGGCAAAGCTTAAGCTCTTGCCATAATTTTTGCCCAAGTTTTATAAAATGCTCCACAGCCCATTGGCGTTTTGCACTACTAGCACCCAGCTGAAAGGCCACAAAACCTTGGCAAAATTTGGGTTTTTTTGATTCTATTAATTTTGAGATTTTATTTTGCATGGCAACACTTGGAGTATGCAAGCCCCAAAGTGGTGAGCTGTCTGCAACATTACACATACTCCTAAACATATCCACCAAGTTAAATGGGCAATTTAGTCTTTCAATGCTTGCACCTTGCAAGAAAGTTGCCCACATATCGCCACTTGTGCCAAATCCATCTGCATCAAGACCAAAACCCAAAATTGGTATGGGCTTATCTTCACTTGCCTTACTTGCAATACGCTTAGCAAGCAAACGAGCCCCAAGCGTTGAAGTGGTATTGATGACCATTTGGACGGGAAACTCTGCATCAATTTCCTTTATTATTTCTTCAACATTACTTAGGGCTAGTCGCCAATCTTCATCTAATCCTCTTAAAAATTTTGATCCAGGCATAGACACCACATGATGTATGCCACGCATCAAGCTTGAAGCCGCATGAAAATTTTCCAAACAAAGTAGACATATTTTATGCCCCTGTGCCTCCAACCCCAGTATGGCAGGTTGCATTTGCAAAAGGTCGCCAAAGCGGGTTAGATTTATCACAAGTATATTCATAAATTACAACCGCTAAGCCAGATTTTTTCCATCTTCACGCAACATGTTAAGGGCTAAATTCTTCTCCTCATTCATCCTGTTACGCACAGCAGATTGTACTGCCTCAGTGGACGAACCAAATTGTGATGCCCTAATATCATACACATTGTTAATCATACGCTTATCAAAATTTTCATCTTCATGGTTTCCAGCACTGGCTGTGGCACGAGTGAAAATTTTTGCAGCTCCACTTGGGCCATGTTGTACAGCAGTGCTCCAAAGAACTTCCTGCATGACCGATGAAATTTTATTTTCATCCATGGAGGTTTGCTTAGAAATGGCCGCAAGTGCTGGCTTATAATGACTTTCATAAATGAATTTATCTTGCAAAGCCTCAAAGCGGTCAGGTTCCGTGGCGGCAAGCTCACGCCAAACTTCTGGCATTGCACCTTTGCGTCCACCAGTGTTCGCAGAACCTGCATCACGCAGTTTTTCTGCCATATCTGGGGCAGCAGTATCCAGAAAATTTAGAAACCTATCCATACTACCCACACGAGAGGCTATTTGGTACTTTCCATAAGATGTGCCACCCACACGATCATATCCTATAGCTGCTATGCCATCCTTTCCAGATTCAAATTTTGAAGAAAGTTTACCAAGCTCAGTGCCATCTATATTTTTTGTGACGTTGGATGCTTGCATTACTCCACTCTCAGACCTTGGCAGCTTTGTTTCGAGTGAAAAATTACGTTGAGCAGATTGTAATGCATGAGATTTAATTGAATTTTCCATGGGCATAACTGGTGCATTTATTCCAAAACTGCCAATGGCTGAGCGTAGATTACGCATGGTTACATCATTACGAGCAACATCGAGTAAACTATTACTGCTACTCATGCTTTGGCTCATTTGCTCAAGAGATTGCATTCGCTTTTTGTCCATATCCACTTGAGCTATGATGTTGGCACGACTAGCAATTTCCTTAGAGCTGGCATTGCCTTTTGGCATATCAAGCAGTTGATTGGTTGCGCTTCCTTGCATATTAGCGTTATTGGTGGCAAGTGCATTGTTTTTTTGATCTGCAAGAAATGCTGCAAATGGTGACGGTTTTCCACTCACGGCAGATTGAGCAGGTGGTTGAACCACCGCACGACGTACTTGACTACCTTCGCTCGTATATCCAGCCAAAAAGGTGCTGGGTGTGGATGTGGTGTTCACGGGCATGGTATCCTCCTAAAAAATACTAAATGATGCCTAAAAAAAGACTGCACTTCGTTATAGCAAGCATAGTGCCAAGTAATATATTTTAGGAAGATAGATGTAATTTGTCAGAATGATGACGTGGTCTAAAACAAGGAAAAAGATAAATATCGCAAAACCGCACAAAAGTTATGAACAGGCCGTAAGGCCGCTAAAACGATCATGACAAGCAAGACAAACAGATTTGACTATGCTTTTGCATAGTATCTACCGAATCTAGTACATGAAAACCCTAACACTCAATTAAATAAACAATTTAATTTTTTATGAATAAATTAAAATCTTCACATATCCAGCAATCAACCATGCCCCCTGCAACGCATTGCCAACAAAACCCATTTAAACGCCCAGAGGGAGCCATTTTTGTGAGTGCGCAAGCCCTGCCCGAAGGGTGCGAAGCATAGCCGTTAGGTGAGCTTGCGAACCTTACGGATACAGAGAGCAAAGCACGGAGCAAAAATGCGAGTGTCACTTTTTTGTGCGGTTTTGCGTATATTTTAAGATTTTTTATTGTGGCGAGGAAGATGGAATATTTTGAAGGCAGAGCGTATACAAATACGTGCGTTTAAAATATTTCATCTGACGAAGCCACAAGGAAAAAGATAAATATCGCAAAACCGCACAAAAGTTATGAAAAGGCCGTAAGGCCGCTAAAACGATCATGACAAGCAAGACAAACAGACAGTCAGGCAAGACAAGCAGAACAAGTAAGCAAAACGCTTTTATCTAACCCTGAACCAAGCGCAAAACAAGTTCATCTGCCACATCAAGAATTTCCTGATATAATCCACCAGCATGCATGGGCTTGCCAAACAACATATACTTTTGCTCTGTGAGCATATGCCTATTCACAACCCCCGGCAATTGTGTATCAAGTGTTGTGGCAAGCCTCTCAGCCAGCAAATAACTCTCAGCCGCTTGCCAAAAAGTTTGCACATTTTGGGCAAAGCTCTCTCTCTTTTCATCCCAAAACTTAAGGGCATTATCATTGGGGCTTAGGCTTAAAGCCGTGGCGATACCAGTATAAAGGTTATTTAATGCACCACCAGGAATGCCCATGCGCCAACCATGCAACCATGCATTTCTTGGAAAAAGCAAACGATGCCTACGCCCAAGGGCCATAATTTCTTGAATATATTTCATGGCTTCAAACAAAGCTTGAGTACGGCTTGTACTTTCCCAAAGCACTGGCAGTTTTTCAATATCCCAGTCCTTACTCAACATATTTTCAGGGCTAATGCCAGCAAGTGTTTGCAGCATTTGCGCAAATAAAGCATTGGCTTCTGGCGAATTAGGCGTTTCAAGGTGGGCATACGACAGCACATAACTGCCTTTGCCATAATCACCACCAATGATGCCAGGATGCATGCGTAAAAAATCAACACCCATATTAACGCCATAAAGCTCTTGCCAATGGCTTAAAATATGCTCTGGTAATGATTTTAGTCTTATATCCGCAAGGTAGAGGTCTTCATCTGCATGTTCGTATGTGGCTATAATTTCCACATCACTACCCTCTTGCGGCTCAAAAAAACCTGGCCACCAAACTGGTAATGATGCAAAATTATTGTTTTTATTCAATGTAAATCTTGCGGAAACAAGCTTTGAAACCACATGTCCAGACACAAGGTGCTGGATGCGATTTTGATACACTGCCCGCTTCCAAGGGCAAAGACCAAGGCCTTCATTGTCAGATAAGCCAAAGCCTGCCCCACCACAAATGCCAAAATATTTTCCACCAGCTTTCACATAGTTCAAAATAGCTGCACGCCCTTCTGCGCCAAGGGTTCTAGCCTTTATGCTGGCAGTGCCACCGGGTACGAGGAGCAATGCTGGCGGCTTGCTTAAAAGTAGTCCGTGGGTTATGTCTTTGGCTGTGATAAGACGAAAGGGTACATTCATGCTTTGCAGGGTATGCAAAGCCATGTGACCCCAAATGTGTGATGCATCCCAGAGGATGTATAGGAATTGTTTCATATATGCCGACACTCTCGGCCCTAATTATCTCATTTTTTTTGGAGAAGTCAAGATGGCGGAGAACGCACTCCCCAAAGGCTATATGCCGCACGATGTTGAAGCTCGCTGGTGTGAGCATTGGGAAAAAAACGCTACTTTTACACCAAATATGGACGCTGAAGGCGAGCCATATGCCATAGTTATTCCACCACCCAATGTAACTGGAATGTTGCACATGGGTCATGCCCTTAACTTAACGCTTATTGACGTACTCTGCCGCCATGCCAGGCAAAAGGGTAAGAAAGTTCTATGGGTGCCAGGCACCGACCATGCAGGCATTGCCACGCAAAACGTTGTGGAACGAGCCCTTGCAGCAGAAGGCAAAAAACGCCATGACCTTGGACGTGAGGCCTTTATTGAAAAAGTTTGGGAATGGCGTGAAGACTACGGGCATCGTATTCTCGACCAAGTGCGCAAGCTTGGGGCATCTGTGGACTGGTCTCGCTTGCGCTTTACCATGGACGAAGGCCTATCCACCGCAGTGCGTAAAGTTTTTGTGGATTTATACCATCAAGGCTACATTTATAAGGGCGATTATATTATTAATTGGTGTAACCGCTGCCACACTGCCCTTGCCGATGATGAAGTGGAACATGAAGAAAGCCAAGGCCACCTTTGGTATGTGCGCTATCATGTAAAGGATAGTAATGATAGCATTATCATCGCCACCACTCGCCCAGAAACCATCTTGGGCGACAGTGCAGTTTGTGTGCATCCAGAAGATGAGCGCTACAAACATTTAATTGGCAAAATGGCCTATGTTCCCATTATCAAACGTGAAGTTCCTATTATTGCTGATAGTTATGTTGACAAAGAATTTGGCAGCGGCGCTTTAAAAGTTACCCCTTGCCATGACCATAATGACTGGATGCTTGGCAATACACATAAACTAGAATTCATACAAGCCATTGATGACAATGGACTTATGACAGAAGTTGCTGGGCCATATGTTGGCATTAAAAAAGAAGATTGCCGCAAAAAAATTGTTAAAGACTTAGAGGCAAACGGCGACTTAGTTAAGATTGAAGATATTAGCCACTCTGTAGGCATGTGTTATCGCTGCCACACTGTGGTTGAGCCGCATGTGTCCACACAGTGGTTTGTGGCTGCAACCAAGCTTGCACCAAGGGCGCGTGCCGCAGTGCCAGAGCTTACAAAGGTCATGCCTGAAACATGGCTAAAAACCTATTATAATTGGCTGGATAACATTCGTGACTGGTGCATTAGCCGCCAAATTTGGTGGGGGCATCGCATACCAGCTTGGACTTGTGCCGATTGTGGTGAGTTAATTGTTAGTGAAGAGTCTCCAACCACCTGTAATAAATGTAATAGTAAAAAACTTATACAAGATGAAGACGTGCTAGACACTTGGTTTTCCTCGGCTCTTTGGCCATTTTCCACCATGGGCTGGCCTGACAAAACTCAAGAACTCAAGGAGTTTTACCCCACGGCTGTTCTTGTAACAGGCTTTGATATTCTATTTTTCTGGGTAGCTCGCATGATGATGATGGGCTTGCACTTTATGGATGAAGTACCCTTCCATCATGTTTATTTGCATGCATTGGTGCGTGATGGCGAAGGCCGCAAAATGTCAAAGTCCTTGGGGAACTCCATCAATCCGCTGGAAATGATTGATAAATATGGCTGTGATGCCATGCGCTTTACCCTAACTTCATTTGCAGCCATGGGCCGTGATATTCGTTTGGCAGAAGACCGCATTGAGGGCTATCGTCACTTTGTTAATAAACTATGGAATTCCGCACGCTTTGCCCTTATGAATTTGCCAGAAGAAGCTCCAAAAGCTGTTAATTTAGCAGAAGTTAAGGGCCTTCACCATGAATGGATTTTGCATCGATTAGAGATGTTTAAGCTTGAGATGGACAAAGCCATTACCGAGTATCGCTTTAATGATGCTGCCCAAGGCGGCTACAAATTCCTTTGGGGTGAATTTTGCGATTGGTATCTTGAGTTAATCAAGGCAGATATGCAAGATGAAACCCGCAAGGGGCCAGCTCAATTTGTGCTTTGGACAGTGCTTCGTGAAATGTTAACACTACTGCACCCCATAATGCCCTTTGTTACAGCTGAAATTTGGCAGGCCTTGCCAGGTGGTGCTGGCGAAGACCTTGCCACTTTACCTTATCCAAAACTTCGTAATGACTGCGTAAAACATGAACAAGCCAAGCGCATGGAATTTGTTCAAGACATCATTATTGCTTTGCGTACCATTAGGGCTGAGCTAAATATTAGTCCATCCTTGAAGTTAAAAACGCTAATTCAGCCCGTGGATGATGCACAAGCAATTCTTATTAAAGAAGCTGCCGAAATGATTTGCACTCTTGCACGCTTGGACGAGTTGAATATTGATGCAAATGCACAAGCACCAAAGGCTTGCGCTTCGCAAGTGGTGCAAGGTTGTCAAATAATTGTGCCACTTTCTGGAGCTGTGGACTTGCAAGGCGAGCTTGCAAGACTTGATAAGGAAATTGGTAAAATTGATAAGGATTTAATAACTACATCACAAAAGCTTGCCAATGAGAGTTTTGTTAGCCGCGCCCCTGCTGACGTTGTGCAAAAGGAGCGTGACCGCTTAATTGAAATGGAAGATGCCAAAGACAAGTTGCTGGCCTTGCGTCAGCGTTTTGCAGAGGCCACAGAATAATACGGAGATACCATGTTCCAGACCATGACACTAGGCCAAGAGTGCAGTAAAAAAGATTATGAATTGCTTGAAGAGGAATTGCGCATTAAGCTTTTCCAATTGCAACAAAAATGCGAAGACCATAAAATTGCTGTGCTTGTAACCATACTAGGTGTTGATGGCTCTGGACGTGGCGATCTTGTTAATAAATTATCTTCATGGCTTGACGCAAAAAAAATTAATAACCGCACTTTTTGGCGCAGCACTGACGAGGAAAATGAGCGGCCTGATTCTTGGAGATATTGGACAAAACTTCCAGCATATGGTGAGTTTGGCATTTTTTTTGGCGGTTGGTATGATGAAACCATACGCAAGGCTTCATATGGTGAAATTTCTGAGGACAGTTTGTTCAAAACCATAAATAAGCGTGTTAAGATGGAGCGCACTTTAGCAAAAAATAACTACGCCATTGCTAAGTTTTGGCTGCATCTTAGCGAAGATGAACACAAAAAACGCCAAAATTCTCGCCAAAAAGAGCAAGGTAAATTACGCTTTACGCCATATGACACACGCAGTGAAGATAATTACCCACAACTAATTGAAACTGTTTCCAAAACCATTACCATGTCAGACCGTGATTTTGCGCCATGGTATGTAATCGATGCTCATGACAAAAATTTCAAAATTATTTCAGTTGCTCGTGCCCTCATTGGTAATTTAGAAAATGTCATTGCCATTCGCAGTAGTATTGACGCAGCAGATTCCCCAGAAGTCCTGCAAGACGCTACACATATCACTGCACTGGACAATGTGGATTTGAGCCAAAGCCTTGAGCGTGAAGATTATCGCAAAGAACTTAAAAAACTAAAAAATGAAGTTTTTCAATTAAGCTACAAAGCATTTCAGCGTGGCATTTCTTCAACCCTTGTGTTTGAAGGTGGCGACGCTGGCGGCAAGGGCGGTGCCATTAGGCGCATTGCAGGCAGTGTAGACTCACGCATCTCTAGAATTATACCCATAAGCGCCCCCACAGACGAAGAGCTTGCACATCACTATCTATGGCGTTTTTGGCGGCACGTGCCCTTGGCTGGCTATGTGACTATTTATGACCGCTCATGGTATGGGCGAGTGCTAGTTGAGCGTGTGGAAAAGTATGCAAAATTTAATGAATGGCGCAGGGCTTACGCTGAAATTAATAATTTTGAAGAAGAACTCACCGAGGGCAAAAATATTTTGTTAAAATTCTGGATGCATATTTCAGCAGATGAGCAATTACGCCGTTTTAAAGAGCGTGAAGCTGTGCCTTGGAAAAATTATAAAATAACAGAAGATGATTGGCGCAATCGTGAAAGAGCGGCAGACTATAAAATTGCTGCCGATGAAATGTTTATGCGCACTGATACAGAATTTGCGCCATGGCATATTGTACCTGCTGAGTCTAAATATTTTGCAAGAATTTTTGTTCTAAAAATTTATCGTGATGCCCTTATCAAAGCATTATCTAAAAATGATAAAGAAAAATCTAACCCCCCAAAGGACAACAAAAAGGCTCATAAAGACAAAAAGAAACATTCCAAAAAATAGTCAAATTGTGGAACATACCTTACTTAATATATTGCTTTTTTCATTGGCGGCCATGCTTGGCACTTTTGCTCGCTTTGGCCTAAGTTCTGCCATACAAAAGCTACTTGGGCCTAATTTTCCTTGGGGTGTTTTTATTGTTAATACACTAGGTTGCTTTGCATTTGGTCTTGTTTGGGGCAGTGAACAAATATTAAATACCAGTGCTAAAACTGCCATATTAATTGGTTTTTTAGGAGCATTTACCACATTTTCCACCTTCATTTTTGATTGTAATAATTTAATAAAAGCAAAAAAATGGCTGGCAGTTGCTGCTAATATTTTTGGACAACTGTTACTTGGTCTAGCGGCATTTGTGCTGGCTGTAGAACTTGTAAAACCTTAAATTTTAGAGTCCTGCACAGTTATTTTTAGCACTATTTTTCTGCTTTTGCAGTAAAATTGCATTTTTAAAAATTACAGTGCAGAACCCTTTGACGAAGTCGAACCTTAACAACACATTTTCAATGTTGTTAAAACTATTCTATATGTTTAACTTATTTCATCATATCTATTTAGTAGGTCACTTAAAAACAAATTAACACTTTAATTTATAATGTTTTTTAGTGTGGAAATATATTAATAAAATTGCCGTAAATGAGCATATTATGCGAATTTACGGCAATTTTATGACAGTAATTATGAGTTTT
>CAYJOP010000004.1:0-56332 GCA_964371835.1 uncultured Desulfovibrionaceae bacterium
ACGCCAATATATCGTAAGTGCTTAATTTCTTTTGCGCGCCCGGCGTGAATCGAACACACGGCCTTTGGCTCCGGAGGCTAGGGGGTTTAATTTTATTTGTGCTGTTGTTGCGGTGTGTTATTTGCTGTTTTATATGCTAAAATTTTTTGTGGTATCACCATTGGTAACTCCAATGGAAAAATTTTCTGTGATTAGACTTCCAAAATCCATATGAACGGAAAATGCGTTTTTCGTTCATAAAAAATTCCTTATGAACGATTTTTGCGTTTTTCGTTCATATGGATTTTCTGATGGCACTAATTTTAGTTTTAATTGAGTTCACCTTCTTCAATACTAGTGCCAGCAAATATCAAGAAATACTCTTTCAACGCATACACTCTATTTCTGCTATACCCTGTTATTTCACTAAGTATACCACATTCAAGCATTTGCTTGAGGGCTCTTGTGACTGTAGGGTTAGTGAGCTCTGTTTTTTCTTGTATTTCCCTACTGCTCTGTAGAGGATCGGCATAAAAAGTCTCTAATATCGCCTTATTATTAACATACTTACCTGAAATTTCAGCTAGCCTGTTGTTGTAATCTTCTACCAATGCAACAACTTGCTTAAATTTATGCTTTGCGCCTTGAGCAGTATAGATACAAGCTTGAAGAAAAAATTTAATCCAATGCGTTATGTCATTTTTTAAACGCACTCTATCTAAAGCTTCGTAGTAAGCATCTCTGTGCTTTTCCAAATAATCTGAAATATAAAAACATGGTTTCGCAAGTATTCCCTTACTGAGAAGGTAGAGAGGTATTAAAAGACGGCCAATCCTGCCATTCCCATCTAAAAAGGGATGTATCGATTCAAATTGATAATGCAAAAGAGCTACTTTTATAAGATGAGGCACATGAAGCTTATCGTTATGAATAAATTTTTCAAAATCAGATAAAAGTTCACCTAAATACATTATGTGAGGGGGTACATACACAGCATTGGAAGGCATTGTGCCCCCAATCCAATTTTGGCTCCTTCTGAATTCGCCGGGGGTTTTTCGCTCTCCTCTCACTCCTTGCATGAGTATTTCATGCATTTCACAAATTAAACGATTTGATAGAGGAAAGTCATCTTCGACAATGCGCTTGATACCATAATTTAATGCATTAATATAGTTATGTACTTCAACATAGTCATTACGTTTTTCAGGAGAAATATCTTCAATGGATAATAAATCTTCTTGAATAGAAGTTTTTGTCCCTTCAATTTTACTAGACTTATTTGCTTCAGTATAAATATGCATAGTAATATACATATCAATGTTGGGAATCAGGTCAGAAAATGAGTTAAGCCCCCCGAACTCCATACTTGCTTGCTCAAGTAAGGCACTTACTTCGGCGTTATCCCACTCCCATGAATTGTTTATGGGAACAGGCAAAAAAGCTTTGTATTCTTTATGCTGTGTGTATGTGCCAGCTATAAATTTTTCTAACTTCATACTTCGCCTCAAAGCAGTGATACTTTCACTGTAGATGATAGGTATATTGCATAACTATAACTAATTAATAAATATTTTCTGTATATATTATTTCACTATTAATGAGCGTGATAAACTCGCCTTAAGTCATGAAATTTAGATTGTATAATGATCTTCTTGTAATTTTTCTCTGTTATTTTCTGCGCTTTAAACTTTATGCTAAAACTATCCAGATTCCATATGAACGAAAAATACGTTTTTCGTTCATACAAAAATCCTTATGAACGATTTTTGTGTTTTTCGTTCATATGGATTTTTGATGTTACTTTTGTGTGCCAAGATTTGTGATAAAATCAAAACACAATCAAGAAAATTATTATTCCACTCTGAAATTTAACCAGCCCTTGGACATTATGTATCCGCAATTTTTATTAGCATTTTTTACAATGCATCTTTTATGACTGCCAAAGCTTGTGCCGCATTTTTTGGGTCAATTCCCAATGAAGCCCACAAGCTTAAATTTTTCATTCAGCCACCATTAAAATGCATATAGCAATTGATAACAGGACTTAAATTTATTGGCGCGCCCGGCGTGAATCGAACACACGGCCTTTGGCTCCGGAGGCCAACGCTCTATCCAACTGAGCTACGGGCGCAAAAAATGTTTTTATAAATCTATGCTTTGTGCAACTTGATGTCAAGGTTGATAAATGTTAAGCATATATCAACAATGACAGCAAGATAGGCTTCTTGAGTTCTTTATATTTTCAGCCTAGTGTACATTAAAAGCATAAAAAAAGGAGTAAATATGGCAAAGATCACTTGGTATAGCCATGCAGCTTTTAAGATTAAAGATTCCGGCGTTAGTGTTTTGATTGACCCATTTTTGGACGGCAATCCCACCTGCAAAACTGGGTCTTGTGATGTTGGGCCTGTGGATTTGGTGTTAATCACCCACGATCATGCTGACCACACAGGCCAAGCCATTGAAATTTGCAAAAGCAATCAGGCCATGCTTGGGGCAGTGGTTGGCACTGCTGAAAAGCTCGTGAATGAGGGCGGCTTGCCCATGAGTTTGGTACTAAACACCATTGGCTTTAACATGGGCGGCACTGTGCATCACAAAGGCATTGCCATAACCATGGTGCCAGCTTTTCATACTTCAGAGTCTGGCCTGCCAGTGGGTTATATTTTGCGCATGCCCAGCGGCACAACCATCTATCATGCTGGAGATACAAGTATTTTTGGTGACATGGCCCTTTGGGGTACACTATATGATATTGACGTGTCACTGCTACCCACAGGCGGTGTTTTTACCATGGATGCACGCCAAGCAGCCCTTGCTTGCTCCATGTTAAAAACTAAAAAGGTAATCCCCATGCATTGGGGCACATTCCCCCTACTGACCCAAGACGCAAGCGATTTTGACACAGAACTTGCAAAAGCTGCGCCTGACTGTGAATGCCTAAACCTTGCCCCAGGCGACAGTGTGGAAGTTTAAAGACAGTTTTTGCAAACTATAGATTGCCACGCCCAACTTTGTTGGGCTCGCAATGACAAAAATTCATTTAACGGATTATTCAAAACTTAACGGATTGTCTAAAAACTAAAATTAGCAGGCCGTTCAAAAACGCTATATTTTCAAGGTCGTTTCAGAAATAGTGAGATGCAAGGAATTAGTAAATTTTAAGAGGGGAATGGGGTCTTCCCCCATGACGCGATTAAAATTTGCTACTGACGCAGCAGATTGCTGTTTCTGGAACGACCTTAATCGTCGCCCACTTGCAGGGCGGCTAAAAACGCCTCCTGCGGCAACTCCACATTACCCATGCGCTTCATGCGTTTTTTGCCCTCTTTTTGTTTTTCTAAGAGCTTACGCTTACGGGTAATATCTCCACCATAGCATTTGGCAGTAACGTTTTTACGAAATGCTGACACTGTTTCTCTAGCAATAATTTTTTGCCCAATGGCGGCTTGTATTGCCACCTCAAACATTTGTCTTGGTATGGTGCGTTTTAATTTAAGGGCAAGCGCACGTCCATATTGATAAGCTTTATCTCTATGCACAATAACGGCTAGAGCGTCCACAGGTTCGCCATTTAGCAAAATATCAAGGCGCACCAAGTTTGAGGCTCTATAGTCAATAAATTCATAATCCATGGAGGCATATCCCTTGGTGCCTGATTTTAAGCGGTCAAAAAAGTCAAAGACTATTTCAGCAAAGGGCAATTCATAAGTAATGACCACACGGTTTGTGGCGAGATAATGCAAGTTTTTTTGTAGGCCACGCTTTTCTTCACATAATTTGAACACGTTACCCACATAATCATTGGGTACATGTATGTCCATTTTTACAAATGGTTCAAATAATGTTTCAATTTTAACAGCATCTGGCAGTTTTGAAGGATTATCCACATCCAGTTTCTTGCCGTCTGTGGTGTCAACCTTATAAATAACCGATGGCGCTGTGGCAATTAATTGCACTTCAAATTCACGCTCCAAGCGCTCTTGGATAATTTCCATATGCAAAAGGCCCAAAAAGCCACAACGAAAGCCAAAGCCAAGTGCTTGCGAGGTTTCTGGCTCATATGAAAATGCCGCATCATTGAGCTGCAATTTTTCAAGGGCAGCCTTTAGCGGCTCATAATCATCGGAATCTGAAGGATAAAGCCCGCAAAATACCATGGGCTGGACTTCTTTGAACCCTGGCACAGCCTCAGTTGCTGGGTTATTGCAAAGGGTTATAGTGTCACCAACCTTGGCATCGCCAAGTTCTTTAATACTACCGCACAAAAAACCCACCTCACCAGCTGATAGGGAGGGAACATCCTGCGCTTCTGGCGAAAATACCCCAAGGCGCAATACTTCATATTCTTTTTCAGTGGCCATGAGTTTAATGCGATCATGCTTGCGTATGGTACCATCAACTATGCGGAAAAGCACCACAACACCTTGGTAACTGTCATACCATGAGTCGAAAATTAGGGCCTTTAGCGGTGCATCAACATCACCTTCTGGTGCAGGTAGACGCTCAATTAAGGCCTCAAGCACTGCGGCAACGCCCTCACCAGTTTTAGCAGAAACTGGCAAGGCATCGGTGCAATCAAGACCAATGGATTCTTCTATTTCTTCCTTAACTCGCTCCACATCGGAGCTTGGTAAGTCGATTTTATTTAAAACTGGAATAATTTCATGGTCATGGTCAAGAGCAAGATACACATTGGCAAGGGTTTGGGCCTCAACGCCTTGGGTTGCATCAACCACAAGCAAAGCCCCATCACAAGCAGCGAGTGAGCGAGAAACCTCATAGTTAAAGTCAACGTGGCCAGGTGTGTCAATTAAATTTATAATATATTTTTTACCGCTGCTTGCAGTAAATGGAATGCGTACAGTTTGAGCCTTAATGGTGATTCCACGCTCACGCTCAAGGTCCATTTTATCGAGATATTGATCACGCTTTTCCCTATCGGAAACCAATTTTGTGACTTCCAAAATACGGTCGGCTAGTGTAGACTTACCGTGGTCAATATGGGCAATAATTGAAAAATTACGAATGTGCTCTTGTTTTGGCATAACTTAGAGCAAATAGCCCAAAAACAAAAAAATGTCCAAGGTTGTTTTTATGATTTTTTTAAACTTAAATATCAGGAAGATATATGTACTTTATTTATTCACACGAAGCCACAGACCATTTAAAAAAGCGTGATAAGAAGCTGGCCCAAGCCATTGAGCAAATTGGCCCCATTGAGCGCGTCGTTAATCCTGACATTTTTTCATCCATCATACGCCACATTGTGGGTCAGCAAATTTCCACAGCTGCCCAAGAAACCATTTGCAAAAGGTTGGTTGAAAAACTTGGCACATTGGATGCAAAAACAATTGTTACTTGTTCTGATGATGAGTTACAGTCTTGTGGCTTGAGCTTTAGAAAGGTTGAATACATGAAGGATTTTGCACAAAAGGTTCATAGTGGCGAATTTTCAGTGCAGGAACTTGCTCACATGACTGATGCAGAAATCATTGCCAAGTTAAGCGCCCTTCGTGGCATTGGGGTTTGGACTGCGGAAATGCTTTTAATTTTCTGCTTGCAAAGGCCCGATGTTGTAAGTTTTGGCGACTTAGCCATTGTACGTGGCATGCGCATGTTGTATCGTCACCGTAAAGTTGATAAAAAATTATTTGATAAATATGCAAAACGCTACTCGCCTTATGGATCTGTAGCAAGCCTCTATCTATGGGCCATTGCAGGTGGGGCCATGCCTGAGTTAACAGACCCTGCACCTAAAAAGAGAACAAAATGTTAAGAGAGATTATTTATAACTGCCCTTTTGCTAAAATATTTATCAAATATGATAACCATGCTCTGCATTACGTGGGCTTTACACAAAATAATGAGCTTGTGGCACTGCATATCACCGAGCCTGATAACACATTAATTAAACATACATTTACACAATTTAACGAATATTTTGCTGGAAAACGAAAGACTTTTGATTTGCCTTACATGCTTGATGGAACAGAATTTCAACAAAGCGTGTGGAAGGCTCTTTGCAGCATACCATACGGCGAAACAAGAAGTTATAAGGATATGGCCATAGCCGTTGGTAATCCTAGAGGTTGCAGGGCTGTGGGCCTTGCCAACAATAAAAATCCCATTAGCATTATTGTGCCCTGCCATAGGGTTATTGCCAGTAGCGGACATTTATCAGGTTATGGCGGCGGCATTAAAATGAAGCAAGCCTTACTTGACTTAGAAGATAAAAAATAGAAATTTAAGCTCTGCTACCCATCTATAAACGGAGCAATAAAACACAAAACTTCAGTAATCTTTATCTTGAAGTGAGCTTTGCATGACTTGCACTTGCAAGAAACACAAGTCATGCCACGCGCATCTCACACATAATGTGCAACAAACACATTTAAAGGTGTTCTGCACAATTATTTTTTCGGGGCAATAAAGCGTATGCTATGCGGCTCAAGGCAGCAGAGGCAATTACGATTTACCTTGATGGGGCTGGTAACAAAGTCATCCTTAGATATATTATAAATTGCGCCTTCTTCAAGACTACAATCAAAAAACTGTAATTCATCATCCTTAATAATATAGGCTGTTGTCCAATGCCTATTTACTGGATCTGTACTCGGCATAACATAACGTAAAAATCGAAAAATCACTGCTCGCTCTGGCACATGTTTTAATGTTGGCACTTCTTTATGTGAGTTTGGCTCAAGCCACTGCGCAATGCTTGCAAAAACTTTTTCATTGCTAGGGGCAGTTTTTGCATTGCTATTTTCAAAGGGTTTTTCAATGGTCAGTGGAAATTTTCTGCTTTGAATATTTAACATGGCATCTACTAGGCCAATATAATCTGTACGTTGCTCAAGAATTGCCCGAAGCACTTTGGGGTTTTGAGCAACACCCATAAGAGTTTCGTGAAAAATATCCCGCGCCTGCAATGTACGAATATGATGCGTAACTTTTAGGCCATTAAGCACTGCATAAAGAGCACAAAAAGTATCAATTTTGCCTTGGTAAAAAGGTTTCACTAGCCCCCCAACAAATGCGCATTAACAATATTTATTGGCTTTTCATCGACAAAAGCCTTTAAATTTTCTGCAGCAAGGCGTAAAATATTTGCCCTTGCTTTGCGCGTAGCCCAGCCAATATGTGGAGTAATAAGGCAGTTTGGGGCGGTTAGCAGTGGATTGTCCACCGTTGGAGGCTCTGTTGAAAGAACGTCAGTCCCAAGTCCACCCAATTGTCCACTATGTAAGGCCGCTGCCACATGCGCTTCATTTAACAATGCTCCACGAGCTGTATTTATGATTATACCACCTTTTTTCATGATTGCAAGGCGAGCATCATTAACAAGCTCTAGAGATTCATCATTTAACGGGCAATGTAAAGAAATCACATCACTGGTCTTAAATATTGTATCCAAGTCCACAAAGTTGCAGGGGTAATCAGTGCATGTTTTGGGTGAGCGGTTATAGGCCTGTACTTCCATGCCTAATGCATGGGCCATCTGCCCAACTTTATGCCCGATATTACCAAAACCCACAATGCCCATGCGCATTTCTGAAAGGTCACGCAAAGGATTTAACCAATAACACCAATCAATGCATTTATTCCAATGCCCAACTTTTACGCTATTACTATGTTCACTGATACCACGGCAAAGCTCAAGAAGTAGTGCCATAACATGTTGAGCAACAGTTCCCACACCATAGGCAACCACATTGCACACCGGTATATTACGCTTGGCTGCCGCTGCAATATCAACCACATCATAACCCGTTGCCATAATGCCAATATAGCGTAATTTTGGCAATTGTTCTAGTGTGTTCTGTGTCAATGGTGTTTTATTGGTGAGTAGCACATGGGCATCTTTTGCGCGTTCTAAAACTTGCTCGCTACTTGTGCGATCATAAACCGTCACCGTGCCAAGAGCTTCAAATGCGGTCCAATCCAGATCTCCTGGGTTAATTACCTTTGCATCAAGAATAACTATATTCATACCCACCTCCTTAGCGAATAAAATAAAAAACTTTTCATAGTGGGCATTTAACCTACTATGAAAAGTTATTTACAAGTTTTAAAAACTCAAGGATTAGTTATTAATCACGCGGAAATCGTCACGACGATTTTGCGCCCAAACTGCTTCGCCAGTGCCTTGAACTACTGGATTTTCTTTACCATAACTTAGCATTTCCATTTGAGCAGGATTTACACCTAGCATGGTTAAGTATTCAAAAGCTGCACGAGCACGACGCTCACCAAGTGCAAGGTTATACTCTTGCGTGCCACGAGCATCGCAGTTGCCTTCAATGCGCACACGAATACGAGGGTACATTTTCATGAGCTCAGACTTTTGACGTAGAATTTCTTTACCTTCAGCGTTGAGGTCGTACTTATCAAGTGCAAAGTAAATGCGTCCATCAGTAATCTGTTGCATGGCGGTTTGTTCTTCAACTGTCCAACCAGCTTCCATGGCAGGCTCGCTACCGCTGCTTTGCTTGCTTGAACAACCAAAGCCTGCTGTCATGGCTAACATAAGAATCACTGCAAGTGAAAATTTTTTCATAAATCCTCCTAATATTATACTCAGTTTAATGACAAACCCCACTGCATGGGTTTTGTGCCCCTGAGCACAGCTTGCTTAAAAGCACAAAAAAGTCATTACAGAAGACAAACAATGCTTGCCTCAACTGATTTTGGGTCGTGCTGACTTTTGCAACACTCTCCTTAATTGCGCTTGTGCATCATTATATATTTCCTACACAAATGCAAGAACCATTTTGTAACCTCTATTTTTCTATAATTATAAATCTTAACAGTAAATCTATATCCTCAAAAAATTATTTAATACATAGCATAAGACTCCTTGTACAATCGATTGTGCTAAGTCTTTTGGAGCGTTGACGACAGTCAATGCGACCAAAAATCAAGAATAGGCGGAGCTTTGCTTCGCCGTTAATTGATTGATTTTTATGTATTTTATCCTGCACAAGTAGATTTTCTAGCACATGCAAATTTACAGCAAAAGCACAAAAATAAAGTTGAAAAATAATTGTACAGGACTCTTAGCATGGTACAATTTCTATCATTGTGTGGGTGTTGATTCATAAAAAAAGCCTTGACACTAATCATTTTTCGTTGCAGTCAATGCATTGGTATGTCATAGATGCCAACTGTATAAAAATATTCACATCCATCTTTGGCAACATTTAATTTTAATTTTGTATATCAAAGCAATATAAGGAAATTTAATTATGAAAAATCTTGGTAATTTTTTTATAATGTCTGTCATTATTTGTGGTTCATTGCTTTTAGGCGCTTGCAGTGATGATGGTGCAGACCAAGGCCCGCCTCCTCCAATGGTGTCTGCATTTGACGTAAAAGCTCAGGACCATCCATATAATACTGACTATCAAGGTGTAACCCAAGGTTCTATGGCCGTTGATGTCCGTGCTCGTGTGAGTGCAATTATTGAGAAAAGACTTTATTCAGAAGGTCAATATGTTGAAGAAGGACAGCTTCTTTTTCAATTGGAACGTGACCAATACGAAGCCAGATACCAAGAGGCCAATGCACAATTTGAAAATGCTAAGCGCGAGTGGAATCGTATTCGTCCACTTTATGAAAAAAACGCTGTTAGCCAAAAAGATCGCGACAATGCCCAAGCTGCCTATGAAACAGCCAAGGCTAATTTGCGTACAGCTCAAATCAACCTTGACTACTGCCAAGTGACTTCGCCTGTGTCTGGTTATACTTCAAAAGAAGAAGTTACAGTGGGCAACCTTGTAAACAGTGGGACTTTATTAACATATGTTAATAAAACAAATCCATTTTATGTGAATTTTTCAGTTGCTAGCACCGAATATATGAGTATGTTGCAACTTGCCACCCAAGGACGTTTGTCCATCCCTGAAAATAACGCTTATACTGCTAAAATTCGCCTTGTGGATGGCACAGAATATATGCATAGCGGTAAATTAACATTTGTGGGCACTCAGGTTAACCAGTCCATGGGCGTTGTACAGATGCGTGCCACTTTTGATAATACCAATAACATTGTTTTGCCTGGTCAGTATGTGCGCATTTTCCTTGAGGGTGCAGTGCTTAAAAATGCCATTCTTATTCCACAAAAATGTGTAATCATTACCCAACAAGGCCCGCTGGTTATGGTTATCAATAAAGATAACATAATAGAAATGCGCCCCATCAAAATCACCATGCCTGTGGATCAACTGTATTTGCTTGAAGGTGGCTTAAAAGACGGCGAGCGTATTGTACTTGACGGTCTTGTTAAATCTCGCCCAGGTCAACCTGTGAGCATTCAAGACAAAAGTGCTGCTGGTGGACCACAAGGTGCAAAAAGTCCACAAGGTGGCAATGCTAAGGGTGCAAAGCCTGAATAGGCATATAGTAAAGTCAACTACACAAAGAACAATGCAATAAAAAAACAATAAGGTATACTATGAGTTATCATAATGAAGATATAAAGCCGGGCTTGTTTGTTCGGCGTCCCATTCTTTCAACTGTAATTTCATTGCTCATTACCATGGTGGGTGGTCTTGCCATTTTGGCATTGCCCATTGCACAATATCCTGACCTCATCCCACCGCAGGTTTCAGTAAGTGTAGCCTATCCTGGTGCATCTGCTCAAACCATTGCTGAAACTGTTATTGCACCATTAGAAGTGCAAATTAACGGTGTTGAAGATATGCTCTATATGACATCTTCCACTTCTTCTGGTTGGGCCAGTGGTACCATTAACGTATATTTTAATCTTGGCACAGACCCAGACATTGCGCTTGTTAACGTAAACAACAAGGTTAATCTTGCCCAAACTCTACTACCAGAAGATGTGCAAAGGCAAGGGGTTACAGTTACAAAAAACTCACCATCCATGTTACTTATTATTTCCTTATTTTCTCCAGACGGTCGCTTTAATGATGCTTATGTTGCAAACTACCTACAAACCAACATAGTTGATGAAATGAAGCGTGTATCTGGCGTTGGCGATTGTACTGTCTTTGGTAGCTCTGAATATGCCATGCGAGTTTGGCTTGACCCTGCAAAACTTACAAAATATGGCCTAACTCCTGTGGATGTTAATGCCGCCATTCAAGATCAAAATGCCCAATTTGCCCCCGGCCGTTTAGGTTCCATGCCTTCATTAGAAGGCACTGACCTTTCATGGCAGCTTGACACCAAGGGCCGCTTGGTTGAACCTGAAGAATTTGCTAATATTATCATCCGTGCTGAAGCTGACGGTAGTTTTTTACGCATAAAGGACGTGGCAAGAGTTGAGCTTGGTGCTGTTGACTACGAAGTAATAAGCGAACTTAATGGCACAAGAGCTAGAATGGCTGGTGTATATCTATTACCAGGTGCAAATGCCATTGAAACTGGCAGATTGGTGCAAGAAAAGCTTGAAGAAATTGCTGCACGCTTTCCCGACGGTCTAGCCTTTGATGTTCCTTATAATACCAATATATTTGTAGAAGCATCCATTAACGAAGTTTTCAAAACCCTTGCTGAAGCCATGGTTTTGGTGTTCATCGTAGTATTTATCTTCCTACAAAATTGGCGTGCAACGCTTATTCCATGTTTAGCCGTGCCTGTGTCTATTATTGGTACTTTTGCTGGCATGTATGCACTGGGTTACACCATTAACACCCTAACACTTTTTGGTATGGTGCTTGCCATTGGTATTGTTGTTGACGATGCCATTGTTGTGCTTGAAAATGTGGAGCGGATAATGCGCACCGAACATAGGGACGCAACCTCCGCCACAGCCAAGGCCATGAAGGAAGTTACAGGGCCAGTTATTGCCATTGTGCTTGTGCTTTGTGCTGTGTTTGTGCCTGTATCATTCATGGGTGGTCTTGCTGGTGAGATGTATAAGCAATTTGCCATTACCATCTCCATATCTGTTATTTTATCGGGCATTGTGGCTTTGACGCTAACACCTGCCCTTTGTGCACTACTATTAAAACCCCATGACTCTAGTGTCACGCCGTGGAAGGGTTTTGTGTGGTTTAACTGGTGGTTTGGTAATGTAACCCACCGCTATGTGCGCTTGGTTCGCTTGGTAAAAGATGCAGGTAAGCGCAGTATGATAGTCTTTGTACTAATGATTGTTGCCATGGGCGTACTATTTAAGACAGTACCCACTGCCCTTGTACCTAGCGAAGACCAAGGCTATATCTTGGGTATGACCATCTTGGCTGACGGAACAACGCTGCCACGCACCAATGCAGTGGTAAAAAACATAGAAAAACAAATGCTTAACATGCCATTCGTGGATAACTTCATTGGTATTACCGGCATTGACCTAACCTCCTTCTCTGGTAAGAGTAACTATGGAACTTTCTTTGTTACCTTAAAAGATTGGAGTGAGCGCTCAGGTGAAGACCAATCCTCAGCCATGCTTGCACGCATGACCTTTGGCATGACAGCTCAAACACCAGAGGCTATCTCCATGGCCTTTGAACCACCTCCAATTTCTGGTATGAGTACCACTGGTGGTTTTGAATGCTTTATACAAAATCGTGGCACTGGTAATCTTGATGACTTACAGGCCATGGCCAATAAAGTGGTGGAAGCAGCACTTAAACGCCCAGAAATTGGCTCAGCTCGAAATCAATTCACCACTGGCGCACCACAAATGTATGCAAACCTTGACCGTGAGCGCTGCCTTGCTCAAGGTGTTAAAATATCAGATGTCTTTATTGCTATGGCTGGTACATTTGGCTCACTTTATGCCAATGACTTTAACCTTGCTGGCCGTACTTATAGGGTTATGCTAAGTGGTGATGCCTCGCATCGTATGCTTGCTGACAACTTAAAAGACGTTTCAGTGCGCAACAGTAAAGGTGAGATGGTGCCGCTTAACAACTTAATTACCTTTGAAAGGCGCACAGCACCACAATCTGTTTCACGTTATAATGTTTTCCCTGCGGCACAAATTCTTGGCAACCCTGCCCCTGGTTACTCATCAGGTCAGGCCATTGCCGCCATGGAAGAGGTTGCCAAAGAAATTCTGCCAACTGACTACTCACTGGGTTGGTCTGGTTCATCATTGCAAGAAATTCTTGCCTCTGCTGACACAACAATTATCTTCGTATTGGCTCTTGTTATGGTATTTTTAATCCTTGCGGCACAATATGAGAGTTGGTCCTTACCGCTAGCAGTTTTAACGGCAGTACCCTTTGGAGTATTTGGAGCCATTGTTGCAACTTGGATGCGTGGTCTTTCCAATGACGTTTACTTCCAAGTGGCCTTGGTCACGCTGGTGGGGCTTGCGGCAAAAAATGCCATCTTGATTGTAGAATTTGCCGTTGAAGCTTGGCGTGGTGGTAAAAGCCTTGACGTTGCCGCCATGCACGCATCACGCTTGCGCTTTAGACCCATTATCATGACTTCACTTGCCTTTATTATGGGTTGTGTGCCACTTGCCATTAGCACTGGCGCTGGTGCCAATAGCCGCCACGCTATTGGTACTGCTGTAATTGGTGGCATGCTTGCTGCCACTTGTATTGCAACCATCTTCGTGCCATTTTTCTTTAAGAAAATAATGCAATTCTCCCTTTGGACTCAAGGCAAAACAGACCCCCATGCTCACAATCAACATTTTGATGAAAATGAAAAGGTGGTATAATGAACAAGCTTTATAAAAAATCACTATTATTACTTAATGCTCTCATCTGTATGAGCGTATTATCTGCATGTTCCTTTGCTCCAACATATGAGCGTCCTGAAATGGACATACCAGATGCATGGCAAAATGTTGAACTTGGAGCTGCACCTCTTGAACAAGATTGGTGGAAGCGCTTTAACGACCCTGTGCTTAATTCATTGGTGGCAGAAGCTCTGCATAATAACCAAGACTTAAGCGAATCTCTTGCCAAAATTGATAGCGCTGCGGCCCAACTTGGCATTGCTCGCTCTGCATTTTTACCGCATGTTAATGGTGCAGGTTCAGCTACAAAGCAATCTCAAAGTATTAGCGGAGCAAACTCAGAAAGTACAAGACCACAATATGAAAGTGGTGCATTAAATAGAGCTGTGCACATATATGAAGGATCATTAAGTGCCTCATGGGAAATTGACTTATGGGGTAAATATCGCAATGCTCACACAGGTTTAAGCGATGTACTTTTAAGCACAGCTGTGGGCTATGAGGCTTTACGCCTTTCTGTTGCAGGTCAAACAGCTAAATCATACTTTGAGTTACTTGCTTTTGACATGCAATTAGAAACCGCCAAACGCACCCTTGCCTCAAGGGAAGAAGCATTGCGTATTTACACTACACGCTTTGACCAAGGCGATATTACAGAGCTTGACTGGTTGCGTGCTAAAAGTGAGCTAGAAACAGCTCGTGCATCTATGCTAACAACCATTGTACAACTTAACTCTGCTGAGGCTTCTCTTGCAGTGTTGCTTGGACGCTCCCCACGCGAGATTATGACCAAGAATGCTGACCGTGGTATTACCATAGAAAAGTTACCAGCACCCCCTGTAATTCCTGCTGGTTTACCATCTGAATTACTTAACCGACGCCCAGATATCAGAGCCGCAGAATACATGGTTATGGCTTATAATGCTAATATTGGCGTTGCTCGTGCGGACTTTTTTCCATCCATTAGTATAACAGGAGCCATTGGCACTCTTAGTGAGTCCACTAAAAACCTATTCTCTGGACCAACAGGATTATGGAGCTATGGCGCAGCAGTCAATGCACCAATACTTGATTTTGGCCGCCGTTGGTATGCTGTGGACGACGCACAAGCCCAAAAACGCCAATCTGTAGCTCTTTATCGTAAGACAGTACAAGCTGCTTTCCAAGACCTGCGCACTGCCTTTACCGCTCAAGATAAAGCCAATGCCATTGTGGACAGTGTGCAAGCTCAAGTGGATAATATGCGCAGAGCATCAGAGCTTGCTCGTTTGCAGTATGATAATGGATATGCTGATTACTTAACCGTACTAGATTCAGAAAGGCAACTCTTTAGCGCTGAGCTTAACCTAGCAACTGTTATGCGTGACAGGTTAAATGCTGTTGTTGCTGTTTGCATGGCTTTGGGTGGCGGTTGGTCTGAGACAGAGACTAATTTAGAAGGCACTGAAGCCAAGCAAGCAAAAGATGCCGCAACTGAAAAAGAATAATTTTATAACTTGCTAGCTTGCAAAATTTGCGATGAATATTAAAAAGATAATTTTGGGCATATTAGCTCTAGGGTTTGTAAGTGGAATTATTGCCGTTTCCTTTGTGGTATGGTTTTTTTACAAAACCTCACAGGATCTACCTGAAACTGCTAAAATTGCCAATTTTAATCCGCCACAAGCCACTGTTGTGCTTGCGCGTGACGGCACAGCACTGGGTAGCCTTTTTTATGAAAAGCGCTTCACTGTGCCCTTGCACCTCATGTCAGAGCACATTCCCAAGGCTTTTTTAGCGGCAGAAGATGATAGCTTCTATCAGCATAAAGGCATTGACCCCATAGCCATTGTGCGTGCAGCCATTACTAACTTCAAAAGTGGTAAAACTGTACAAGGTGGTAGCACAATAACTCAGCAAGTAATTAAACAATTACTTCTTACACCTGAAAGAAGTTATACGCGTAAGGCCAAAGAGGCCATTCTTGCTTATCGCCTTGAAAAGCAATTAAGCAAGGATGAAATCTTAACCATTTATTTAAACCAAATATTCCTTGGCCAACAAGCTTATGGCATTGAAGCCGCAGCGCGTACTTTTTTTGGCAAACATGCCACAGATATTACACTTGCAGAAAGTGCTTTGCTTGCTGGCATGCCCCAAGCTCCAAGTCGTTATAATCCTTTCCGCTATCCTGAAGCTGCCAAATCTAGACAAATGTATGTGCTAAGGCGTTTGCAAGAACTAAAATGGATTACTGACGAGGAGTATGAACAAGCTGTTAACGAACCTTTAGTTTATTGGACAATGCCAGAAACTCCAGGTGGTGCTTCATCTTGGTACTTGGAAGAAGTGCGTCGTTTATTAATCAGTTTTTTTAACGAAGAAACTCTCACCAGTCTTGGCCTTCCCACAGATAAAGTGGGCGAAGATTTTGTTTATCAATCTGGTCTTACTGTTACCACTGCCATGGACCCCATTCACCAACAAGCTGCGGCTGATGGATTGCGTTCTGGGCTTGAATCACTCACCAAACGCCAAGGTTGGCGTGGCCCCATAAACAACCTACCCCCTGAGCAGAGGGAAACTTATTTGAATAAAAGTAAGTTTACCCCCTATGAGCTGGTGGGTGGTGCATGGACACAAGCACTAGTTACCAAGGTAGAAAAAAATGGTGCAGATGTCATTCTTGGTAATAATTATATTGGCCGTGTGAATGTTAGCACCATGTCATGGGGCAGAAAACCAAATCCAAAAGTTATTGCAATGTATGCACCCGCCATTAACGATGCAACAAAGGTGCTAAAAGAAGGCGATATTATTTGGGTTTCAGCGCCAGATAGTGTTGAGCGAACTGTTAAAGAAAAAGGTAAAGACGTTCTTAAAGAAGCAACTTATGACGCTGGAGCCGTAACCACTACTCAGCCCATATCCCTTGCCTTACAGCAAGTGCCTGAGGTTCAAGGCGCAGTTGTGTCTATTGAGCCTTCCACCGGTGATGTTGTGGCTTTAATTGGTGGTTATCAATTTGGCACAAGCCACTTTAACCGTGCTGTACAATCTCAACGCCAGCCAGGTTCTGCATTTAAACCCTTTGTGTATTCTGCAGCACTTGACCTTGGTTTTACAGCTTCTAGCACACTACTTGATGCTCCCTTTGTCTATATAAATCCTTACACAAATAAGGTTTGGGAACCTACCAACTATACCAAAGAATTCAAAGGTCCAGTGAAGCTTTCAACAGCCCTTGCGCAATCACTCAACACTTGCACTGTGCGCCTAGCTCAGCAAATTGGCATACCAGCAGTTATTGAACGTGCAAAGGCCTTGGGCTTTGAACCAGAATTCCCCAATGAACTGTCAGTTAGCCTTGGGGCTGTTGCTGTTTCTCCCATGAATCTAACCCAAGCCTATACTGCCTTTGCTTATCAAGGTTGGTCTGTGCGACCACGCATTATTACATCCATTAAGGATGCTCAAGGCAAAATTTTGTATGAGCAAAATCCAGAGCACTGGCAAGCACTTTCTGAGCAAAACGCCTATATCATGGCAACATTACTAAAAAAAGTAGTAACTTCTGGTACGGCAAAAAAGGCACTTTCACTACAAAAGCCCATGGGCGGAAAAACTGGCACAACCAACGAAGAGCGAGACGCATGGTTTGTGGGTTTCACCCCCCATTTGGTAACTGGCGTATATATTGGATATGACCAATTACGCAGTCTTGGGCGTAATGAAACTGGCGGTTATACAGCGCTACCAGCCTATATAAATTATCGCAAAAAAGTTGAATACCTATACCCAGCAGACGATTTTGTCATGCCAAGCGGTATTCTTATGATTGATGACCTAGCTTATAAGTCAGACGAACCCATTACTGGAACAGCCCTTATTGAAGAAAATAACCACATTCAAGAACAGGGTGAAGACTTATTGAGACAATTATACTAGAACTTAATTACAAGGATTAATTATGCCGCCTTATGGCTCATTAGTTATCATCGTTACCCCCAAGGGCAAACGACATCTTAAACGTGTGGAAGAAGACCAAGATTGGCACAGCGGTGATGGCATACTCGCCATGCAAGATGTTGCCAATGCTAATTATGGGCAAGAAGTTCGCACAAGTCTAGATGTTCCATTGCGCCTTCAAGAAGTTACACTGCGTGACTTGTTAAAAGGTGTTAAAAGACAGACTCAAATCATCTATCCCAAGGATATCGCATATATATGCATGCGCCTTGGAGTTGGTGAGGGCCGAACCATCATTGAAGCAGGTTCAGGCTCTGGCGCACTAACTACAGCTCTTTCTTGGTTTTCTGGCCAAACTGGTCATGTGCATACCTTTGAAGCTCGCGAAGAATTTCATAAACTTGTAAAACGCAACCTACAATGGGCTGGCCTTGGCAACAATGTAACCCTACACCACAGAGATATTGCTGAGGGTTTCGGCGTTGAAAATGCCGACGCTCTGTTTTTAGATGTACGCACACCGTGGGAATATTTAGACCATGTGGTTAAGGCTATTCGCCCAGGTGCAAGCCTTGCATTTTTATTGCCCACAGTTGACCAAGTGAGCAAGCTGTTACTTGGCCTTGAGCGTGGTCCATTTGATGACATTGACGTGTGTGAACTCATGCTACGTCGTTGGAAGCCCATAGCAGACCGCCTACGCCCCAATGATCGCATGGTGGCACACACTGGTTTTTTAGTTTTTTGTCGTCATCAAGAAAAAAGTGCCGATTTTGACTCAAGAAAGCCACTTGGCACAAGAGAACGTAAACAAGAGGCTGCACGCCTAGCAAGACTTGAGAATCCTGAATAACATGAAAAAACAGCTCATTCTAGACGCTGCTGCACAGCTTTTTGCTGAACAAGGCTATCTTCGTACCTCCACTGCACAGCTGGCCACTAAGGCTGGTGTAGCAGAAGGTACAATATTTCGCCATTTCAAAAATAAAGAACAAATTTTCATTGCCCTTGTTGAGCAATTATTGGAAAAATTAACTCACGATGTATATCAATTTCTTGAAATGCAAGAAGACCAAACAAGCATTGAGCACATATCTTCTATCATTAAAGCAAGCTACCTTTTTGCAAGCAAACATAATACTAGCTTAGCCATTCTTTTGCGTGATGCACCAGGTCAATATGGCTCGCCAGAAAATACAGCCTTTGACCGTTCAAAAAACATATACTTTTTACTACATAAGCACTTTCAAGATGCCATTGAGCACGGTCAAAGCAATAATAGCATACGCCAAGACTTACACCCATCAGATACGGCTTGTTTGCTAGCCTCGTCCCTTGTGGGACTCATGCGCGTGGTGAATCTTAAATTCTTGCAACCCTCAGATGATATTCTAAAAAACCTCATCCTTTGCACAACATCCATGCTTGAAGTTAAGCGTTAAAAACTGCATAACGATCTAAAAAAATTTTTACTAAAAACATTTAGTAAGTTTTTTCGATTGTTCTATTTAGTCGGACCTGAACAGCACATCTCCATGTATTGTTCTTAAAAGGCACGCGTACTCCAAATGCCGCTTTGCGGTCGCCAGAAATGAATTCTGGCTCATTTCTTGGCAATTTTATTATACATTTCCACACTAAAAAACATTTTAAATTAAAGTGTTAATCTGTTTTTAAGTGACGACTATTTAGTCGATGCTGAACAACACACTTTAGCGTGCTGTTCAGAGAGGCACGTTGCCTTCAAATACCCCTTTGGGGACGCCAGAAGTGAATTCTGGCTTATTTTACGGCACGCGAAATTTTTCTTACAGAAAAATTTCGGTAGTCGGCACTAAGAAACAGTATTTTGGCAGCATAAAATGCCAGAAAGTTGTATTTTATACGCTTGTTTCTGGCATTTTTATTTGCTCATTTTTAGTTAAAAATGTTTTGTTTTCGTTGTGTTATGTGCTTTTTCAGTGCCGACTATTTATTTAAACATCAATTAAATTAACTTCTCTTTATTTCCATAGCTTTTTTAAGCATTTCGTCTGCCGTTGTTACAGCTTTACTATTACTTTGAAAACCACGCTGAGTAACAATCATATTGACCATTTCACTTGCCATATCAACGTTTGACAGTTCCAAGGTTTGAGCATGAATTGTACCATAGTTTTCTGTGCCAGCAACACCAAGCTCCATTGCCCCTGCTGCAGGTGTTGCTGAAAACATATTTCCGCCTTCACGATAAAGGCCATCTTCACTGGTAAAGCGAGCCACTGGTATTTCATATAAATCAGCACTTTGTCCATTGGTGTAATTACCAACTATGCGCCCACTGTCTGTTATATCAAGGCTAGTTAGTCTGCCTTCTCCATAGCCATCTTGATCTAAGAAAAATTGACTATTGGCACCACTATAAGCTGTGGTTGCTTTATTTGAAGACTGAGCAAGGTTGCCCATGCTTGGCATAAGACTATGGTCAACACCAACGTCCGCTGCAGTGGCTGGGGCATTTTCCCAATCACCAGGAGCAGTTATGCCAAGGTTTAGGCTAATGCTTTGACCATTATAATTAAATGTCGGCGCACCATTTGTTATGGCTGATGGAGTCCAAGTGCTTAGGTCTTGTGTATTTGTGGGGTCAGTTGGGGTAAATGCTGACATATCAACAAGCTCACCGCTGGCATTAAATGTCAAAGTTCCAGTCATTAAAGCTTGAGGAGTTGCACCTTGAGTTGTGTCATTGGATGCTAGTAAATACTCAATTACTTGCTGTGGTGCTGTGGTGGGAGTTGCGTCAAAATAGATTGTCAACTCCTGCTTTTCGCCATTGACATCATAAATATTTACAGCTTGAGAATAGCTTGATTGTCCTGCTGGGTTTGGCATTGTTGGGTCATAAGCTTGGGCCATACCAAAATACGGATTAGCTGCATTTGCGGATGTATCAGACATATCACCAAGATTGAAACCAAAGTTAATTTCCGTTGAGGCTTTGCCTGGCATTGTACCAAATATATCCACCTGTATGGTTTCAAGACCGCCTTTATTACCTTCTAAGTCAATGGGATATCCATTTAAACCCTCGCCACCTGGCAGTTCTAAATTGCCCTCTTCATCAAAGCGAAAATTTCCAGCCCTTGTATAGAGAGTTTCACCCTCAAGGCCAGTCACTTGAAAAAATCCAATACCACCAATGGCCATATCTGTAAGCTCAATACCTGTTTCAAAAGCGCCCTGACTAAATGATGTTCGCACAGCATCAACCTGCACACCCATACCTATCTGGCCTCTGGCAACCCATGAATTGGCCTCAGAATTAAAGCCATTGCCTGCACTACCCTGATCTTCATACATAAGGTCAGAATATGTTATCATCTGTTGCTTAAAGCCTACAGTGCTGACATTTGCTATGTTGTTTGTAACAACGTTCATGCCTTCACTAAGACTTTTCATGCCTGTGGCACCTATATATAAGGCACTGTTCATAATCACTCCTATGCAAAACTCAGCAGCTTAGTTTTTTTATTTGAAATTATTCCATTATTGCCCTTGCAATTTGCCCTTCCCGAAAGGGCATGTTGATAAAATCAAAGCGGCTTTCTCATACCAAAGCATACGGAAAAATTTTCCGTAAGAGTTTTGCACTAGAGTAAAAGCATTTTCCATGCCAAGACGATTTTTGCCTAGCAACTTTAATAAATTTTACGATTTTATTGCTTATGCATAAATCGTTTGGGTTCTTTTAGAGTATTGACACTAGCCGTTGGCATGGAAAAAGGAATAGAAGGAGTTAAAATTACCGAATACTTATGCAGAAGGCTAAATTTTATGTTATTTTTTAGGTGATAAGCATTAAGCAGAGATATGTTGCTTAAATCTGCGCATGGTTAGGTGACAAATGGCGATACCAAGGGCGTCACTTGTGTCCGCTAGGAAGTCTTGCTTACTATTTAAGAGCCTACCCACCATGAAGGCCACTTGGGCTTTATCTGCCCTACCAGTACCCACAAGAGATTTTTTTACCAAGGTTGGCTCATAGTCAAAGACAGCTATGTTATGCTGGGCACATGCCGCCACAGCAACACCTCGAGCTTGGCCTAACTTTAAGGCAGTCATGGCATTTTTTGCAGTGAAAACTTGCTCAATGGCAGCTTCTTGCGGATTATGAATGGATATAATTTTTGATAATTGCGTATAAATGATAGCAAGGCGCTCAGCAAAAGGGGCTTTGGCAGAACTTGCAGTGCGAATGGCCCCGCAATCCACAAGCTTTAACACGCCAGAAACTTCCTGCACAATACCCCAGCCTGTTATACGAGAACCTGGGTCAATTCCTATAACGGTTATTGCCATAATTTTTAATTTGTTGGGGGGAAATTTTTGGAAAAATTTCCCCCCAAACCCCCCTTAAAAACTTTTAGTGCCATCCCTATGGGATGGAAAGTATTTAAGTTTTAATTTTTTAGCTTTCGACTATTTAAAGAGTCTTGCGCAATGAATTGTGCAGAGTCTTATTTAGTAAGTTAATATTTTTATACAAATAATCTCTAAACCTTATTCCATTTCCGCCAATAATTCTTCTGGTAAATCAAAGTTAGCATACACATTTTGAATATCATCATTATCATCAAGAGCTTCCATCAATCTAAGCACTTTGCGCCCAGTATCGGCGTCAAGCTCAATGGTATTTTGAGGAATCATGGCAAGCTCTGCTGACAACATGGCAACATTGGCAGCTTCCAAATTATCACGCACGGCGGCAAAGTCACCTAAGGCTGTGTGAATAGTCCAAGTATCACCTTCATCAATTACATCATCGGCGCCAGCTTCCAGCGCTGCCTCCATCATGGCATCTTCATCATATAGGCTTTTTTCAATGCTAATAACACCCTTGCGGTCAAACATCCAAGCAACGGAGCCATTTTCACCCATGGAGCCGCCATGCTTTGATAATAAATGTCTAACTTCTGCCACTGTGCGATTTTTGTTGTCGGTGGCAGTTTCCACAATAACAGCAACGCCACCTGGGGCATAACCTTCGTAGGTATTTTCAAAAATATCGCCGCCTGCATCTTCGCCAGTGCCTTTGCGTATGGCTGACTCTATTTTATCCTTAGGTAGGTTTACGGCCTTTGCTGCGGCAATGGCTGCACGCAAGCGAGAGTTACCTGCTGGATCACCCCCACCCTTAGCGGCTATGATAATTTCTTTGGCGGCTTTGGTAAAAATTTTACCCCTCTTGGCATCTTGGCGGCCTTTACGATGTTGAATATTGGCCCATTTACTATGTCCTGCCATAACTACTCCTAATACTTTTATTTATATATTGCCTTTAAAGCCTGTGCCCACGAAAAAAGTTTCCTTACTTTCTTGGCGTGAGCTTTGTGGCTTAAAAGATTTTACCTTGGTAAACCGTTTTCGCATGGGCAGTAAAAACTCTTGAAGGTCTGGCCCCATAAATATTTTTGCCACAAAACTACCACCTGATTTTAGGTGTAATGTGGCAACCTCCAAGGCTTCAATGCATAACTCAAGGGAGCGAGTTTGGTCTGTAAACTTTGTACCAGTTGTACGGGGGGCCATGTCACTAATTACTGAGTCAAAAGGACCAAGCTCTTTTAATTTTTCTTCAAATTCTTCTGAGCGATTAAAAACATCTTCCTGCATAAAAATAACATTTTTAGGGAAGGAAGTTTCCGTTTCTTGAATGTCGCAAGCTAGTACAAAACCTTGCTCTCCAACCTTTTCAGCCGCACCAAGCGACCATGAACCTGGGGCTGCACCAAGGTCAAGCACACGCATGCCCTTACGAAAAAGCTTGAACTTATTGTCAAGTTCCTTCAATTTATAGACAGAACGTGCTGGATAGTTTTGCTGTTTAGCTTTTTTGAAGTAAAAATCACGGTATTCTTTCATGCTTTGCGCTATATACAGCAAAACTGCTTTTTAGCCAAGCAATAACAATTCAATAAAATTTAAAATTTATGCAAACAAACACTCGCCCCAATCGCATTAGCTTGAAAAATACTCAAGGCAAAAAAACTACATTAAATAGTGGTCTTAACGCATTTTCTCGCCTTGACTCCCAACATGATGCAAAAGAACACATAATACTTGGCTTAGGGCCCATGTTTGATAATAACGACTTGCCAAACCTTGAGTTGCTTGATGCAAACACTCAGGTGTTTTTTGTGGAATGTGCCGACTTTGCACAACATGTTAAAAATGACGGCGGCCAAAAAGTCATCCCCGCCCACTGGCAAAGCATTACACCAGCCGAACTCTTACCCTTGCTGCAAGGCCGTGCCATCTGGTGGTATAAGCAAAATTTGCAATTTTACCCTAGCTTTTGGGCAGATATTTTAGGTTTTGTGCAAGCTTGGCTTTTGCGTGGTGAAAGTTCCATTATTCAAAGTAAATCGGTAATTGTCGCTGGCAGTGAGCAACAATTACTACATAAGGAACTCTGTTTAGCCTTTAGCAGTCTTGGGTTTAGCATACATAATGCGCAAGACAGTTTGCAAAATTTGCTTAGCAAGGTGCAGCCAAGTTTATTTTTTTCAGTAAATTTACGAGGTCTTGACCGTGAGGGGCTTGATTTTGCACTGCTAAAATCCTTAAATATCCCTGTGGCCCTTTGGTTTGTGGATAATCCTTGGCATATACTTTCAAGCTTGCGCTTGCCTTGGTGGAAGGATGCAACACTTTTTGTAACTGACGCATCATTCATTCCTGAACTTAAAAAACACGGTGCAAGCAAGGTTTTTCACCTACCTCTAGCCGCAAGTCAGCATATGTGGGAGGCACAAAAAATTGCACCAACAGCGGCCAGCAAGCATATGCAAGCAACACAAGATGCAGGATGTATATTTGTTGGTAGGGCTTCATTTCCTGACAATGCAGGTTTTTTTGCAGCAGCCAGTGTTGCACAAAGCACGCTCACGCAAGCATTTAACATGCTAGAGCAAGGCGAAAAACCGCATTTTCACTGGTGGCAGGAGCAATTAAACACTAAGCTTTGGCCTGAACATGACGTGCGCATGGCAGGCCTTGGAGCTGAGGAATGCGCTTGCAAACAAAGAACTTTGTGGTTACAGGCTTTGCTGACGGTAAAGCCCATAATATTTGGCGATAGTGCTGCTTGGACCAAGCTTTTGCCCACCGCCCCTGCCCAAACATTTTACCCAGCACTTGATTATTATAGTGAGCTTGGCGCTGTGTACAGGGCCGCAACGTGTGTGCTTAATGTAACCTCACTACTTTTACCAGCAGGGCTAACTCAAAGGCATTTTGATGTATGGGCGGCAGGGGGATTTTTATTTACAGATGTTACAGAAGGCTTAAATATTTTTCCAAAAAATTTAACACAGCCCATAAGCATTACGCATCCAAGCAAGCTTAAGCAAACAATTAAAAACCTTGAGCACACTCAACGCCAAGAGCTAATATCCGCTTGGCAAGAGCATATTGCAAGCTTGCACAGCTATACAAAGCGCATGAGCTTTGTTCTTGAAGTGCTTAACTAAATTACAATTATTCCTCAATTTCTTTTTTGTCTTTGGCAGCTTCAATGGGTGTATTTAAGATGGTTTCCGTTTGGGAAAAAATGTTTGACAATATGCTATTGGACACCAACATTCCACTTCTGGTTAGGCGCAAATAGCCATCTCTTATGCGAATAAGCCCATTTTCGTGCAGGGCTTGAATAAGTTTTTTGTGATCTCCCAAGAAATCACGCCCAGTGAGCGCCTTGTAAGCCTTGACCCTCAAACCACGAGAGGTGCGCAAGCGTAGCATAATCAGCTCAAGCACTCTTTCTGTGGGGGTTAAGCTTAGAGCCTCAGCATCAAGATTTTCACTTGCAACCTTAGCCGCCCAAGCCCTTTGACTAAGAGGATTTGTCCAGCGCCTACCTTTAACAGTTGACGTGGCAGACGGCCCAAGGCCCAAATAGTCACTACCTTCCCAATAACCTAAATTATGTTTACATTGAAAGCCCATGCGAGCAAAATTTGATATTTCATAATGTAAATATCCTTGCTCCTCCAAAATGGAGGCACCCTCCATAAACATCGTGGCTTGGTCTTTTTCTGGCGGCAGAGTTATTTTACCATCGTTAAAATCTTGCTCAAGTACGGTGCCTTGCTCAAGAGTTAGGCCGTAGGTGGAAATATGGTTTGGCTTCATGCGGGTAATTTCCCTCAAGGTATTTAGCCAATGCCTAACACCTTGCTCTGGCAAACCCCACATTAAGTCCACGTTAATATTATTAAAACCCAAATCACGAGCCTGCATAACTGCATAAAGGCTATCCTTAACCCTATGCGCTCGCCCAAGTTGGCGCAAATAAGCATCATCCAAGCTTTGCAAGCCAATGGAAAGGCGATTAACACCTGCTTTTAAGATTCCATAAGTATGTTGCTTTGAACGCAAAGATTCAGGATTGGCCTCAAGGGTAATTTCTGCATCAGCTGCCACGCTAAAATATTGATGTATGCGCTCAAGTATTAGCTTTACAATTTTTGCTGGCAAAAGACTTGGCGTGCCGCCACCAAAGAATATGGACTCCACTGGCACACCCTTATATCTATCACCCCAAACGGCAAGCTCTAAAAATAAAGTGTCAATATAATTGCGAAATGGCTCATGCTCAAGAATATTAACGCCCTTGCCCACACTCACAGAGTGAAAGGCGCAATAAGTGCATTTAGTACGGCAAAATGGAACATGAATATATAATAACATAAAATTCTCACACAGCGTCAAAACATTTACGCATTAAATTACGCAATAATATCAGAGCAAAAACTATGCCTTTTTCTGCTCTTGGCAAACGGGATAATAACGCATATACTATCTTGCTATTTGATGACAAACCCCTTATGGGCTTTTGTCCGTCTTTGGCAACACTATCATTTCATGCTAGCATGAAACATTATTATTAATTTTGCAAGGAGCTTTATTGTGGATATACGTTTTCAAGCTGGTGGCCCAAGCGCATGGAAGGGCCAAGTCATGCTTACTTTTGCCTGCAAGGATGAAGATCCATCAAGCATTTGCCCAGAAATTGGCGAAGCATCACCATGGTTTACCATAGCTCCTGGCCTTAGAGATTTTAATGGCGACAAAGGCCAAATGGCCACATTTTATGGTCACCCAGACCAAGCCATACCCAGAGTTATTGCCCTTGGCCTTGGTAAGCGTGAAAAATTTACCCTTGAAGAATTTCGTAAATGCATTGGCGCAGCCATTAAGCATTGCCGCAGTCTTGGAGCTGAATCTGTGCTTATTCCTGTACCAGCACTAGCCACCCTACCCGCTGACAAAACCCGCTTGGTGGAGGAGGCCATTTGTGCATCATTTTTAGGGTTATACCGCTTCATGAGCCTTCGTAAGCCAAAGCCTGACCATAAAAATGATCCCCTTTGGCTTGCCCTTGGCTTTGCTGAAAGCTCAGTGCCAGACACAGAGCACAAAGCCGCAAGACGTGGGGAACACGCCGCAAGCGGCGTTTGCCTTGCTCGTGACCTTGCTAACTCTCCACCAAATATTATGACCCCAAAAGCCCTTGCCAAAGCCGCCCAAGATGTGGCTAAAAAGCATGGAATGCAATATACAGCCTTAAATGTTAAAGAGCTTGAAAAAGTCAATTGCAACGCACTCTTAGCTGTGGGTCAAGGTTCTACTAACCCACCTTGTCTTGCCATTATTGAACACGCGCCCAAGGGCCATGAAAATGACAAACCCATTATATTTGTTGGCAAGGGACTAACCTTTGACTCTGGTGGTATTAGCATTAAGCCTGCTGCCAATATGCACACCATGAAAAGCGATATGTCAGGTGCAGCCGCCATTGTGGGCGCCATGCATGCCGCAGGCGAGGATAACATTGAACGCCGCATCATTGCAGTGCTTGCTTGTGCTGAAAATATGCCAGGCGGCAAAGCCATGCGCCCAGGTGATGTTGTTAAATCTCACTCAGGAAAAACCGTTGAAATACTGAATACCGACGCTGAAGGCAGACTTGTACTTTGTGATGCACTAAGCTACGTTCAAGAACAATGGGATGCAGAATATATAGTTGACATTGCAACACTTACAGGCGCTTGCGCCATTGCCCTTGGGCAAGAAATTGCTGGCCTGTTTAGTGACGATGTGGCCCTAAGCGAAGAAATTTGCAGTATTGGCGCAGTAACTGGTGACAATTATTGGCCCTTACCCTTGTGGGATAATTATAATGCTGGCCTGCAAAGTAATGTGGCAGACCTTGCTCACCTTGGACCTCGTGAAGGTGGGGCAATACATGCCGCACTTTTCTTAAAAAACTTTATTAAAGATGATGTGCGCTGGGCGCATTTAGATATTGCAGGCGCAGATTGGGCCTTCAAAGGTACAAATCTTAGCCCTGTGGGAGCCATAGGCTTTGGCGTGCGTAGCTTACTTGAACTTATGCGGAGTGGTGTTTAAATGAAAGTATATCTTATAGGTGCAGGCCCAGGCGATGCCGGGCTTTTAACCATCAAAGGCAAAAATATTTTAGAAAAGGCAGACGTCATTGTCTATGACGCATTGGCTAACCCAAGCTTATTAAATTATGCAAGAAAAGATGCAGAAATCATCTATGTGGGCAAAAGGGCCGCAGACCACGCCCTACCACAAGACCAAATAAATGCCCTCATTGTAAAAAAAGCTAAAGAAAACAAAATTGTCGCTCGCCTAAAAGGTGGCGACCCCTATATCTTTGGTCGTGGCGGCGAAGAGGCAGAAGAATTATTAGAAGCTGGTGTCCCGTTTGAAGAAGTGCCTGGCATCTCAAGCACCATTGCAGGCCCAGCCTATGCTGGCATTCCACTTACTCACCGCTCCTTTGCATCCTCAGTAACCCTAATCACTGGCCACGAAGATCCAAACAAACCAGGCTCTGTGCATAATTGGGAGGCCCTTGCAAAGTCTGCCTCCACCTTGGTTTTTGTCATGGGTATGAAAAACCTACCAGACATCTCCAAAAACTTAATTAAAGCTGGCCTTGACCCAAAAACCCCAGCTGGACTCGTTCATTGGGGCACAACTGCACATCATCGCTCGCTGGTGGCAAGCATTGAAACCCTACCAGATGAAGCCATAAAACAAGGTTTTACCAACCCATCCATCATCATCGTTGGCAATGTGGTAACTTTGCGTGATAAGCTAAATTGGTTTGAACAAAAGCCACTGCTTGGCAAGGGTATTGTGGTAACTCGTGCGCGCGAGCAAGCAAGCACCATCGCCCACGACCTTGCAGACCTTGGCGCGCATGTCATTCAATTTCCAACCATTGAAATATACCCCATGCCAGACTATACAGAAGTTGACGCAAGCATTAAAAAACTCAATTCTTATCAGTGGCTTGTGTTCACATCCGTCAATGGCGTCAAGCATTTTTGGAAGCGCCTAAGCTTGCATAATCTTGATAGCAGATGCTTACACGGCATAAAGGTTGCCGCCATTGGCCCTGCCACTGCTGAAGTTCTACGCGAGCAAGGCATAAACCCAGACTTCATACCAGCTCAATATGTGGCAGAAGGCGTTGTTGAAGGCATGCTTGCCCTTGGCATGAAAGGACAAAATATCCTACTGCCAAGAGCCAAAGAAGCCCGCGAAGTATTACCAGACGCACTACGCAAAGCTGGTGCCAATGTCGACGTTCTACCCATCTATGAAACAAAACCAGCAGCGGCACGCAAGGAAGAAGTGCTTGAAGAACTTAAAAATGGCCGCATCCACTGCATAACCTTTGGCTCATCATCCACCGTGGATAACTTCCTCTCACTCATACCTGTAGAAACCCTTAAACAATATCCCCAAGTTAAACTGGCTGCCATTGGGCCAATTACCGCTAAAACCATGCAAAAACACGGCCTTGAATGCCATATACAACCAAAGGACTTCACCATCCCAGCCCTTGTGGATGAACTTAAAACATTTTTTGGTTAATTAATTATAATTTTTTGGGGGAGAGAACTTTTTTGGGTGAATTGTCAAATGAAAGTTATCACCTTTGAAAATCCTTGTTACCTCAAAAACTTTAACGCCTCATTCCCCTTGGGAATGAGGCAAGTATCTAGTTTCACTAAAACCCTTCTGCATCAAAAATCCACCGAAAATTCAATATCAACCTTCTTGGTTTGTGTGTCTAAATTCAAGAACTCTCTAAATTTGCCTATTTCTTCACTGGCTTGGCTTAAGGAAATTTCCTTGGTGAAGTTTATTTTTATAAACAAGTCATAGTAAATACCTTGTTTTAATACAATAAGCTCTTTTATTTCAAAATTTTTAGTGTTTTTTTCAAGGTAATTTTCAATGCTTTGTGAGTATTTTTGTGCAATTTCATCTGTGGCAAGGCTTCCTGCAATGCCCACCATGCTATTGAAAAATATGTCCGCAGCGGCCTTAATGAGTATAATAATTATGGCAAGAGTTGCCAATTTTTCCGCATAAATTAGCCAAGTTATGTTGTATTCAATGCCCACATAGCTTAACAAAAGCCCCACAATTACTATTATGGTGGAATATGCATCGGCCTTGGACTCAAGTCCGCTATTTTTAAGTGTATGTGAGTCAAGCTTCTTAGCTTGATACAGCACATAATACGATAGAATTAGCTTAATTATAAAGGTTAATAAGGACACAAAAAGCACAAAAAAGCTCACGCTTGTGGCAAGGGTTGACCAATCCTTTACAAATTGTACCGCAAGCTCATACACCATGAAAAATATTGCCACAGACGCTATGAGCGAGGAGGCATATTCTAAATTACTATGCCCAAAAGGATGCACATCATCCTTGGGTTTTCTGGCCATTTTTAGGCCCACAATATAAAAAAAGTCTGTTAATAAGTCAGAAAGCGAATGCACGCCATCTGCTATAAGCAGTTGACTATTAAATAAAAAACCAACTATGATTTTTGAAAAGCATAAAAAGGCATTCACAAAAGAATTTATTATCAGTACAAAAAATTGCTTATCTTGAGTCTTTGACATATTCTGCTCTCAACATTTAGGGTATAGATTAACGTCATGAAAATTTACGTCAATCTAGCTTTAATGCAAGATTTAAAGTGAATGCATATAAAGGTCTGTTATGTTAGAACAAGGCTTAACAAAATATTTAAGTGAATCCCAATTGCAAGCGCTTTCCACTGTGCGCATGGGCATTGCAGGTGTTGGTGGCCTTGGCTCAAATTGTGCTTTATTGCTCGCTCGCAGTGGTGTAAATAATTTTGTGCTCATTGATGATGATGTGGTTGATGCCAGCAACTTAAATCGTCAATGTTATATGCCTCACCATGTGGGCATGGCAAAAGTTAACTCCCTTGAACAAATTTTGCTTGAGCTAAACCCCAAAGTTTTAATTGAAAAACATTTACTACGCCTTGATGAACACAATATTAACTTTTTTTTAAGCAAGGCCACACATTGGGTTGAAGCTCTTGATGATGCAAGTAGCAAACGCCTTTTTGTGGAGCATAGCATACAAAATGAACTTTTTACCGTGAGTGCCTCTGGCATTTGTGGTTATGGTGGGCCACCCATGCAGCAAAAAAACATGGGCAAACATCTTGTGCTTGTGGGGGATTTTAGCTCAGATATGCATGATTATCCGCCACTTGCACCAAGGGTTATGCAAGCCGCCGCCATGCAAGCAGATGCCATGCTCACCCATATTCTAAAATGATTTTTTAAGTTTGCATTCTCGCCATTGACATTTATGCCCTCGGCTGTAAAACTGCTAGACCAAATTTCATATTATAGGAAACATCATGACCGACATAGAAACACAGATGACCCAAATCAAACGTGGTATTGCTGAACTAATTGACGAAGCAGAACTGCGCAAAAAAATTGCCCGTGGAAAACCTTTAACCATCAAGGTTGGCTTTGACCCCACAGCCCCAGATTTACACTTGGGCCATACTGTTGTTATGCACAAAATGCGTCATTTCCAAGAACTTGGACATAGAATTGTATTTTTAATTGGCGACTTTACTGGCCTCATTGGCGACCCTTCAGGCCGCAATGAAACTCGCCCCCCCTTAAGTCAGGAACAAGTGCTAGCCAACGCCGAAACTTACAAAAAACAAGTCTTTAAAATTTTAGACCCTGAAAAAACCGTGGTGGAATTTAACTCCAAGTGGCTTGGTGGCATGAGTTCAGCGGATTTTATTCGCCTTGCTTCTCGTTATACTGTTGCTCGCATGCTTGAGCGTGACGACTTTGAAAAGCGCTACAAAGAGCAAAGACCCATTGCCATTCATGAATTTTTATACCCGCTTTGCCAAGGCTATGACTCAGTAGCACTAAAATCTGATGTGGAGATGGGCGGTACCGACCAAAAGTTCAACTTGCTGGTGGGGCGCCACTTGCAAGGCCAATATGAAATTGAGCCACAATGCATTATCACCTTACCGCTTTTAGAGGGCACAGATGGCGTGCGTAAAATGAGCAAATCATATGGTAATTACATTGGCATTGACGAAAGCCCAACAGATATTTTTGGCAAGGTCATGTCCATTTCTGACGAGCTAATGTGGCGTTATTATGAACTTCTTTCTTCCTTTAGCTTGGATGAAATTGCCGCAAAAAAGCGAGGCGTTGAAAAGGGAGAAATTCACCCCAAGGTGGCTAAAGAAGATTTAGCCGAAGAAATGGTCACTCGCTACCACTCAGAAAAAGACGCTAAGGAAGCTCGCCAAGGCTTTACTGCTGTATTTGTAAAAGGTGGCGTGCCAGATGATGCCCCAACTCACAGTTGCACAAGTGGTGAAGATAGCACCCCACCTGTGTTTTTAGAGGCCGCAGGCCTTGTTAAGTCACGCGGAGAAGCACGCAGATTAATTAAAGAAGGCGCATTCTCCATTGATGATGTGCGCTCAGACGATGCACAGAGCCCGTTACCAGCTGGTAATTATGTTATACGCTTGGGCAAAAAAAGGTTCTTACGCCTTGAGGTTAAGTAGTTTTAATGCGGAAACTTTATGTAGCAATGGTGGGCCTACCTGCCAGAGGTAAAAGTACGCTTGCAAAGCGTATTTGTGAAAACCTACAAGCTGAAGGTACCCAAGCCGCCATTTTTAATAATGGCGATGTGCGCCGTGAAGTGGCTGGAGCAGAGTCTGCCGCCGCTGAATTTTACTCTGCAAATAATACAGATGGACGTGAAACACGCGAACAAATTGCCCTTCAAAATATGCGTCGTGCTCAGGCTTTTTTGGCAGAAGGTGGCGATGTTGCTATTTTGGACGCAACCAATACCAGCCGAGCTAGAAGGCAAGTAATTCAAAATACTTTGACCGACTACCCAGTGCTTTTTATTGATTGCGTAAATGAAGACCCACTCTTGCAAGACAATTTTACCAGAGCAAAGAGCAAGCTGCCAGAATTTCAAAATATGCCAGAGGATGAAGCTCTTAAAAGCTTTCATGCACGCATTGCCTACTATGAAGAACTATACGAGCCAGTAGGTATAGACGAAAAATACTGGATGTGTGTTGATGCCACAGCCAACCGCATATTGGCAGAGTGCCCTTGCGATTCGCCGCATTATCCTGCCATTAGAGATGTTGTCGTTTCCATGTGGGTGCGTAATCTTTATTTAGTTAGGCATGGGCAAACGCAATTTAACCTTGAGGGCCGCATTGGTGGCAATCCTCCTTTAACAGAAAAAGGCCTGCGCCAAGCAAATAGCTTGGCAGATCATTTGCAATCTTCTGAAATTCCTTGGATTTTCACATCCACAAGACTTCGCTCGCATCAAACTGCCGCTCCCTTAATGAAGGATAGACCAGACTCTAACAGCATGGCTTTGAAAGAATTTGACGAAATTTGGGCTGGAGATTGCGAAGATATGCGCTATGAGGACATAAATATACAAATGCCAGAGGTTAGTGCTGGGCGGCGAGCCAATAAATACAGCTATGCCTACCCCAACGGCGAAAGTTATGCCATTTTGCGTGAGCGTGTGCGCAGGGGGCTTAGGCGCGCATTATTTATTGCTGGAGATTCGCCACTGCTAATTGTGGGGCATCAAGCGGTAAACAGGGTAATTTTATCACTTTTTTTATTACAGCGCAGTGAGGATATTCCTTTTATATACATTCCTCAAAATCAGTATTATCATATATCCACAACCCCACGCCACAAGCTCTTTGAGTTGGTGAAGTTTTTTTAGTATATAACCCAAGCGAGGCCGCATGAATGAAGATATGATGAATTTTGCTTTTTTACGCAAAGAGCCAGCCAAACCCAATAACCGCAAGGTTGGTATTATTGGTGCTGGGCCTTCAGGTCTTGCTGCTTGTGGTTTTTTGGCCTCGCATGGCTATCAAGTGGACGTATATGACAAATTGCCAAAGCCTGGCGGTTTAATGCTTTTTGGCATTCCTGGTCACCGCATACCTTCTGAGCGCATTCAAAAAGGCACTACCTTACTCTCTCGCTCCTATGGTGTTAATTTTCATAATCAAACCAAGGTTTGTTGTTCAAACCCACTATTTGAAGAAGAGGGCGACCACTTTTCACAAGATATGCGCAGCCTCGATGAACTTGTGGAAAACCATGACGCCATAATAATTTGTACTGGCTCATGGAAATCACGTCGCATGGAAATTGAAGGCGAAAATTTAAGCAATGTGCTTTCGGGCTTAGAATTTTTATTTCCCATCCGTGCTGCCCGCTATGGCCGTGCAAATGTGCAAGCACCAGATGTAAAAGACAAAAATATCGCTGTAATAGGTGCAGGTTATTCAGCAGTGGATGTGGCCCATAGCGCCATGCAAATGGGCGCAAAAAGCGTTCATATGCTTTATAGACGCAGCATGCAGGATGCTCCAGCTGGTGTTTTTGAAATTGAACGTCTAATTAAAGACGGCATAACATGGCAAGAGCTTTGTGTACCCACGAAAGTTTTGGGCGAAACACAAGTGGAAGGCATAGAATTTACAAATAAAAATACCAATGAGACCCAAAGTATTGCAGTGGACATGGTGGTGTCTGCCATTGGTGAAGTACCAACCCCACCCTTCCAAGACCAGCTGGGTTTAACTGACGTGCGCAAAGGCGAAGTGCGTTGGCTACATATGACTAAGATTGAAAACGTTTTTGTGGCTGGAGATGTGCTTACAGGCCCAAGTAAAATTGGCAAGGCCGTTTATAGTGGTCTTCGAGCCGCTCGCTCCCTTGCCCACTGGCTTGACTTAAAATCTCAGCACCGTGAATCAGAATACAACTATGCAGCAGACGTCATTGCGCCCAACTCATTAAGGTAAGATTATGAGCACTCAAACAACTGGAAAAACACTATATATTGATTATGAAAAATGCATTGGTTGCGAAACTTGCGAGGCCGTTTGCAAATTCCTGTATGACCAACCACGCATTGTTATGGCTCGCAGTTCAGAAGGCCAAATTGTGCCTGTTTACTGTGTACATTGCGAGCAAGCCTATTGCATGAAAACATGCCCCAACAATGCCATTAGCCGCGACCAAGATGGTGCGGTAATCTTAAATCCCATGCATTGTAGAGGTTGTGAGAGTCGTGCTTGTATGCTGGCTTGCCCTTATGCTGGTTTTTTTGAGTCCGACAAAGGCGTTGGCAGTCGTAAGTGTGACCTTTGCGCCAAAAGACGTGAGCAAGGCATGGGCCCAGCTTGTGCCGCCATGTGTCCTTGTGGGGCTATATATTATATTGATAGAGCAGATTTGAAGCAACTTGATACGGAAAAGTCATATAAGGTGCGCTCATCTGTGCTAGATGAGTTCATGGGCAGAAAGCGTAAAACTTAGTATATTTCTGCTTTTAGCGATTTTTCAGCCATTGCGCAAAAAATTCCCTCGCTCGCTCGCCATATAAAGCTTTGCGCTCTTTCTTCTTAGCCCTTTGCTCAAGCTCTGGCATAAGCCCAAAATTCGCATTGGATGGCTGAAATTTTTTAACTTCCGTTTGCAAATGATTTAATAGTGCCCCAAGGGCCGTTTGCACCGGTGGCTGTGTGAGTGGTTTTTCCTGCAACTCTGCAATAATAAGCATGGCCGCCCAAAGACCACATGCCGCAGACTCCACATAGCCCTCAACCCCAGTTATTTGCCCAGCAAGACGAAACTTCTTTTGCCCAAGCAACCTTAAGTCTAGCCCAAGAACTTGCGGCGCATTAACATATGTATTGCGGTGCATACTGCCAAAGCGCACAAATTCTGCATTTTCAAGGCCAGGTATAGAGCGAAAAACCTGCTCTTGGGCTTTGTAAGTGAGCTTTGTTTGACATCCCACCAAGTTATACATGCTTTGGTTTAGATTTTCAGTGCGCAATTGCACAATAGCATAGGGGCGTCGGCCTGTGCGTGGATCAATGAAGCCCACAGGCTTTAGCGGGCCAAAGGTCAAGGTGCGCTCACCCCTTGCGGCAAGGGCCTCAATGGGCATACAACCTTCAAAGTGTACTTCCTTCTCAAAGTCCTTGGTTGCCACTTTTTCAGCATTTAATATATTGTTATAAAAAGCTAAATATTCATCCTTTTCCATGGGGCAATTCAAATATTCACCATGAATGGCTGCTTCCTCCGGTTCTTGATAGCGAGAACCTCTAAAAATAATACTTCTATCCAAGGACTCAGCGCTGACAATGGGGGCAATGGCATCATAAAAATACAGTTGTTTGTTGCCAATCTTTTCCGCAATGGACGTTGCTAAGCTGTCAGATGCCAGTGGCCCTGCTGCAATGACCACATGTTCAAAATCATTTAGTTCTGCATCGTCAAGGCTTTGAATTTGTTTGCGATAAAGGCTTATATTGCCATGTTCCTCCACAGCCTTGGTCACACCTTTCGCAAAAAGCTCTCTGTCAACGGCCAAGGCCTTGCCTGCTGGCACTGTGCAGGAGTCTGCCATGGCCATAAAGGGACTTTCAAGCTCTCGCATTTCTTGCTTCAAAAGACCAATGCCCGATGCAAGCTCATTGCTGCGTAAGGAGTTTGAACAAACAAGCTCAGATAAATCTTGTAGCTGATGTGCATCAGACATATGCACTGGCTTTTGCTCAAAAAGGCTAACACTAATGCCATTTTTTGCCAGCACAAGTGCACATTCACAACCTGCTAGGCCTGCGCCCACAATGGCTATTTTTGCCATGCTTTTTCCTTTGTTTTTGGTGATATTTAACCAATGCCGCTTATGGCGTATTTATAGCTCACAGTCAAGATAATTAAAATATCACAAAACCACACAAAAGTAATGAACAGGCCGTAAGGCCGCCTAAAATCAATAGGCCGTAAGACCAAAAACTATCTAATCATCCTTAAACAACCGCCCTCGCACCACTGCCTGCCCACCAAACTTCCCACGAAGCTCATCAAGAGCTGTATCAAGCTTTGCATTTTTTTCTACATCACTATTATCGGTAACAATGCTCAACAAAGAAGCCTGCTCATCCCTCTGATCAAAACCCGAAACCCCAAGCCCAATAAGCCTAACCTTTTGCTCAAGCTTAACTTTATCAAGTAAATCCGTAGCAATATCGAAAATGTTCTGCGTGCTTTGCGTTGCTTGCTCAAGAGTTCGACTGCGCGTAATTTGAGTAAAATCAGCATATTTTACCTTAAGCGTAACCACACGCCCACGCAAATTTTGCCTGCGCAATGATGCCCCCACTCGCTCAGCTTGGGCCAATAAATAACGGTGTAATTCTTGCTTGTCCCATGTATTTTCCGAAAGAGTTTTTTCTGCACTTTCAGACTTTGGGGCGGCAATTGGTTCAACTTTTCGAGAATCATGACCTTGCGAACGTGCATATAACATAACACCGCCCTTGCCGAAGCGGCGCTGCCAAAACTCAGCTGGGAATTTTTGCACATCTGAGGCCGTTCGGATGCCCAGCACCTGTAATTCCTTTATAAATTGTTTACCCACACCCGGGATTTTGCCCACTGGAAGTTTTTCCAAAAAACCCTCAATATCATGTGGATAAAGCACATAATAGCCATTGGGTTTGTTTATGTCTGAGGCGATTTTTGCCAAATATTTTATGGGTGCTGCCCCTACGGAGCAGGTAAGGCCTGTTGCCTCAAATACTGCTTTTTTAATGCTTTGCGCCAGTTGATCTATGGGCCCAAAAAGTCGCTCAAGGCCAGCGGCGTCCATATAGGCTTCATCAATGGAGGCTGGTTCAACCATGGGCGAAAACTGGCCCAAGGTATGCATAACTATGGCTGACAGCTCTTTATAGCGGCTCATACGCCCACGCACGAAAATGGCCTCTGGGCAAAGTTTTTTCACCATATGCGTTGGCATGGCAGAGCGCACCCCAAACACACGCGCTTCATAGGATGCAGCAGAAACAACTCCACGCTCACCACCTCCCACTACCACAGGCTTGCCACGCAAGCTTTCATCGTCCAATTGTTCCACTGACGCAAAAAAAGCGTCCATATCAATGTGTATTATCCATGGAACATGTTTAACTTTGGGAATGTTTTGCTGTAAACCTTGCATTAATGATAACCTCTAACGCAAATATTTGGCAAAGCGTAAATATATTTTTGCACAATGGGGGAAAAGCACTGGTGGCATAAAACTCACCATGTAAAACAACTTTGCCTTAAGAGTTCTGCATTTAGCCAAGCATGTACGAGCGGCCCTTGGCTTGCCATTACGCCAATGGGCAATGGATTTTTGAAATGCTGCTCTTTCATTTAATATTTGTACAATTTCCGCATACTTTATGTGAAAATCAGCATATAGTTCATGCTGCTTTTTTAATATATATTCTGTTTCTGCCGCCAAGTCATCAAAGCGAGTAAAAGTTATATTTTTATGATGAATACGACGTTTTGTGAGCACCTCATCCACATAGTCAAAATCATGAACATGGGCTAAAGCATAAAAAAAATCTGCTTCTTCGCATATATTTAAGGCATTATCAAAGTATCTGTCCTCTTTTTTTTGTAAGCAATCACGCCGCAAAAGCACCGAGGACATGGTTATCCACTGCCCCATAATTAATTTTTTAAAAACCTTGCCCCTGTGCGGTGTAGCCGTTGCAAACATGCGACTCAGGGATTTGTATTTATTGTTTTTAATGTAAAAATTTTCTGCATCGCTACAAACCAAGGCCACGTTTGAATTTTCTTGCAAAAGTTTAACTTGTTTTTCAAGCTTGGTGGGCAGCCAAATGTCATCACAATCCAAAAAAGCAATATACTTTCCACTGGCTTTTGCCATGGCCCCATTGCGAGAGTGGCCCAAGGAAATACGCTCAGCATTTTGAAAAATAAGTATTTTTTCAGATTTCTTAGCAAAGCTTTTTGCAATGCCTAAGCTTTCATCATCTGAACCATTGTCATAGAAAATAATTTCCCAATCGGTAAAGGTTTGGGCCATTACGCTTTGCAGTGCTTCTGATAAAGTCTCTGCGCTATTGTAGCAATTCATGATGATGGAAACGGCTGGGAACATGTGAGAAATTAAACTTGCAGACTAATACCCGTGCCCCAAGGGGCAAGGGATGTTGGAGTAAAGGCGCTTCTTTGTTGAGTTTTGTAGGCTGAAATGGCGTTGTCAATATTATTAACCACTGCGCGAGGGCTGTGCATTACTGTATCAGACATGAGAGCTTGTACAGGTGCAAAGGTACTATTTACTGAGCTTTGGAATGTATTATTTTGTATGTTTCGCCCTTCTGCCACATGAGCGGAAGAATTAACATTGGCAAAATTTGCTGCAAAATTATTTTGCTCAACACTTGGATTTTTACTTTGATTTTCTGTTTTTTCTTGAATTTGCTCTGTGCGGGCCTCAGCTTCCATGGTAGATGCTTGTGCGGCTACACTTTGGTCTTGAGCTGATGGGTTGCCCGGAGCAAGAGCTGCACTGCGTAAAATGCGCGCCTTTTCTTCTGTGGCTTCTGGGTCGCCAGCAATGGGGCTTGTGTCTAAAGACACATTGCCGCCAGTGGCATACTGCTTATTGTCTGGGCCCTTGGTGTAAGTGTAATTTATACCGCCACGCACATATTGACCTGCTGCGGCAACGTGGGCTTGTTCGTGGGCTCGCACTTCACGGTCACGCTGTTGCAACTCACGCACTTGGGTTTGAGCTTCTGGGCTAAGAGTAAGTGTATCTGTGGTTTTTTTGGAACTATTATTACCATTATTGCCTTGCTCACCCTTATTACCCTGCCCGTCATTGCTCAAAGCAAATATTTCCATGGCTGGATTATAGTTGGGGGTGCTCTCAACAGCAGCGGTATATACGCCATCAATATTCATAAAAGTCCCACTGGAAAAATATAATAATACTGCTTTTACGATATAATCATCGGCATTCTTTTGTCAAACTTTAGGGCAAATGAGTAAATTTTATGCACGGCATTCTAATTATATGAATGATTACTGGTAAGATAAGACTCCACACAATTAATTGTTCTGCAGTCTTTAATGTTTACATTATAATACAATGAACAACCAAGATGTTTGTGCAGATAAAAATTTTAAAAAATCCATGAGTATTAAATATTGCCCAAAGCATTTTCATAGGATATAGATTAAATATCAATTTACTTTAAAGGAATTACTATGCTTACGCTTATTTTGGCCGTGGCCTTTGCCTTAATTATTTCTGCAACCTGCTCCCTAACTGAAACCATGCTTTACTCTGTAACTTGGGGGCACATTGAAAATTTACGAAAAAAAGGCAAGCTTTCTGGAGAATTACTTTATACCATGCGCGCTCAAGTTGAACGACCCATAGCCGCTGTTTTAACCTTAAACACAGTTGCTAATACCGCAGGCTCTGCCATTGCAGGTGCCGCTTTTACAGCAGTATTTGGCTCAGTTTACATGGGTGCTTTTGCGGCAATATTTACTTGCCTAGTTTTAATTTTTGGTGAAATCATACCAAAAACCATTGGGGTAATATACGCCAACCCAGTTTCAAGCGTCATGGCAAGACCATTATATTTGTTAACAAAAATTTTAATGCCCGTTATTTGGTTTTCTGGTTTTTTAACAAGGCTTATATCCCCATCAGGCAACGGTCCGCAAGTTTCTGAAGAAGATATTCGCGCAGCGGCAAGTCTATCTCGCCAAGCAGGGCGCATTGCACCCTTTGAAGAACGCACCATTCGTAATGTGCTTTCACTAGATAAAAAACGAGTTTGGGATATTATGACTCCAAGAACAGTTGTATTTTCTTTGTCTGCAGACCTTGACATGAGTGAGGCTTGTAAAGTACATGAAGTATGGCACTTTAGTCGTATTCCCATATATGCAGAAAATAACGAAGATATTGTTGGTATATTGGAGCGGCGCACGTTGGCCAAGCGTATGGCGGATGGCGAAAATTGTACGCTTGGATCCATCATGGTGCCTGTGAACTTTGTTCAAGAAAGTAAGACCTTGGATACATTACTCCAAGAATTCTTGAATTCACGCTCTCACCTTTTTGTCGTACTGGATGAATACGGCGGATTGGCGGGCGTGGTTTCCCTTGAGGATGTGCTAGAGGAGATTTTGGGTCGTGAGATTGTGGATGAAAGCGACCCAGTGGCTGATTTGCGTGACCTTGCGCGTACAAGACGTAAGGCCGTCACGGGAAAAAATGTTAAAACACCATAATGGACTTTAACATAGATTTAGCTAGACAAACACGCTTTTTGTTATGCACACAAGCGGAAACACAGTGAGATTTTATGAAACAAAAAAAATCTACGCCCATGTATATTGTTGCCTTGCTCTTATTTTTAAGTGGTGCAGGCTACCTTGTCTATTCTGGGCTTACAGAAAATAGCGTCTATTTCCTCAACGTATCTGAGGCCTTAGCAGTTGAAAATGACAAACTCAAAGCTGCACGGCTTTTTGGTACTGTTGCCGCCGAGGACTTGCAACATATGGAGCAAGGCCCTGGTGTTGTTTTCCGTCTTGTGGACACAAACAAAACTTCCCAACATTTAGTGGTAAGCTATAAAGGTGCAGTACCTGACACTTTTAAGGCTGGAGCTGAAGTTATTGTGGAGGGTGGTATTAATGGTGACGGCGTTTTTGCAGCCAAAACCTTAATGACCAAATGTCCGTCCAAGTATGAAAAGGAAAACAGGGATATCTAAGGCCAAGCCTTTTGCCCCTCCCATTTAAATATCCTACTTAAAGGAGCAAGCATGTATTTTTTTGCTTATGGTATGCTCATGTTGGCACTTTTTTGCTGCCTTGGCGGCGCAGCCTTTGCGGTATTGCAATTATACCAAGGCCGCACCAATGCATTAAAAGTAATTGAAAGTGCACAAATTATTATGACAGGTGCATTGGTTCTTGCGTCTGCCCTACTTTTACACGCACTATTTTGGAATGATTTTTCCTTGGTATATGTGGCAAGTTACACAGATCGCATTTTACCAGTTTTTTATAGACTTACTGCATTTTGGGCAGGTCAGGCTGGCTCATTATTGTTTTGGGCTTTGTCTGTTGCTTTGTGTGGTTTGTTCTTCCTCTTTACCCCTGCTTACAAAAAGTTAAGTGAAAGTACTCGCATTTGGTTTTGGCTGTTTTTCCTTGGAATCATGGGTTTTTTCAGTCTGTTGCTCACAGGTTGGAGCAACCCATTCCTCATGCATACACCGGTGCCAGCCGATGGCAATGGCTTAAACCCATTATTGCAAAATCCTGGCATGATTTTTCACCCACCCTTGCTTTTTTGGGGTTATGGTGGATTTGTTATACCTGGTTGCTTGGCACTTGCTCAATGCCTTTCTGGCATGGGAGAAAAGGAAGGTTCTTGGATTGAAGTGGCAAGACCCTTCACCTTACTTGCTTGGCTCTTTTTAACAGCTGGCATTATTCTTGGTGCTTGGTGGGCCTATATGGAACTTGGCTGGGGCGGCTATTGGGCATGGGACCCTGTGGAAAATGCCTCGCTAATCCCATGGCTTATTGGCACTGCTGCAATTCATACCACTATCATTGAGAGCAGACGCAACAAGCTTGGTCGCACCAATGTTTTTCTCATGGCTTTAACCACCATCTCTGCATTTTTTGCAACCTACCTTGTGCGTAGTGGGGTTATTAACTCCGTACACGCCTTTGGTGACGGTGGCGTTGGCCTACCACTATTAATATTTATTTTATCCTCCACCGTACTTTGCGCTTGGATTGCTTTTTTTGGTCCAAATTCACGCAAAGCACTTGCCGGCATTGATAGCCGTGAAGGTATGCTAGTTGTAACTGCATGGGTATTACTCATGCTTTCAGTTATCATTTGCATAGCCACCCTTTGGCCTTTAATTAGTCTTTTATTCTCACCTCAATCTCAAGGCTTAGAAGCTGCATTTTATAATAAAGTTTGTTTGCCTCTATTTGCCTTAATAAGTGTAATACTTGCATTTTGCCCTTGGCTTGGTTGGAATGGCGGCGTGCGTGATATGAAAAAAATAATTACTGTTGCCGCATCCTTTGTACTTGCTGGTATTGGACTTTGGTTTGCAGATTATCGCAACCCCACAGCCTTTGTGGCAACATGTGCATCCATCGCGGCAATTGTTTCAATTGCCTTATTGTTCATGGAAAAATCCATAAGAGCTCAAATGAATACCATGGCAGCCTTTGGCGTACACATTGGTCTTATTATGGTGGTTATTGGAGTTGCTTTTTCAGGGCCATATAAAATTGAAGATGACATACAGTTAGCGGAAGGCGAGCAAGCAAAACTTGGTGCTTACACCTTGACCCTTGAAAAGGTCAGCGATGGCGAGCAACCTGGTTTTGAGTATTTAATGTCCAACGTAAAAGTAACAAAGGGCGAAAAATTAATAGGGTATATAACACCGCAGCTGCGCCTATATTCAAAATTTGGCAATCAGCATTTTTATGAAGCTGCAACCATCTTTAGCCTTGGCGATGAATTATATGCATCTTTCTTAGGCATTGATAAAGACGCAAGGGTTACACTGCGTGTTAGTGTTAATCCGCTGGTTAACTGGATGTGGATTGGTGGCGTGCTTATGTGCATCTTCCCTTTCTTAGGTTTGCGCAGAAGAAAAGTTTCTGAAAAAGCTTAATTTGCTTTGGGTGAGAAGTTTTAGTCTGATTATGGCACCCATTCTGGTCCTAAAACTTCTCACAACCTAGCATTTCATTTTTAGTAATTTTTGATTATACTTTAATGAATTTTTAGAAAAACCTATGTTATTACAAGTACAAAATGTTGCAAAATTCTTCAGGCATCGTTGCATTTTTAAAAATGTAAGTTTTGAACTTGCCGAAGGTACAATTTGTTTGCTCATGGGTGCAAATGGCGCTGGTAAGTCAACCTTGCTTCGCATCATGGCAGGACTTGCCAGTCCAAGTGCTGGTAAAGTGCATTGCCACGTCGATGAACAAAACATTGGATATTTGGGGCATAGTACTTTTTTGTACACAGGTTTAACTGCCCTTGAAAATTTACGATTTTGGCGTGAAATATACAATGTTAATGCTGACGACAAAAAGCTACTTAATATATTAGAACGTGTGGATTTGGCACCATTTGCACATGAAAAAGCTGGAGTTTTTTCGCGTGGCATGGCCCAAAGGCTTAATCTCGCAAGAATTTTGTTAATTGAACCCAAGCTCTGGTTGCTTGATGAACCTTGCACTGGGCTTGATGTACAATCTGCAAGCCTTTTGCGCATGGAAGTGAGCAAGGCTTGTAAAAATGGTGCTGGCATTGTGTGGATAAGCCACGACATTGCCGCAGATTCTGCCCTTGCCACCAGATTATTACAATTGGAAAATGGTCGCCTTGTTTATGATGGCGTGCCCACCATGCAAAATGTGGAGGGCACATGCTAAGAGCCATCATAGCCTTGGTGAAAAAAGACATTTGCCTAACACTTGCTCGAGGCAGTGGCCTTGTGCAAGCTTTATTGCTTGGGCTTTTGCTACTTTTTGTATTTAGTCTATCCCAAGAAATTGGCAGCATCATGCCTGCACAAGGAGCTGCGGCTGTGTTTTGGTTAGCTTCTGCTTTTTGTCAAGTTCTTGTATTTAACATGCTTTATGGCATTGAAGAAATGAATAATTCTCGCCAAGGACTCTTGCTCATGCCCCACCCCATTCAAGTGGTCTGGATAAGCAAGGGCCTTGCTGGTTTATTATTAATTCTTGCGGCTCAGCTTGTTTTTTTGCCTGCAACCATCGTTTTTCTAGGGCAAAGCATTTCGCCATTATGGGCTTATGCCTTGCTGATAATATTATTGGTGGACATTGGCATGGCAGCACTTGGCTCATTGCTTGGAGCTTTAGCCCAAGGGCAAGCCGCAAGAGAGTCATTGTTAAGTATTATTTTATTTCCACTTTTAATACCCTTGCTCTTAGCAGGCATTAGAATTGGGGCTGGTGCTTTTAGTGAAGACCTGCCAGAAGGCTTAAGCTCATGGTTTGGCATAGCCTTGGCCTTTGATGCACTTTTTTTAGGAGCTGGGCTTTTTCTTTTTGATTTTATTTATGCAAGCGAGGATTAAATGCCAAAAGCCATACAAATAATAGCGCTTATTTCTGGCATAGCCATGGCTGTTTGCCAGTGGTTTATATTTGTTTATGCCCCAACAGAGGCCATCATGGGCATTGTGCAAAAGATTTTTTATATTCATTTGCCCCTTGCTTGGTGGGCGTTTATGAGTTTTTTTGTGACCTTTGTGGCCTCCATTGCCTATTTACGCACCAAAAATCCCAAATGGGACGCATGGGCCCTTGCTGCGGCTGAAGTTGGCGTCTTATGCAGTGGCCTTGCCATTGTGACTGGCTCCATTTGGGCAAGGCACTCTTGGGGAGTTTGGTGGACATGGGATCCACGTCTAACCACAGCCCTTATTATGTGGTTTGTATACATGGGCTATTTAATCTTGCGTGGGCTTGAAATGCCAGCTGGGCGCAATGCCACTGTGCGTGGCGTTGTGGGCATAATTGCCTTCATAGATGTGCCCCTTGTTTTTTTATCAGCAAGGCTTTGGCGTTCAATTCATCCTGCTGTATTTGCATCCAAGGGCGGCGGACTTGATGCCGACATGAAAACTACTGTATTTGTTTGTTTATTTAGCTTTGCTCTCATTTGGGCAAGCCTTGTATACATACGCAAAAACCAATTACAACAACAAGCAAGCTTAGAAAATTTGCTAACTCATCAATAAATAAATTAAGGAGTTCACATGGATAGTATATACTGGCTTATGAGTGCTAATATTGCCGTTTGGCTTGGTATTGGTGCATATGTGTGCTTTCTGGCAAAAACCCAAAAAAACATTGAACAACGCCTTAGCCTAAAGGAGGCTTTAGATAATGAGTAATGATTTAAGTATACAAAAAAAGATTACCCTTGCTTGCATGGGACTTGGCATTGTTATTATGCTTGGTGCTTCATTCATCAAACGCATAGAGGATCCAGACCTTGTAAGGCAAACGCGTGGTTCTGCCCCTAGTCAGGCAGCTCAAGAGTCTGGCTCCATGCCCATGAATCCTGATGTGGGTAAACTTATGCAAGAATTACAATCCAATCCCAATGACATTCCAACCATAATTCACCTAACCGAGCACCTCATAGAAGGCAAAGAGTGGACTGCCGCAGAAAACTTTATTCACCGTGCTCTTGAACTTGAGCCTAAGAATGCGCAAGGCCACTATCTTCATGGAATTATTTTATATAATACAGGCAAACATGATGAAGCCGCAAGTGCTTTTGAGCAAGTAGTGGCCATTGGCGAGGATGCTTCTGCTCGCTACAGCCTTGGAATTTTACAAATTTATCATTTCAAAAACATTGATAAGGGTATAGCTGAGCTTGAACGTGGCTTAAACAACCCTGAAGCTCATGATGAGTTAAAAAATGTTATTCGTGCTGAGCTTGAAAAAGCAAAAGCTCAAAAAAATAATTAGGAGAACTTATGTCTAGCAATAAAAATTCTGAAAATACTCAATATGTACGTCGCACAACCATGGTTGTGTCTGTGATTGCAGCGTTGCTTTTTGGCTTATATATGGGTACATTAATTCCAAGTTTTGGTAGTTTTTCCAGCCCAACAAATGCTGATGGAAATATAAGCAATCAAGAAGCTAAACTTGATGCTGAAATTGCCAAAGCAAAAACTGCCACAGAAAATGACCCGAAAAATGCTAGGGCTTGGGTCAAGCTTGGTAATTTATACTATGATGCTGGCAATGCCACTGAATCTGTTATTGCCTACACTAAAGCCTTGGAATTAGAACCTAATAATGCCAATGTGTTAACTGACCGTGGAACCATGTACAGAGAGCTTGGCCAGTATGACCTTGCCTTGCAATCCTACTCCAAAGCCACAAGTGTCAACCCCACTCATAAAAATTCACTTTTTAATGCTGGCGTTATATTGTATTATGACCTCGGGCGTAAGGCTGAGGCCATTGAAAGATGGGAGCAACTATTGCGAATAGACCCCAACGCCAAAACACCTAACGGCCAATTACTATCTCAAATGATTAAAGATTTACGTTAAAATATCTTAGCCATAACAGGAGAGGGATATGTCAAAAAAATACTTTGTAATTAACAAATATTTAAGCATGAGTTTTTTGTTAGCTTTATGCTTTATTTTGTCATCCCCCTCCTTGGCGGCTGAGCGTGTACCCGCTTACATAGAGCAAGGCTCCATGTCTATGCTTGGTTATTTTGACTGGATTATTGACTCTGATGGTACGTTAAACATTGAAGACATACAAAAAGAAGATCTACAAAAATCATTTAAACCGCTAAAATTAAATGATGTACCACTAGAAAGCGGTACTGTTTGGCTGCGCTTTACCATAGCTGCAAGAAATCCAAACATTACCCCACATGCCCTGTTACTAGACTTGGGCGATTCTATCCCTGCAAAGCCAACTCTTTACGCTCCTAAGTATAATAGCCTGCAAGAGAACACAGAATGGCAAACGCACACCCCAACACAGCAGTCCGTTTTTTCTATGCCTGAGCCAAGGGCAACACCTACAACCATGTATATTAGCATGGACGGCATGCCCGGTCTTTGGTTTTCGCCAACTCTACGCACACCACACAATGCCGCAACATCACTTGAGCGTCTGGCTGTTCCTGCGGTTATTGTTGCCCTTTGCGTAGTTATGTTGCTTTGTCTTTTGCGTGGGCTCACAGAAAGGGGGCAGTGGAGAATTTGGGCAAGTTTATATACTGGCGTTGCGCTTTTTTATGCTATTTGGGGAGTGCCACCAACTGCTCGTGGTTATGTGGTACTTGACGACATGGCAGCAGTAATTGCGCCAGGGGTTGCTTTAATTTTATTTTCGCATGTGGCAAGACATCTTATGCGAAGCAATGTTTCTTCTCGTTTAGTAGACATACAATATCTAATATTATGCATTCCTGGTATTGTTGTGGCTTTAATGCCACTTATACCTGGCTATGCTTGGACAGTGCGCTACCTTTCCCTTTGGCCTTTGCTAACTGTTATATTTGTACCCACAACCCTTGGGGCGTGGCTTAGCGGACTACCTGGTGCAAGGCGCTTTTTAATTGGAACTCTGTTTCCACCGCTTGGCGCAGCTCTCGCCTATGCGGGCTTGCAAGAACCACACTTTCTACCGCTACCCATTTTGGAAACTCTGCCACTTTGGGGCATTGCCATTAGCACGCTCATTATTGCTGGCACAACAGCACCACAAGAATATGCAAGGCAAACACAAAAAGACCAGAATAATAAATCAAATACAAACCAACAGCATGCACTTGACCTTAATTTAGACGCAAGTGAACATAATAATGATTTACAAGACCCCAATCTTAAAGTTGTAAATATTGACCAAGCTCAAAACAATGAAACAAGCACTAGCAGCTCAAGCCTTGAAGAAAGTTTACGCTGGCCCGTTGATCAACTCCTACATGATTTATCATCGCTTGAGTCTTGCGCCTTGTCTGCTGCTGCGCGTGAGCATGTTTCCTCTATTGTTTCTGGAGTGCGAAATATTTCTACTACCCTAAGCTCACCAGTGGATGGAAAGCATGCGCCTCAATCCATGGTTTTTCAAGAAACTAACTTTGAATTGCAAACTCTTTTGCGCCAAGCTCATGACTCTGTATCTCCCTTGGCAGATAGCAAAAACATAGCCCTTTCTTGGTTTATGCCACCACATTTGTCCAGAAGATACAAAGGCGATGCTGTACATTTACTTTTTGTGCTGCGCTTATTACTTGAAAGCTCTGTGCGAGCTACCAATAGGGGTGCGGTACAGCTTGCAGTTCGCCGAGTGCCAGAAAGTGTTAACCCTGGTCATTTGCTCTTTACAGTAACTGACACTGGCACTGGAAGGCCACCTCACGAACGCAGTGTTTCTGCACTTGCGCGTGCATGGGAGCTTACTGCCAGCAGTCATGGTTTTCTTGGCATGGAAAGTAATGCACATGGGGCAACTATTTCTTTTACCTTAAATTGTGAAGTTGCAACCAACGATGCAAAGAGAGATTCACCAACATCTAACGACCCAGAACGTTCTAATATAATTATCGTTTCTGACAACGATGCCAATAGGCAACTATGGTCCTTTTTCTTAGAAGATTTGCCATACAATATGCTTGAAGCTCGCAATAAAAGAGAGACTTTAGCGCAATACGCCCAGAACCCTGCTGCTTTAATTATATTTGACACAGAGCAACCAAGTAATATTATTTCTCAAAACATTAGCGAACTACAAGCCTATGAAGCAGAGCATAGCCTTAAACATGTTTCGCGCTTGGCCATTTATGCTGATGAAAACACCGCAGAAGAATATGATAATAATGTTTTTAGTTATTCCATAACCATGCCCATTACACGCAGTCAATTACGCATCGCTGTTTTTGACCTTCTATCAGACAATGTAGATGAAAATAATGAGCAAATAGGAATTGCGGATGACTTCGAATCTAATGACTCTAAACCGCAGACCTTAAACTTGCAAACCATGCAAGACGAGCTTGCTGAAAGTGAACTTACTGAGAATGTAAACACTGAAAGCGAGCATCTTGAAATTGACCTTCCCGACAATGAAGACAATAAAAACACTGAACAAATTCAACAGACTATTCAGACTGAATCAGTTGAGCCAGTTGAGCAAGCTGCATTGTTTGAGCTAGATGATGATATTGAACTAACTCAAGACACTGAAGAAGCAAAAAACACTGACCCACAGCCTGAAAATGGTGAACGTGACTCAGCAGATTACATTAATAGCCTTTTGTTGCCTAACCTTGACAAATCAGATGATTCCTCAGCTCAAGAAACTGATAATAATGAGCAAAATCCTGACAACGCTACAGTGAAAAACAAAAGCAATGATGCTTATTTAACATCCTTACTTGACACTTCAACTAGCAACTTAGATGAAGATAGTTTGCCAGAAAAAACTGATAATAACACAACTGCTACTGTTGAAACTGTAGATGAACAATCAAATGCTAGCTCAGAGGAAAAAACTAACGCTGCAAAAGATACATTTAAACCGAGTATTACTTTCTCACAAGTACGCACAACTAAGATTGTTGTTCCAAGTCATGAAAAGAAAGCTGAAAATACGCCAGAAGCTCATAAAATCACTCTAGCACCTCAACCAGCTGCTTCTTTAGGTGAAGCACCTAGTATGAAGCAAACCGAGGAAGAAGTTTCGCCTACCTTTGAGTTTCCATTTGGCTTTGGTGCTCAAGAGAGTGAAGTATTTGCACCTACTACTCATAAAAGCACTAGCAATGCACCAATGCCTCAAGAGAATGAAACCATTGCACCAATTGCCAATGAAAGCCATGTTGTTCAGCCTGTACCTAGCGAGCCTGTTACTCAAGTAACTGAAGACAAGGCAGAACTTGCTCCATCTGAATCACAATTAGACCCCATGGCTCAAAAACTTGAAGCAAAGCTTGCTAAAATCACTGGTAAGCCTACGAAAAATACAAACTCTACCTCGCCACAACAAGATGTTTCTGAAACAGCAGCATCCAAAAGGCGAACAAACACTCCCTTGCAGGATTTATTGTCAGAAATTGACTCTAAATTGCATGTGGCAAAAGAGGGCTTCAAGAATCGTAACACCAGTGTTTTAGCAGAATCAGCAGGCCACATTGCTGCCAATGCTGAAAGTTTTGGCCTTCGAACCTTAGGCCGCCTTGCTCGAACTGTTGAGTCAGCCGCAAATGCAGGTGATTTAGATGCATTACAAGATCTTTTCCCGGAGCTTGAGGCCAGTATTGAGAGAAATAGAATTGCATTAAAAATTTAATTTAGTATGGTTTTGCCATGGATTGGCTAAGTTTTCAAGAAATCTTGACCCTAATTTTAATCCATGCACTTTCTTGGATAACGATTGCTCATGCTCTTTTGCACAAAAACAATCCACGCTCAGCCCTTGGATGGTCCATGGTTGCTTTGTTTTTGCCATTGGTGGGAGCACTTGTTTATTTCACCTTTGGCATAGGGAGAGCAGAAAGCCGTGCGGCAAAGCTCATGCGTGCTGCCAATATCAACGCCGCTGAGCAACAAGAATTTTTACACGGTGGCCATCAAAGCAATCTTCCACCAGGGCATATTAGTCTTAAGTCCATTAACAGAAGGTATTCAACATTTGCTCGCATTGGTTTGCATTTAACCAATCGTTCACTCAGTTGTGGAAATGCCATCAGCCCGCTGCTTAATGGGGATGAAGCCTACCCCCAAATGCTTAACTCAATTGAAAAAGCAAAAAAACACATCTACTTAACCACATATATTTTTAATAGTGGTGACACTGCCAATACCTTTTGCACAGCCTTAGAAAATGCCGTAGTAAGGGGTGTAGATGTTCGAGTTATTGTGGATGGACTTGGAGCAAGGCTTTATTCGATTAGGTGGCCTTGGGCAAAACTTTACAAAAAAGGAATTAAGGTAGCACAATTTTTGCCACCTCGTTTTTATCCTCCAAACGTTGCCATAAACTTACGCAACCACCGCAAAGTTTTGGTGGCCGACGATATTGGCTTTACTGGCGGCATGAATATTTCAGACAATCATGTACAAAATCATAAAAAATTTAGTGTACAAGATATGCATTTCATTTGCAAAGGACCCATAGTTGCTCAGTTGAGAGAAGCATTTTTACTAGATTGGGGTTTTTGTACCAATGATTATGGCATAGTAAACGAACCAAAAGAAGAAATGTGCGGTGACATTTTATGCCGCATGATCCTTGATGGACCAGGTTCAGGCCACGACCCCTTGCACGAATTAATTTATGGCGTCATTGGAGCAGCTCAAAATAGCGTACGCATTATGACACCATATTTTTTGCCTTCACGAGAAGTTGTTGGAGCATTAAAATCTGCCTCTGCACGAGGCATTGACGTGCGTATTATTTTACCAAGCAAAAACAATCTTGTTTTTGTAGATTGGGCAAGCAAGCGTCTTTTACCTACATTACTTGAATCAGGTGTGCGCATTTTTTATCAGCCACCACCCTTTGCACATACCAAGCTTTTTATGGTTGACGGATTTTATGTTCAGATTGGTTCAGCCAATTTTGATGCGCGAAGCTTGCGACTAAATTTTGAATTAAATGTAGAATGCTTTGATACAAGCCTTGCCCGTCAAGTGGAGGAATATTTTGACAATATACAGCTTAAAAGCTCTGAATACAGCCTAGATGACCATAATAAATTAAGCATACCCAAAAGACTACGCAACGCCGCTTGTTGGCTATTTTCACCATATCTGTAAATTAACAAATCTGTTTACAAAATAGGTCTATTGTGCCTATTTTTGATTTTGTTTGAAAATTTTCTCATTTTTTAGTACACATAAACTTGCATCATGATATTTTATTAAAGCTTGCAATTTTATATTATCCTTATATGCTGGAGGAATTGTGCAAAACATTCATCTGTTACTTGAAAAAATTAGCTCGCGCATAACTAACATACGTCGGCATATACATAAATATCCTGAAACTGGCTGGCATGAGTTTCATACTACTTCTTTTGCTGTAAATTTTTTGCAAGAACTTGGACTAGATGTTCATTTCGGAAGCGAGGCCATAAACGCAAATTCGCGCTTAACCACGCCATGTAGCGACACATTAAAACTTGAGCGTGAGCGAGCCATTGCTCAAGGCGCTAATCCAAAACTAGTGGCCCAAATGGGCGAGGGACTTACTGGCCTTTGGGTAGATATAGGACCAAACAGTTCAAACTTGGGTCCAATAATTGCTTTTCGCTTTGACATGGATGCCATTGGCACTATTGAATATGATGGCCAAGACCACAAACCAATTCAAGAGGGATTTGCATCTTGCAATCATGGCTCCATGCACGCTTGTGGGCATGATGGACATGTGGCCGTAGGGCTGGGTCTTGCTCTTGTTTTACAAGAAATACGCCATGAATTAAAGGGGACTGTTCGCCTTATATTTCAGCCAGCAGAAGAAATTGGACAAGGCGCAAAAGCCATGCTTGATGCAGGGGTCATGCAAAACGTGCAAGAAATTATTGGCATACATCTTGGAGTTCAAGCCAAAGATTCTGGTACTATTATTTGTGGAACGTCTGACTTTTTAGCTGTTTCTTCCTTTGAATTAACTTATTTTGGAAAAGCCGCACACGCAGGACTTGCACCACAGGAAGGACAAAATGCGCTTATGGCTGCAATCACCGCAGTTCAAGGAATTCACAGTATTTCAAGACATGGTGATGGCGAGTCAAGGCTCAATGTTGGCCAGCTTATTGTTGATGGTTCGCCAAATATTATACCATCCAAGGCATGGCTTGCTGGTGAAACAAGAGGCATAAATTGTGCTGTTAATGATTGGATGTTTAGCGAGGTGGAGCGCATAAGCCGCGCCGCTGCGGACATGTGGGATTGCACCTATAAGTTACATCGTGTGGGATCTTGCATTAGTGGGTTTTCAGATGAGCACCTTGCACTTGAAGTTAGCGAAATTGCTAAAAACATTCCGTATTTTAATAATATTTTATTAAATGCCAGATTTTTGGCATCTGAGGATTTCACTTGGCTACTAAAAGACGTTCAAGATAGAGGCGGCATGGGAACTTACATACAGGTGGGGACTAAGCTTGCAGCAGGGCATCATAATGAAAAGTTTGATTTTGATGAAGGAGCTTTAGTTCCATGTGTGGAGCTGTTGGCAAGGTTGATTATGAGTAAACTGACTTAGGCTTTGAACCAAAGAATATTATGAAAAAAAACAAAGTTTTTTTTATTGGTGCAGGACCAGGCGATGCAGAGTTAATCACCGTAAAAGGTAAGCGACTCATAGAGTCTGCTGGTCTAGTGCTATATGCTGGCTCACTTGTACCCAAGGAGCTTGTAGCTTGTGCAAAGCCTGATGCAAAAGTAGTTGATTCTAGCCCCTTAACCCTTGAGCAATGCCATGCTCTCATATGTGACACTGTGCAAAATGGTGAAGATGTGGCCCGTGTTCACACTGGTGACCCTGCACTTTTTGGCACAATTCGCGAGCAAATACATCTTTTGGGCCAAAAGGACATTGAATATGAGGTTGTGCCTGGGGTCACCACTGCTTGTGCGGCTGCGGCTGCGGCCGGCATTTCCTTCACAGTGCCAGAAGTCACCCAATCCTTGGTTTTAACCCGCATGGAGGGTCGAACGCCTGTTCCAGCTTCCGAACACATTGGCGCATTTGCAAGCATTGGTTGCTCTATGGCAATTTATCTTTCAGCAAGCAAGGTCAAGGAATTACAAGAAGAACTCTGCGCAAAAATGCCTGAACATACGCCAGTTCTTTGTGCATATAGGGTTGGTTGGCCTGAGCAAAAATTAGTCTGGGCCACTGCTGGCAGTCTTGAACAAGTGGTTGCACAGCACTCCTTAGTACGTCAGACAATTTTTTTAGTTTTACCAGCTGAGCTTGATGCTCATAAGGCAAACCCCACAACCTCACGTCTTTATGCTAGTGATTTTAAGCATGGTTGGCGCAAATAGTTTATATTAATTGCTCATGTTTTCCTTAATTTATATCAATAAAACAAGTCTTGATTATTGCATTTTTTAGTTTTATATTTTAACACCATTTGAAGCACTGTGAATTAAGTGTCACAAAATTTCCATAAAGGCATATTCTGCTCTATTTTGGAATTTTTAAGTTTTTATTATTAAATTATTATTTTATGTACTTAGTTTTTTTAGCGCCTAGTAATTTTAGCAAACAACAAACGGATGTACTATGACTGGAAAGCTACAAGGTATTAGATCCTCACCATTGGTTATGCCATTACCACTGCTTGTATCAATTTTTGGTATTGCTTTTTGTTCTTACTATGCCCTTGGCAATAGCATGGACATCTGCATTACAGCAGGTTGTGAGATTAATGAAGCTGTAAGTCTTTGGGGATTATCTGTCTGGTGGTTTGGCACATTTGCTTTTTGTGTTTTTACTATACTTTCACTAAGTGGTAGGCCCTTACTTGGCGTAATTGCTTCTGGTTTATGTGTTTTTATAGACATATGGCTTTTAATTTTAATGCTCACCACTTCAACATGCATAAGTTGCCTTGTGGTTGGTGGCATTTTTGTACTTGCCTTTATGGCTTTCCGCCAAGCCAATAGAAGGCTTGACCCCTTATCTCACTCCATACTTGTAACCATTTGGCTTGTATTTTTCATTGCCAATTTGGGGGCTGCTGTTCAAAACAGTCTAGGTACATGGGCAATTACTGGTGAAAAAAATTCTAAAATTGATGTCTATTTTTCCCCTTCTTGTACTCATTGTAGTACAGCCATCAAAGCCCTCAAAGACCACAAAGATGCAGCTTTTTTTCCTGTCATGGAAAAAGAGTCTGACTTTGACGCCATTGCCAATATGTTAAGCTACATGATGGCTGGAGATGATATTTTAATTGCTTTGCAAAAAGCCCAAACCCCACAAGTAAATACTTTAAGTTTTTTCGAAAATGCCTATTTATACTTCCAATTATCTCGCAACAAAGCTAAAGTTTTAATGTCTGAGTCACCAGTTGTACCCTTGATTGAATATAAAGGCCTACCAGCCGCTCTTGCTAATTCTCAAGCAAAACAATTAAATTCAATAGAAACTCCAGCTACAGTGGATGGCAACAAAGAACCCATGGAAACTTTAGAAACCATGGACCCCATCAACTTTCAAAATAACAATGATACGCTTCCCATTGATGTCGGAATTGCAGGTAGTTGCGGAGGAGTGCAAGAACAGCCTTGCGATGATAATCCCATCGCAAATTAGTTTAATCCAGCAGTTTAATTATACTAATTGCATGCCTAACATGATGAACATGTTTATTTGGTCAAGCTTCTAACAATCCTTTAGTTAAATTTGTGTCTTGGCTTTTTGATCAAATCATGAACACACTTTTTTGGGCATAGATTAAGTAGTCGGCACTGAAAAAGCACATAACACAACGAAAACAAAACATTTTTAACTAAAAATGAGCAAATAAAAATGCCAGAAACAAGCGTATAAAATACAACTTTCTGGCATTTTATGCTGCCAAAATACTGTTTCTTAGTGCCGACTACCGAAATTTTTCTGTAAGAAAAATTTCGCGTGCCGTAAAATAAGCCAGAATTCACTTCTGGCGTCCCCAAAGGGGTATTTGAAGGCAACGTGCCTCTCTGAACAGCACGCTAAAGCGTGTTGTTCAGCATCGACTAAGTAGATTTTTGTAAGTATTTCGGCATATATTCCTTGACTCGAACCCATGATG
>CAYJOP010000005.1:0-56144 GCA_964371835.1 uncultured Desulfovibrionaceae bacterium
CTTGCATGTTGTATCAACATGTGTGGTGCTGTACACTGCTCCGACATCGGTCTTGTTGGTATTCACAGAAAGCCTCCAATGATTGACCACGAGTGGACTGACCAGCTCTGCGAAATTCCTTTGGCTGTTGCTTCCTGCCCAACTGCGGCAGTTCGCCCAACCAAGGTTGAAATCAATGGCAACAAGCTTAATTCTATTGCCATTAAAAATGAGCGCTGCATGTACTGCGGTAACTGCTACACCATGTGCCCAGCCCTACCTATCTCTGATGGTGAAGGCGACGGTATCGCAATCATGGTAGGTGGTAAGGTTTCTAACCGTATCTCAACACCTAAGTTCTCTAAGGTTGTTGTAGGTTACATTCCTAACGAGCCACCACGCTGGCCCACACTTACCAAGACAGTTAAGCACATCGTTGAAGTGTACGCCAAAGAAGCTAATAAATATGAGCGTATTGGCGAATGGGCAGAACGTATCGGTTGGGAAAGCTTCTTTAAGAAGACTGGCCTTACATTCACCCACCACCTTATTGACGACTTCCGTGATCCTGCTTACTACACCTGGCGTCAAAGCACCCAGTTCAAGTTCTAGGATTACGAACTTATTTTTAGGCGGCACTCTTTGTGCCGCCTAATTAGGAGATTATAATGAGTAGTGAAAAAGACATTGTTGTTGAATTTCTCCAAAGTAAAGCTGCTACTAAGTCCAAATTTTACTTCCAAGACTTCTTGCCCCTTTTTGAAGGCAAAGGCCCACGCGACGTAAAAAAGATTTTGACAAAGCTTGTAAACGAAGAAGTGCTTGAATTCTGGTCCTCTGGCTCTACCACCATGTATGGCCTAAAAGGTGCTGGCAAGCAATCTGCTGCTGAAGGCGAAGACTAGACCTTGGTCTAATTTGCTTTTTGCAACAATAACTTTTGCTTTAAAGGACAGGGGCTTGCCTCTGTCCTTTATTCGTTCGTTCGGTAGATTTCATGCAAATGGAAGTTAATTCCATTGCCTACCTCACTCACTCTAAGGCTCTCCACCGTGGGCGACTCCGTAGGTTTAAGGTGGTTAAGGATGAAGTTTCGTGTAAAAGAATATCGAGGGTACATCACCGCACAAACTACCTCACTCAATCTACAAAATGCTAAAGTGTTGACATTTGTATATACATATGCGTATACTAATTCCAACAGGACATTAATATGCAACACACAATAGCTGGTTTTGATTGGGATGATGGCAATTGGCCCAAATGTCAAAAGCATGGTGTTTCAAAGGAAGAAATCGAAGAAGTCTTCACAATGCCACCCAAAGTCATGCCAGACCCTTGCCCTGATGAGCCAAGAATGCGTACCATCGGACAAGCTTCTAACATGCGCTATATTTTTCTTGTTTTATTTTTCGTACTATTAATGGGCAAAAATTCATCAGGCCCATAAGTGCTAGATATATGCATCAAAAGGAGATTGACCACTATGAGCAAGCAAAAGATAAAAAAAATGCCTAGTTTACGCTCCGACGAAGAAGCTGAACATTTTGTGGAATCTTCAAACCTAAGCACTTACAATTTATCAGGCTTCACTACCATGAACTTTGAATTTGAGCCAAAATCAAGCACATTAAATATGCGTTTACCGCAGTCTTTACTAAATGCTGTTAAATCAAAAGCACAAGCAGAAGGCATGCCCTATACTAGATTTATTCGACTAGTGTTAGAAAAATCTATTTCAGGCGTGCAGTAATTATGCACATACCAAGAATACTTATATCTGCAATTTCTGGCGGTGGGGGTAAGACCCTTCTTTCGCTTGGGCTTTGCCGTGCTCTTCATAATCAAGGTCACAAGGTTAAACCTTATAAAAAAGGACCAGACTACATTGACGCTCGCTGGCTTCAACATGCAGCCAAGAATGCTTGTACTAACCTTGATCCATATTTTTTGGAAGCTGACAAATTACGCTCACTTTTTTCGCATAGTTTTAATGGACACGACCTAGCAATAATTGAAGGCAATCGTGGTCTTTTTGACGGGCAGGATGTTCATGGCACTTGTGCAAGTTCTGAGCTTGCTAGGATTTTGAAAACACCTGTTATTATTTCATTAAATGTTACAAAAATGACCCGTACATCTGTTGCTGTTATTGCTGGAATTGCAAATTTTGAAAAGGATTTACATATTGGTGGTGTAGTCCTAAGTCAAATTGGCTCAGTGCGACATGAGGATATTATTCGTAAATCCATTGAGTATTATACAGACATTAAGGTTCTTGGCGCATTACCAAGACTTAAAGTAAATCCTCTACCAGAGCGTCACATGGGACTCTATGATGTTGATAGTACAGTAGAAAATACCCTTGAAACCTTGGCTGAGTTTGTATCAAAACATACTGACCTTGAGGGCATTATAAGCCTTGCCAACTCAGCACCAAGTTTTGCTAAGGCCGCACCATTTTGGCCTGAGGTGATTAATACCACACCTAAAGTTCGTATTGGCTATGTGTATGATGCATCCCTGTGGTTTTATTATGAAGAAAACTTTGAAGCCTTGCGCCGTGCTGGAGCTGAACTTATTAAATTATCCTTACTTGATAGCAAGCCTTGGCCTAATGATTTAAGTGGCCTCTACCTTGGTGGTGGTTATCCTGAGGAGTTTTTGGATGAACTTTGTAAGTCTCCTCATTTGGAAGTCATCCGAGGCTATTCTGAGAAAAATATGCCCATATATGCAGAGTGCGGTGGTTTTATGGTGCTTGCATCATCCATTGTGCGCAACGATAAAAATTATACCATGTCAGGTCTTTTTGATGCTGTGGCAGAATTTCACCCTAAACCACAAGGCCTTGGCTATGTGCTGGCAAGCGTTAATGGCATAAACCCCTACCACCCGCAAGGTGCAAATATTCATGGGCATGAGTTTCATTATTCATGTTGCTTACCAAATGAAAAAAACAATCAAGCCAATACGCTTGATAAATTACTTTGTTTTGACTTACAAAAAGGTTTGGGCATGGGCAACTTAAGAGACGGCCTGTGCATACGTAATACCTTTGCTTCATATACACATATATATGCCCCTGCTTGCCCATGGTGGGCAGAAAATTTCGTACAACTTGCCCTTGAATGGCAAAAAAACAAGAGGTAATTATGGTTACTATTCGCTCAGAATATAAAGGTAATTTGCGTGTTGAATCTACACATTTACAAAGTAATACAACCATTATAACTGACGCCCCAACAGACAATGGTGGTCAAGGGCGTGCATTTTCTCCCACAGATCTTGCAGCCACAGCCCTTGGCACTTGCGCATTAACCATTATGGGCCTTTACGCTGATGGGCATAGCCTTGATATTAAAGGTGCCACCATGGAAATTACAAAAATCATGAGTCCAAGTCCACGGCGCATTGGGGCCATTCATATTACATTCATCATGCCTCCCAACAATTTTAGCGACAAGGATAAAAAGGCACTTCAAAATGCAGCACTCACTTGCCCTGTGCACAAAAGCCTTGGTGCAGATGTGGAACAAAAATTTGAATTTATTTGGCAATAGACATCTTTATGAATAGTATTTTCACGAGTTGGTCAAAATATACTGCAGAAGTGTTGGCCTGGGCACCTGAAGTTACATTGCCTGAGAACTTTGCCAATGAACCTAGCATGCACACCAAAAGCCAAGCTTTGAATCTTTTAGAGCGTGGTTTACGTAGAAATTTTTCATGGTATATTTTGCTCGGTTGTGATGATGAAGCATTGCATATTGCCTTAAGTGAGGGTTTGGCATTTAAAAGTAGCCTTGCACAAATTTTAATTATTGAGTGTAATCTTGAGAAGGCAAGAGCATTCATTAATGCTTACTCTCCTCTACCTCGAAATGTTCATATAATAGTTGATACGTCACCTTGGGCTTTATATTTGTTATGCCTTAACAATTTACACGGCACAAAAATTAAATCAGATCATGCTTTAATTCATTGGACAATGCCGCCTAAACAGCGCCCGCTAACCTTAAGCACATGGCGTAGACTTTTTTTAGGCACTAAGGTTATGGATTTACCCAATGATCAAGCAGATGATTTTAAGCTCTCTGTGGGAGCAATTATTCACCCTAGCGAAAAGCATTTGCATGATTTTTTTGCGCATGTTCCCACATGGGTACATGAAATTGTTGTAGTTTGGGATGCCCAAGAAGTACCCCATGTGGCAAAAGATTTTTCTAGAAAGATTAAACATTTTGCAAGGCCACTTAACAATGATTTTTCTGCCCAACGTAATAAAATGTTAGAACATTGTACAGGAAACTGGCTACTTTATCTTGATAGTGACGAGCGACTTGTACCTGACGCTTGGGAGCAGCTATCGCACATGGCAAGTATGGGTGATGATTTTGGAGGACTTTATTTACCAAGATTAACTTTTGAGGGTGATGACAAGCATGTGCGTATGAATTTTGGACTTTGGCCTGATTTACAATTGCGCTTTTTCCCCTTACAAAAACAAGTTCACTTTGTGGGTAAAGTGCATGAGCAAGTGCAAGGTCTTTGTGCAAAACTTTTTATAGCACCTCACCTTGCACTTATGCATTATAGCCATATACATAAAAATGCCGAAGAGTTACACCAAAGATTAGCAGTGTTTAATGCTGCTGGTAGTATTGAGCATAAGTTAAGCCAAGCTTATCCGCGTTTGCCTAGCAGTTTTTTTGAAACTTGGTTAAAGCACAAAGCTTGTCTTTTACAGTTGCCAAGTTAAAAACTATCTAATATACATGAGCTATATTATAATATTACGGAGTTATCCTAATTATGAAAATTGTTTGTCCTCAATGTGAATATACACGAGAAGTTTCTTCAGAAAAGCTGCCTTCAAATTCTGTTATGGCAACATGTCCACAGTGTCAGCATCGCTTTAAAATTATGCGTGAAAGCAGTAATATTGTAACTTATTCTGACAATACAGTTCCTGAAGGAGCACACATTCCATCATCCAATGAGCCTTTATATTCACAAACTTCTACAGCTAAGCAAGAGCAAGACACAACACAAGCTTATTCTGAAAACGCACAGCATGAGGAAGAAATAAGCAGCGAGGAACGTCAAAAAGTTGCCGCAGCATACGCTGAGCAAGCAAGTGTTACAGGCTTTGCAGTTGACAACCCTTGGGAGCGCGCAGCGGAGCTTGGTTATTTTACTGCATTTTATCAAACGCTTATTTGGATTTTATTTGCGCCAGCACGCTTTTTTGCAGGTTTGATACCTCAAAATACTCGCATGCATGTGTTGATTTTTTATCTTGTTGTGCGAGCTTTGCAAATTAGTATTGAATTTTTTTGGGGTGGAGTTTTAAGCTCCACACTTGAGCCTTCAGCTGCCAATGACACTGAGTTGCAATCCATACTTGAATTGCTAACACCCCAAACTAGCTATGTTTTTGCTTTGCTCATGGGTTTAGGGTTGTCCACCATTGAACTATTTTTTGGCTCATTGTTTTATTTTGCAATGTTTAAGCTTTTGGCAGCGGATAAAGCTAATTTTTCTCTAATTTATCAGATAGTTGCATATAGTGCAGCCCCTTTACTCTTAGCTGTTATCCCAGCACTTGGCACAATTGTTGGATTTATATGGAGCCTGGTTTGCTTAATAATTGGTAGTCGTTATGCCATGCGCCTTAGTTGGTCCCAGACAATTCTCGGGATAGCACCACTTTATGCATTAGGATTATTGTCATTTATTGGATTAGTTGGAGCTATTGGCGCGTAACCTTGGTTTGGTAGTATGAAGAAGTTTTTTCTAAATTTCCGAAAATTATGGCAAGAAGCTGTAAAGCGCCGCCGCTATTCTGACATTATTGCGCCAGCGCTAATTGGCAATATGGCAAAGAATCTTGCCCAATTAGTTCATATGGCCTTGTGCAATGGACACATTGTTCATGAAGAGGCACATTATTTGCAACAATTACAAAAGGAAATGGAAAAATTAATTGCCTTAACCGAAAAGGCAGCCTTTAAAAATCTTCCAGCTGACAGACGAATAACACTTTATCATAGCCTAAAACGCTCACATGAGAAGTTGCTTACTTCCATACAGCGCATAGAAGCTCCAACCACGAGGATACAATGAACCACATAGATAAAATTACATCATTAAAAAACCACTTTATTGCACTTTGTACTGCACTTATGCTTATGTTTAGTTTAACTGCTTGTGGCAGTCAAGGTACAAACCTCACCATGAGTGGTGAAATGGCAACACCCTATCATTTTTATTATAATGCGGGTGTTGTTGTTACCCCAGTGAGGGTTTATGTGCAGCCCAAAATTTCACCAGCCGAGCCGCTGCGTGGTTTGTTTGTTCCCTTGCGATTGACACAAAATATCTCTCAGCATTTTACCATTAGCCGCGCAGTAAGCCGTCAACTTTGGCAAGTTTGGCTTTCTCAAAAAGCTTTTGCCGCCCTTGAGTTTGACGATACAAGAGTACCACAGAAAGTTGAAGATGCCTTGGCCCTAGCTCGTGCTCGCGGAGCAAATGTTCTAGTTGGTGGATATATAACTCATTATCTTGATGGTGGAACTGTTGGTGATTCACAAGTTTCCATGCAAATGGAAGTATATGACGTTGCATCAGGAACCTTGCTTTGGTCCATGGGGCAAGGTGGAAGCATTGATAAGCAACAAGCTCAAGATTATTTTTTATTAGGCGTACAAGCAAGAATGCCAGCAGATCCTGCTAGTTTAACAGCACGCTCCCTAGCCTATGACATGGGTTTAAAAATTGCCAACTGGGCTGACCCTCACCGCAGAGCGCCTAATAGCCCTATTAAAGCATTTTAAATTTGCTTTAAGCCTATATATCATTTTAATTTAATGGGTTTAGACAAAAATCTAAACCCATTAAGCATTGTAAAACACATCTTTTTAATTTTAAACACTCTGCTATCTCTTCATCATAAGGGTCCTGCACAATTATTTTTTAGTTCTATTTTTATGCTTTTGCAGTATATTTCATTTATTTGAAAATGCACTTGTACAAAACAAAATTCATAAAAATCAAACTCTTACCTGCAAAGCAAAGCTCCGCCTTTTCTTGATTTCTGGTAGCATTGACTATCGTCAACGCTCCAAAAGACTCCACACAATGAACTGTGCAGGAGTCTTATCATTGACAATAAGCTTAGTCAAAGTTACAGTAAATCTACAAGTGATATATTTCACGAACATTAACAATGCATGAAATGTATCTATTAATCTTTATTTTTTCATATTAGGAGGTTACTCGGTGAATATTCTTATTTTTGGACCCAATGGTAGCGGCAAAGGTACTCAAGGCGACTTGGTAAAAGACAAGTACAGCCTAGCACACATTGAATCCGGCGCTATTTTCCGTGAGCACATAGGTGGTGGAACTGAGCTTGGCAAAAAAGCTAAAGAATACATCGATCGAGGCGACCTTGTGCCAGACGATATTACAATACCCATGGTGCTTGAAACCCTAAAAAGTAAAGGCCAAAGCGGTTGGCTTTTAGACGGTTTTCCACGCAATACCGTGCAAGCAAAAAAATTATGGGACGCTTTGCAAGCTGAAAAAATGCAGCTTGATTATGTTATTGAAATTTTACTGCCGCGCGAAGTTGCAAAAAACCGCATCATGGGCCGCCGCTTATGTAAAAACAACAATAACCACCCCAATAATATTTTTATTGATGCCATTAAACCTACTGGTGACGTATGTCGAGTATGTTCTGGTGAGCTTTCTGCACGCTCTGATGACCAAGATGAAGGCGCAATCAACAAGCGTCATGACATTTACTATAACACCGACGATGGCACTCTAGCTGCTGCTTACTTCTATAAAGATTTAGCTTCCAAGGGCAATACCAAATATATTGAACTTGATGGCGAAGGTAGCATAGACAGTATTAAGGAAACACTACTTAGCCAACTTGGTTAGTAGTTTAGATTGAATTATAAAACCCCGTCAGTTTTTAACTGGCGGGGTTTTATAGTTGCAGCGGCATGATTTATAAAATCATTTATTTTTCAAAAGCCAGCGGCAATACCTCATCAATGTGACTAACGGCATGAACATTGATGCGGCTTAGCAAGTTCTTTGGTACATCTTCTAAATCTTTTACATTTTGCTTTGGTATAATAACATGTTGCATATCCTTTGCCACACCTGCTAGTATTTTTTCCTTAATGCCACCAACAGGCAATACTCGCCCTTGCAAAGTTATTTCACCAGTCATACAAAGTTGACTGCTGGTGCTTTTTTCAGTTAAGGCAGAAACAAGAGCTGTGCAAAGTGTTATGCCAGCTGATGGTCCATCCTTTGGTGTTGCACCTGCTGGCACGTGAATATGTATGTCAAATTTACGAGCAAATTCTGGGTCAATATTTAATTCCTTAGCCCTGCTACGAATGTAAGAAAGAGCAGCTTGGGCACTTTCTTTCATAACATCACCCAGCTGGCCTGTCATAAGAAGTGAACCTTTGCCCTTCATAAGGGTCACTTCCACATGCAAAACTTCACCGCCAAAGGCTGTCCAAGCAAGGCCAAAGGCAGAACCTGGGCTTAGCTGTTTTGTTTTATCATCTTCAACAAAGCGTGGAACTCCAAGAAGTTTGGGTATTTGTGTAACTGTAACCTTAAATGGGCCCTTTTTACCTTCGGCTTTTTTGCGTGCAATTTTACGGCAAACTGCACCAAGCTCACGCTCAAGGTTACGCAAACCAGCTTCTCTTGTATATTGTTTAATAATGCGTTCAATGGCTGTATCTGCTAAGCTTAAATCTCTTGATTTTAAGCCATTATCTTCAATCATCTTTGGCAACAAATGTTTTTTTGCTATGGCACGCTTTTCTTCAACCATATAGCCTGGAAGCGTTATAATTTCCATCCTATCCCTAAGGGCAGCTGGTATGGTATCAAGCACGTTGGCTGTGCATAAAAACATAACCTTTGATAAATCAAAGGGCACATTTAAATAGTGATCGCTAAAGCTGTTGTTTTGTTCAGGGTCAAGCACTTCTAGCAGTGCCGCAGATGGATCACCACGAAAATCAGAACCCAGTTTATCAAGTTCATCAAGTACAATAACAGGATTTTTTGTACCGCATTGTTTTAGAGCTTGAATAATGCGCCCCGGCATGGCGCCAATATATGTACGGCGATGCCCTCGTATTTCTGCCTCATCTCGCATGCCACCAAGCGAAAATCGATGAAATTTGCGCCCCATGGCTCTAGCTATCGAGCGACCAAGCGAGGTTTTTCCAGTGCCTGGAGGGCCTACAAAACAAAGTATTGGCCCCTTGGAGTTGGGGTTTAACTTGCGCACGCTTAAATATTCTAAAATGCGATCTTTAATCTTGGTAAGGCCGTAGTGATCTTCATCCAAAATTTTTGCCGCATGTTTAATATCTAAATTATCTCGGCTAGTTTTCTTCCATGGTACATCAACCAACCAATCCAAATATGTACGAACAACATTGGCCTCAGATGAATCAGAGTGCATGGAAATTAAGCGGCGAAGTTGTTTATCTGCTTCTTTGCGTACATCCTTTGGCATGCCAGCCTTGGCAATGGACTTTGCAAGGGCGTCCATTTCGTCATCATCATTTTCACCTGCTTTATCGCCAAGTTCGTTGCGAATGGCTTTTAATTGCTCGCGTAAAAAATAATCTTTTTGAGCCTTGTCCATGCCCTCTCTAGCGGAAGATTGAATGCGTGCCTGCATGGTTGCCACTTCAACCTCTTGGCTTAACTGCTCATTTACAAGAGTAAGTCTTAAAACAGGATCAATGGTTTCAAGTATGTTTTGAGCATCTTCAATCTTCATGCGCAAATTTGCAGCCACAAGATCAGCCAAGCGGCCTGGCTCATCTACACTTTGCAAAACTCCCACTATATCTGTATTTGAAATACCACGCAATTCGAGGATTTTTTCACTTTGCTCACGCACAGAGCGCAAAAGTGCCTCAGTTTCAGGAGTTTCAATGTATGGTTCCTCATCATAATGAGCAACTTCTGCCTCAAGATAAGGGTCTGTTTTAACATAGTTTTTAATACTTGCTCTATTTACACCCTGTACTAGCACTTTAATACGCCCATCAGGCATTTTAAGCATGCGCATAACATTTACAACGGACCCAAAACTATACAAATCTTCTGGATTAGGATCTTCGTTGTCCTCTTCCTTTTGGGTACAAACAAAAAGATGTTTGTCACGCTCAAGTGCTTCTTCCACAGCTTTAACAGATTTTTCCCTCCCAATAAATAGGGGTAAAATCATGTAGTTAAAGACAACTACATCACGAACTGCCAAAACTGGAAGTATATTTTGTATAGGTGGGTCATCTTCTGTAATAACAGTATCGTCTCCAAAAGCCATAGATACTTGAACAGATTTGTCTTCGTCTGCTATAGGTAATTGCTCAGTAGAATTTTCATCAAGCAATGAATTTTGTTCACTTATTGACGTTGAATCTTCTTCTTTTTCAGAATTTTCAATACTATCTGAGTCATTAATTTTAATGTCATTATCTTGGTCAGACATATACAATGCTCCTCGTTATGTTTAGTAATTAATTAATTATATTAAAAATATTGATTAAGTAAAATACTAAAACATTCCTTTTCTGTTATAATAATATGCTCAATAAAACGTATATTCATGCGTGGGGCAAGGGTTCGTAATTCTTCAGTTATCACCATATCACCACAAGAAGCCTTTAAGCTTCCACCAGGGTGATTATGCACCATTATAAAGCCATGCGCCTTGCGTTCAAGCACTTTTGCTATTACATCACGGGGTGTTATGGGCACATTATCCATACCACCAACGCTAATTCTCTCCCACCCCATACAACGATTGCCAGAATCAATTAAGGCTATCCAACATTCCTCATGGCTGCTGCCAACCAAGCGTTTTTGTGCGGCTTTGGCAACGCTTTGGGGTGTAGCAAGCACTTCTTTTTCTAAAAGTGGAGCAATAGCATGCCTTGCCATGCATTCACGAAACACTTGCCATAAAGTCCAAAGACCAACACCAAAGCCATCTACATCTTCAAGTTCTTCTTTTCTTGCGTCCAAAACATTACGCAAAGTACCAAAGCGTTTAAGCAAAGCCTTAGCAAGCGGCTTAGTATCCTTACGCACAATGCCATAACCTAATAATATTTCGAGGATTTCATAATCCTCCATGTGTTGTGGGTCATGCAAAAATCGCCTTTTTAAGCGTTGCCTGTGTCCACTGTGCGCACTAATTTTTTCTGGTCTTGATGACATATGTAAGCAGTCCTACGTTTTAGGCAAGGGGTCAAGGGAAAATTTTATGAAATTTGTAAATATTTTATAAAATTTGGACATTCTGGTTGGTAAAAAGTATAAAATTACATTTGATAATTTAATATCCTGCTCTAAATAGCCTTGCAAGGTTCACAACCATGCTTTCTAAAGCTTGTTCTGCGTCGCATTGACCGCTTTTTACTTGTTCTTCCGCTTGTACAATGTAAGCAAATATTTTGGCAACTCCCGCAAAGCCCAATTTACCGGCACATTGTTTCTTAATTTGGGCAACAGAACTATGTAAATACACTGGTTCATTGGTAAGAATTTGCCAAAGAGTGCGTGCTTCTCTTGTAAGAAGGCCCAAAAATGGGAAAAACAAAGCCGCAACGTCCTTTTGTCCGCGATAGATTTCACGCCATGCAGCGGCAATATTTCCAGATTGAATGCAAGAAATAAACGAAAACACATTGGATTCTGGCAAATATGCACCCACATTTATCATATCCATACTAACTTTAGCATTAGCTGAGGCCAGTTTAAGCTTTTGTATTTCATTTTCAATGGCAGTGGCATCTGGCGGAGTGGATGCACATAGAGCATCAAGCACATGAGGTTCAAATTGTAGACCAAAAGCACTTGCCCTATCTTGCACAAAACGCTTAATTCCTTGTCCATCAAGGCCAGCACCACGCCAAACCCAGCCATTTTTATCACTCACCTCAAAGCATTTTAACTTCATAATATGAGCTGGAATTTTGGCAATTTTTTTCTCAAATGTCACCTCAAGGCAGAATATAGGCCAAATGCTACTACTTGACGTGGCAAGAGCAGCGGAAACATCTTTCCAAGTGGCCGCTGGTAGATTGTGGGCATTACGCACAATAAGTAACTTAGGCGTATTAAAAAGGCCTTGAATGGTTAAATTATTCCAAAAATTTTGGGATAAACCATCATCACCCCAATATATATGCCGTTCCCACGAAGAACCACCATCTGGTGGATAATCACCCACAAGCTTTTCAATATGTGCCTTGGTTAGCCCTGCATCTGGGCATACACAAAATGTGAAGGCTGGTTTTGACATCTTATTTCACTTTAAATTAACTCATCATGAGTGGCATGGCTTTTACTTAGCCAAGCCCCATGAAAAACAATTAATTTGCTACTATATTAACAAGTTTGTTAGGTACTACAATTACCTTACGCACCGTTTTACCATCCAAGTGTTTTTTCACACTTTCGTCTTCAAGAGCCTGTTTTTCAACATCATCCTTGAGGCTATCCACAGCAACATCAATTTTGCTACGCAATTTTCCATTGATTTGAATAACCACCGTAACCACATCTTGAGCCATAGCCTCTGCTTGCCATTCTGGGCATGCTACGTCAGTGACTTGTCCTTCATGCCCAAGGTCTTGCCAAATTTCTTCACAAATATGCGGAGTAAAAGGGCAAAGCAAAGTAAGGACAGTACCCATTGCAGAGGAAAATACCTTGCTTGTGCTTTTATCCTTATGCAAATGCTCACGGGCCAAATACATGGAGTTTACAAGCTCCATAATGGCTGCAATAGCAGTATTTAATTGATATTTTGCAATGTCATCATGTACTTTTTTTACAGTTAAATGCTCTTTACGGCGTAGCTCACGAGCCACATCGCTTGTTGCATCATCTGCTGTGGATGAGCAAGACTCCATGGGCATTAGATTTTCACGCTCTTCATAAAATAAACGCCACACACGATTTAAAAAGCGTGAAGCACCTTCAATTCCCGTCTCTGACCAGTCAAAATCCCTTTCAGGCGGCGCTGCAAACAGGCAGAATAAACGCACAGTATCAGCTCCAAATTTGTCTATCATTATACTTGGGTCAACCACATTGCCCTTGGATTTGGACATTTTTGCTCCACCCATTAACACCATGCCTTGGGTTAGTAAGTTGGCAAATGGTTCGTCTAAGTCATCAGGATAAAACCCTAAATCTCGCAATGCCTTGGTATAAAAACGTGAATATAAAAGGTGCAATATGGCGTGTTCAACGCCACCAATATATTGGTCAACAGGCATCCAATATTTTAGAATATCCTTATCAAATGGACTATTTTCATTACGAGCGTCTGCATAGCGTGCAAAATACCATGATGATTCCACAAAGGTATCCATGGTATCAGCCTCACGTCGTGCAGGTTTATTGCATTTGGGACATGTACACTGGTAAAATGACGCAGTGTCTGGCAATGGCGAGCGGCCATCGGCTTGTGTTTTAACATCTAAGGGTAAAACTATGGGTAAGTTCTCCTCCCGTTCTGGCACAACTCCACAAACGTCACAATACACTATGGGAATTGGCGCACCCCAATAACGCTGGCGCGAAATATTCCAATCACGCAGGCGATACTGCACTGTAAATGTGCCAAGGCCCATTTTTTCAAGCTCTTTTGCTACGGCAACCTTACCATCTTCATTTTGTAATTTATCAAAATGCCCTGAGTTAAACATTATGCCTTGGCCTGTCCATGCTTCTTGCATGGTGCTCACATCAAGTGTTTCAGCATTTTCAGGTTGAATTACAGGCTGAATGGGCAAATTATATTTTTTTGAAAATTCAAAATCCCTCTGGTCATGCGCTGGAACACCCATAACAGCACCTGTTCCATAATCTGCCAACACAAAATTACCAAGCCAGATGGGAATTTTTTTGCCTGTGAAGGGGTGCAGGCAATAAGCACCTGTGGCAACTCCCTCTTTTTCCAAGGTATCAGACTGGCGGTCAATGCGGTCCATATTGCGAATACGCTCAATAAATGCTCTAACTTCAGCTTCGTTAACACTACCAGTAATTAAATGTTCAACCATGGGATGTTCTGGAGCAAGAGTCATGAAAGTAACACCAAAAACAGTATCTGGGCGCGTGGTAAATACATGTATTTTATCTGTATCGGCAGATGGATTTTCCAATTTAAATGCAATATCAGCGCCATTTGATTTACCAATCCAATTTTGCTGCATGGCAATTACTCGCTCAGGCCAACCTTTTTGCAAGACTTCAAGATCTTTAAGCAATTCCTCGGCATAAGCAGTAATGCGCACAAACCATTGAGTTAAATCTTTTTGCTCAACAACACTGTCACAACGCCAGCAAATACCCTCAATAACTTGCTCGTTGGCAAGCACAGTATTACAAGATGGGCACCAATTTTGCGGTGCTTTTTTGCGGTAAATTAAATCTTTTTCAAGCATTTTCAAAAAGAAAAGCTGCTCCCAACGATAATATTCAGGAACACAAGTGGCAATTTCTCTTTTCCAATCATAGGAATAACCAAGGCGTTTTAGCTGAGTGCGCATATTGTCTATGTTTGAAAATGTCCATGCGGCTGGATGTGTATTATTTTTGATGGCAGCATTTTCTGCTGGCAGTCCCAGCGCGTCCCACCCCATGGGGTGCAAAACATTATAACCTTGCATACGGCGAAAACGTGCCACAACATCACCTATAGAATAGTTACGCACATGCCCCATATGAATATTACCAGATGGATATGGTAACATTTCAAGCACATAATACTTAGGCTTTAAACTATTATGATCACAGACAAAGGTTTGATTTTGGGACCAAAAGTCTTGCCATTTTATTTCAATTTCGGTGGGGTTATACCTTTCTTGTGTCATAAAAAATCCTTCCTACATTATTCTTTTACTTGTATCTTGCCATTTTCATATGCTTTTGCAGTGGCATCTAAAATTCCATTTACAAATGAGCGTGCGCTTTGCTCACCAAATTGACGAGAAAGCTCAAGGGCCTCATTTATTGCAACCTTAGTTGGAATATCTTTACGATAGAGCATTTCAAATAAGCCAATTCTTAATACTGTAAGCTCAATGCGCCCCATACGATCAACACGCCAATTATGAGAAAATTCGGTTATGAATTCGTCCAATTTCTTACAATTTGTCCAAACTCCTGCCACAATTTCCCAAGCAAAGCTATTGGTTGGGTCATCGCTTTTTTCTTTAATACTGTCTGGCGATTGGCAAAAAGTTCTACGCACATCATCAATGCTTTGCACTTCTGAAAAGGATAGAGAATAAAGCACCTGAAAGGCAAGGCTGCGCTCATTTCGACGTGAATTTTTCTTTTGTGTATTTTGCTTCAAGGTATACCTTTTTTGTTATAAGCATAATGGAAAAAACGCATTTTCATGCGTTTTTCAGTCTGATGACAAACCCCACTTTGTGGCGTTTGTGCCGCCAACGCAAGCAAAGCTTGCGGGCAGTAAGGCACGAAAATCAATCGTTTAACGGCGAAGCAAAGCTCCGCCTACTCTTGATTTATCGGTCGTGCTGACTTTGTCAACACTCTCAAAAACGCATTTTCATGCGTTTTTGTGTTAACAATGCTTTATGGGGGAAATCTTCAACTGATTAAAAGGTTTTCCCCAGACCTCTATCCAAAAAAAACAGTGGCAATGCCGTTACTAAAACTAAGCATTGCATCAACAAACAAAATTCATTTTGTTGTTTCATGCTTGCTGTTTTAGCTACAACTAAAGTTGCTTTAATACCTGCACTGTTTCTAGTAAAGCAGCTGCCGCCTCAACGCCCTTGTTACCAGCCTTTGAGCCAGCACGCTCTATGGCTTGCTCTAAATTGTCAGTGGTTAAAAGGCCAAAACCTACAGGCATGCCATATTCTAGCGAAACATGCGCAAGGCCCTTTGTTGCTTCTGATGCCACAAAATCAAAATGTGGTGTGGCACCACGAATTACTGCGCCAAGTGCAATTACACCATCAACATTCTTTTTTTCTGCGATTTTTTTACAGACAACTGGCATTTCAAATGCCCCAGGAATGCGAACAATAGTAATATCGCTTTCTGCACAACCATGCCTTACTAAGTAGTCCACAGCGCCGCCTACTAAACGGTCCACAATAAAGTCATTAAAGCGTGTTGCAATAATGATAAATTTTAAACCTTTAGCGTCTAATTGTCCTTCAATGGTGCGTAATTTTGTCATAATATCTCCCTTTTGCTTAGCTATAACAAGACTTTGAAAACAAGTGACCCATTTTATTTTTTTTGGTTTCTAAATAATTTTTACTATCAGGGCAGGCTTCAATTTCAATGGAAACTCGCTCAACTATTTCAATACCATAGCCCTCAAGACCCACAATTTTTTTAGGATTATTTGTCAGCATGCGCATTTTGCGAATTCCAAGGTCCACAAGTATTTGCGCACCTGTGCCATAGTCCCTCAAATCAGGGGCAAAACCCAGTTTTTCATTGGCCTCTACGGTATCATAGCCTTCATCTTGCAAGGCATAAGCCTTAATTTTGTTAGCAAGGCCAATGCCACGACCCTCTTGGCGCATATATAATAATACTCCGCAGCCTTCTTTTTCAATCTGGCGCAATGCTGCACCAAGCTGACCACGACAATCACAACGCAATGAGCCAAGTGCATCGCCTGTTAAGCACTCACTATGCACACGCACAAGCACATCTTGCTGGTCGGTAAACTCACCCTTAACAAGGGCAAGGTGCGTACCATTTTCCATGGCATTTTCATAAGCAACAACCTTAAAATCACCAAACATTGTGGGCATATGCGCTTCTGCAACTCTTTGTACAGAAACTTGCCCTCTTTGCATACGATAGCGAATGAGGTCCTTTACAGAAGCTATCTTCAAATCATGTTTTTTGGCAAAAATTTCTAAATCTGGCATGCGCGCCATCTCACCATCATCATTCATGATTTCGCAAATAACTGCTGCATCCTTACAACCTGCAAGCCGAGCAAGGTCCACACCACCTTCAGTCTGTCCAGCGCGCACAAGCACTCCACCAGGCCGTGCACGCAATGGGAAGATGTGCCCTGGGGTAACAATATCTTCTTGGCGAACATTATCTGCCACCGCAGCCAATATGGTTGTGGCTCTGTCTTTAGCAGAAATACCAGTGGTTACACCGTTGCGAGCTTCAATGGATACAGTAAAATTTGTACCAAATTTTGAGCCATTGCGTTGAGTCATTAAATCCAGTCCAAGGGCATCGCAACGCTCAGCACTTAAGGGCAAGCAGATTAAACCACGCCCATATTTTGCCATAAAGTTAATTATTTCTGGTGTAACGTGCTCAGCCGCAATGGTTAGGTCACCTTCATTTTCACGGTCTTCATCATCCACAAGGATAATCATTTTACCTTGGCGGATATCTTCAATAGCTTCTTGTGTGGTACAAAGTGGCATTATTTTTCCTCTATTATCTTGGCTATATAAAGCCGTTTTCTGCAAGTAATTTTTCTGTAATATTGCCTTTACTGTTAGCTTTATTCTGCCACGGTAAAAGCATATGTCGCACATATTTTCCAATAATGTCTGTTTCAAAATTTACAAAGGTGCCAACCTGCCATGCGTTAACAGTTGTAGCGCCCCATGTTTCAGGTATAATATTTACCTCAAGGAAATTTTCTCCACTATTATTAATGGTTAAACTGACACCATCAAGAGTAACTGAGCCTTTTTTAATAACTTCAGCAGCGTGAGTTTGGTCAAAACTTAAGCGAATACAACGAGATTGTCCTACATTTTCAACTCTTTCAACCCTTGCAAGACCATCCACATGACCACTAACAATGTGTCCACCAAGACGTTGCCCAAGGGCTAGTGCTCGCTCAAGATTAACATGACTACCCTGAGTTAATGCACCAAGGTTAGTCAATTGCATGGTTTCAGCAGAAGCATAAGCACTAAAAATATTATTTGCCCCTTGCTCAACTGTTAGGCAAACACCGTTAACTGCAATGGATTCACCAATTTCTATATTATCAAGTGCAAACAAAGCTTTTATTGTAAGGTGCGTTTCTTGACCGTTTTTTTGTACGGACATTATCTGCCCTTGGCCATTTACAATGCCAGTAAACACTACTTTGGCCTCATGATTATATGAATATCGCCACAGCACATATAGTAATTGGCAATACGCAATCTTATTGCTTCGTCCATAGTTAGCGGGCTTTTACCATCAAATATGGGAGTTGCCTCATTGTCGCCAATAACCGTTGGGGCCATATGTAAATGAAATTCATTTATTAAACTTTGCTCCAAAAGGCTTAAAGCTAGTTTTCCACCGCCTTCACAAAGCACATAAGAACACTTAAGCTCTGACTTTAAACGCAAAAGCAAGGCTTTTAAGGAAGGAAGATTTTGCGACTGTGAATCTGAATTTTCAGACCAAACCCTAACTCCTAAATTTTCCAAAGCCTTAGCCTTTGGTGAAGCAGCAATGGCTGGTGTAGTATAAAAAATTGTTTGATGTGCCCTATGCTGCAAAAGATAATTTTCAAGGTTAACCTCAGGCAAACGAGTTGTAACTACGCAGGCTAACGGTTGAGGACTGCCCTCTTTTGCATCATGCACAGTCAGGCGTGGATTATCCTCACGAAAAGTACCACCACCAACGATTATGATTCCACCACACTTTGCCATGTTTGCGCGTAGTTCTTGATTTTTTAGGCGTGATTCGTCACAACTTATCCACTTGGAGTGCCCAGTGCGTGTTGCAATGCGCCCATCAAGAGTGCTCGCCATCTTAAGTATCACATATGGAAATAAACCCTCTTGATGCACAGTGAAATCTTCGATTAAGTCAAGACATAGCTGTTCTTCGACACCAAGAGTAATTTTAACACCCTTACTTTGCAAAAATTCAATGCCGCCGCTAGCCACAGGATTTTTATCCCTTGTGCCTATAACTACATGCTTAATTCCAGCTTGTATTATGGCCTCAGTGCAAGGAGGAGTTTTACCCTGATGATGGCAAGGTTCAAGAGTTACAACCAAGGTACACTCTTTAGTATCTATATTATTTTGTTTTGCATTTTCAATGCAAACCACCTCTGCATGAGGGCCGCCATACTCCATGTGTGAGCCTTTAGCCACAACACAACCATCTTTTACTAAAACCGCACCAACCGTTGGATTTGGGTAAACCAAAAACCGCCCATATTCAGCAAGCTTTATGGCTTGGAGCATATGCTGACTAAAATCCATATTCATTTACATTAATCTCCGTCAGGATGCGATACTTGTATCAAGTCTATGTTAGCCTCTGCTAGTAGTGTCTCAGCCAGCTCGTCTGGATAATGTTCAACATAATAAATTTTTGAAATTCCGCAATTTATTAACATTTTACTACATTGCACACAGGGAAAAGTAGTACAATAAAGTTCTGCTCCACCAAGATGTATTCCATGTATGGCAGCTTGAATGATAACATTTTGTTCAGCATGTAAGCCACGGCAAATTTCATGACGCTGCCCTGAGGGAATGTTCATTTGCTGGCGTAAACAGCCAATATCAAGACAATGGACAACTCCAGCCGGAGCGCCGTTATAACCAGTTGCAAGAATTCGTTTATTCTTTACAGCAATGGCACCAACCTTACGCCTGCAACATGTACTGCGCTCTGCAACCAGGTAAGTAATTCGCAAAAAATATTCTGCCCATGGTAATCTATCCATACCCACCCCTTAAAAGTCCAAACTAAAAAAAATTTTTACCATGGCAAGCTTAGTTTCTTTAATTAGTATCATCAATACAGCAGCTTAATCATACTTACAATGTTATTACATACCATGTCTGCACATAAAACTACACGGAGCATAGTTACATCAGATATAATACACATTAAATGCTTGTTTGCCAAGGGCACAATGATAGAGAATTTTGACCAATGAATGTTGTTTTTTTAGATATTTAAGCGGATTTTTGGAATGAGCGAGGTTGTAAATTTTTATTCATATCTATGACATATTGATAACATGCATCGGGCATGAGTGGCTTGCTGTATAAATAACCCTGCAAAATATCACAGCCAATGGAATTTAACTCCTCAGCATGTTTTTCTGTTTCTACAAATTCTGCAATGGAGCGCATATTTCTAGTGCGGCATAATTTTACAATGGTACTTACAATATCTTTGCAGATGGGATTAGTTAAAATATCTTTAATAATTGCACCATCAATTTTAACTACAGATACTGGGAATTGACGTAAATACTTAAGAGAGCTATGCCCCATGCCAAAGTCATCAATGGCCAATGGGAAGCCAGACGTATGTAGATTTAGCAAGACGCGGCTTTCATCGTTGGCATTGGTGAGCATGCGTGATTCTGTAACTTCAATTTCTATGGAACCTGCAGGTAGTTCGTATTTTTTCATGATTTCAAGTATCGCTTCGGTAAAATCATCGTCCAACTGCAAACCAGAAACATTTACAGAAACAATGGTATCTCTAAGGCCTTGGTCAATCCAAGTTTTACGAATGCGGCAAGCTTCATCAAAAATCCAAAGTCCTAATTGTTTAATTAAGCCTGAGTCTTCAGCCAATGCAATAACAATTGGGGGTGGAATTATTCCATAGTTGCGGTTATCCCAACGTATCAAGGACTCTACACTTAAAACTTTCTTTGTTTTTGCACAAACTTGCGGTTGAAGCATTAAGAAAAAGCCTGTGCCACGATTTAGATCCTTTTCCATTTCAACTACAAGGCTTCTAGCAAGTGCACCAACATCATCATTATAATTTGAAAAATTTTGAGTGGTGCTACTAGTTGCCAATGAGCGTTGCAAAAGTTCATTAAAAATAACTTTAAATTGATTTTGTTTAATGGTGTTTGCAAGCAATACAAATGGAGCATAGATGTAAACGCCCAAGGTAATATTAAACAGTTGCAAAAATATGGCTTTTATAGAATCTGTGGCAAGGTAAGAATTTAGAAAAACAGGTGTTGTCCATTCAACCAAATTTCCAACTTTTGGAATTATTTCAAGGGATGTGGCAGCATAACTAGTTAGAGCAGAAATAATAGGGGTTATTACAAAGGGTATAAACATTATGGGGTTAAGCACCACAGGAAAACCAAAAAGCAATAGCTCGTCCATATTAAACATACAAGGAATAAGACAAAATAAAGCCAGTTTTTTATTGGACGCAGTTTTACCAAAAAACAGCAAAGCAGCAATAAGTGCAATACTACCAGCACCCCCTGTAAATACAAATGTATTTAAGAAGGTACTTGTAAAAACATGTGGAAGCTCTGTTTGCGCTAGCAATGAATTAAGGTTTTCAAGAGACGCACCACCAAAGATACTTGCCTTAATGTCTTGTAGCATGTAGCCACCGTGAAAGCCTAAAAACCACAAAACTTGAAAGAAAAATATAAAGATAATGGTGGGCCACAGCTCAGCATTCAGATTTTCCATGGGCGAGGTAATAAGATGATTTACCGAATCATACAAAAGACTATTAAAAAAATACTCAAAGCCTGTGCTAGCAAAGGTAAAAACCATTATTGTCAAAATGCCAGGAACAAATGAGTTAAAGCTTTGAATTACAGAAAGACCTGACGAAGCCCCAGGCCAGTGTAGACGAAAAGTTCGCATGGAAAAGAAAAACCAAAAAACCTTTGATGCAGCTAAGCCAATAAAAATTGCAATAAAAAGACCACCAGGTCCAACCCAATCTTCTGTGGCAGAGTAACTGGTGCCTGGCATCATATTATAAAAACAAACAAGGCAAACAAGTCCCATGATTACAGGATTTGCAAAAAGCGTAGCCTCACGCCCATTGAATAATTTACCCATTTGATAACCCACAACAAAGGTCATCATAGGTGCAATGAGCATTCGCGTAGCTGTGGTAAAGGGTACAGCTAAGTCTTGCCAATTACTGCCAAACAGCTCAAACATTATGTCTGAATAAGTACCTAAGGGAAAACTAACAAATAAGTTAGCCAAGGAAGTCATAAATATAAAAGGTAGGGCAACAAAAAAGGCAGAGCGTACGGCCACAAGAGCAGGCCAACGCGCCATGCGTTCTGCATAAGGTAAAAGAGCCCCCTCAAGTATGGGCTGAAGTGATTGCAATTTTACCAATTTTTTGCACCAAAAATCTAAATTGTTTTCGACTTTTCCACTTTGACATAGCCTAATGCAATAATATTATCAAGTGAAAATTTTCACCAACCCATTTTATCCCTAGCCCTAAACTCTGCGTTTTTTTAATTTAAATTCACAAATAAACAATACCTTATATATTAATAGTCATACCAGCTCAACTGTCAATGAAAACCTTGAAAGCAATTATTAACAAAACGAAAAAAGCCTCGCTTTTAGGTAGGGCATACTTTGACAACATGATATTTTTTGTGTGTTAATTTGTCAAAACATATAGTTAATAATTGTAAATTATTTTGTACATTTTAATCACATATAATTTATTGCAAAAGCCATTAAAAAAGTTGATACTGCCCTTGTCGATTAGCTTAGTAAATTTATTTATTGAAGCTAAAAAAGTTACTTGCCAATGGCTGTTTTAGGTACGCTAGCTCAAAATAACCCTTAAGGTCGGCAGACGTTAATTTTTCTTTATTTTATGCTGTGCGGAATTTTTTGTACATTCAAATGCCTTTAGTCAACACTTGGAAACTTATTTTTGCGCAATAAACCTTCAAGCCCCCATTTTGGCAATTTTGTTGAATTAATTTTCATGTTAAATATAAAATTTATGTTAACATGATTTCAATGCCGACTAACTTAACTTATAGCTTGCATCTTATAACACTTGGAGTTTTTATGACTTGCGACCCTCTAGCAAATTTTCAAAATAGAAGCAGACTAGAGCGTCTTGTGGACTTTATTAATGAAGTCGGAATGCTACGGCATACACCACGCACAGGATATCAATTTTTAGGTACAGGAAAAGAAAACGTCGCTGAACACTCACATAGAGTTGCAGTCATTGGCTTTGTTTTAGCTAAGATGAGCGGTGCAGACATTGCCAGAACAGTATTTCTTTGCCTTTTTCATGATTTAGCAGAATCTCGCACTGGTGATTTTAACTATGTAAATCGTATTTATAACACAGCCAATGCCAGACTTGCTCTAACACATGCCACCGAAGGAACAGGCTTGCAAGAAGACATACTTGATTTTTGGGACGATTTAGAAAGTTATGCTAGCAAGGAGTCCTTGGTTGCACACGATGCGGATCAACTGGACCTAATTTTTAATTTGATAAGAGAAAGCGAAAATGGCAATAAATTTGCCGATAAGTGGTTAAAAAACTCCTTACAGCGCCTACGCACACCAGAGGCAAAAGAGCTTGCAAGCATTGCCATTGAAACTCCAACACATTATTGGTGGTATAATGGCCCAAGTGATAACTGGTGGGAAAACAAACATAAAAAGTAATTAAGGTATTGGGTTTAACATGTCAGAATTGCAAATAGTTGAAGTGAGCACCAAGGCTCATATGGATGAGTTTATCGGCTTACCCAAAAAAATTTATGCTCACGCAACACTATGGGTACCTAATCTTGAAAAAGATGAAAGAAACTTACTTACGCCTTCTGTCCATCCTTTTTGGCAAGAAGCCACAGGCCAACTTTTCTTAGCTTATAGAGCTGGCAAAGCTGTTGGTCGCATAGCTGCATTTTCCGACGATAATTACAATAGTTATGCCAATGACCACTGTGGGGCATGGGGTTTTTTTGAATGCTATGATGATGAAGCTGCAGCCCATGCTTTGTTTGATGCTGCTGCTAAATGGCATCAAAAGCAGGGGTTAAAATTTATGAGGGGCCCTTTAAGTCCTTCATTAAACTATATGTGTGGAATGTTAGTAGATGGTTTTGAACTTGCGCCATACATTATGATGCCTTGGAATTTTGATTATTACCCAAGGCTTGTTGAAAGTTGGTTTATGCGCAAAGAGCAAGACCTTTTTGCCTATACTTTTGAGCGTGATAAATTTAATCCTGCACCTTGGCTTCACGAGCAAATTGGTGTAATTAAAAGTAAAAATGAATTTACTTTCCGCATTTCTACCAAGGCAACTCTCACAGAAGATATACACACCATGCTTGACATATACCAAGCTGCTTGGGCTAAAAATTGGGGTTTCACTCCCATGTCCTTATCTGAAGCCAAACAACATGTGCACTCTTTAAAAAGCATTTTAGACCCAAACTTCTTTGTGCTTTTTTATCATAAAAATAATCCTGCAGGTGGCATGCTAGCCTTGCCTGACATGAACCCGCTACTCAAGCGTCTTAATGGTAAAATTGGCTTAAGCGCCCCTTGGCATTTTTTGCAATCACGTCAAGACTTGCGTTCACATTATCGCTTGTTACTATTTGGTATACTTGACAAATATAAACTTATGGGTCTACCTTTGTTGGTACTTGATTTTATATTCCAAGCCATGCAGAAAAACCCCCATTTAAAAACTATGGAAGGTTCATGGTCTTTAGAGGATAATGCGGCAATTAATGACCTCATAGAAGATTTTGGTGGAATTCTTACCAAAAGATACAGAATTTATAGACGGGAGCTTGATAGCATATGCAATTAGAACATTTGAATGGAAAAAAAATACTTATCACTGGTGCTACTGGTTTTTTGGGCCACCACCTATTACAAGCATTAACAAAAAGCAAGGCAGAGATTTTTTGCTTAGTGAGAGCATCTTCAAATCGCTCACTGCTTCCACCTTCTGTAAAGGTGCTTGAAGCTGACTTGCACAGTGGTAATGGGCTGGATGAAGCACTATCTCAAGTGGACACTGTTGTTCACATGGCATCCTTACTTTTTGGAATTGGATGGCGAGACTATTTGCAAGACAATGTTTTGGCCGCCAATGTTTTTGGTGCAGCCATTGCGCGTAATAAAAACATCCAACGTGTGGTTTTTGTTTCATCTCTTGCTGCAAGCGGCCCAAGTGCAACCCCTCCTGGCGTTAAATCTTCCAACTTAGCTTGCCCAAAGTCAGCTTATGGCTGGTCAAAATATATGTCAGAACAAACATTATTTAGACATTGTGGCGATAAATTAGTAATTTTGCGCCCACCAATAATTTATGGTTCCAAAGACAAAGGTCTTTTGCCTTACTTTAAGGCGGCAAAAAAAGGTCTTGTTATTACGCCTGGTTTTGGACGTAGATTTCCAGTTTCTATTATTCATGCAAAAGATATGGCAAAAGTTATCATGCTTAGCTTGCATCCAAATGCTCATGGCATTTATCATTGTAATGATGGTGAGGTGCATACCATGGAAAACATAGGTGTGCGCATTGCCAATACCCTTGGACAAGAAGCAAAATGCTTTGGAGTTCCACTTTTTATCATGGGTATTAGTGCCTTTGCAGTAAGTTTAGCGGCTAGACTTTTGAAACCACTGAGCTTAAAAGCACCTTCTTGGAATATTGATAAGTTTCTTGAAGCTAAAGAGAGTGGTTGGCTGTGTGATGGTTCACGCATGCGCAATGAGCTTGGTTTTAAGGCTGAAGTTAGCCTTGAGTTAGGCATACATGAATCCATATCTGGATATAAAGCTGACAACTGGCTTTAAACATTGGAATAACTATACTTTATTATCTAAACAATTTTTAGATTTTTTCTAAATTTTTTTTAATTAAATTTTCAATTAATTTGTAGTCATTGAAAAATATACAAAACTATTAATCTTAGAAATTTTTTCCAAAACACAAGAGTTAACTTTATGACAATATCATCATGTTTTAAAGCTTATGATGTTCGTGGAACCTACCCTGAACAATTAAATTCAGGTCTTACATGGGCCATTGCTCAGGCTATGGTCGAAATTTTTAAACCTAGCACTGTTGTTATTGGTCGTGATTGCCGTTTATCTGGACCAGACTTATGCGATGGATTAGTTACAGGTTTTCGCGACCTTGGCGTTTCTGTTACTGACATTGGCCTTTGTGGAACTGAGGAAATATACTATGCAACTTTTGCACATGATTTTGACGCAGGGATAATGATCACAGGCAGTCATAATCCAAAAAATGACAATGGCTTAAAATTTGTACGAAAAGGAGCTGTGCCCATTAGCGGTGATACAGGTTTATTTAATATAAGAGATAAAGCTTTGGCCCTTTATGAGCAAGGGCTTAAAGCCATGCATGAACCACCAGCTAAACTTAGCGGAAGCTATGTTCAAAAATCTTTTCGCAAGGACTATGTCAATTTTCTAATTGATTATGTAAAAATCGACCCAAATTCTAAATTAAAAATTCATGCTGATGCTGGCAATGGTTGCGCTGGCCTTGTATTGCAGGAATTGTTACCACATTTACCCTTTGAGATTTCTTGCGCCAACATGCAACCTGACGGACATTTTCCAAATGGCATTCCTAATCCTCTTTTGCCTGAAAGACGAGATGCAACATCACAAGCTGTGCGTGAACAGGGTGCAGACATTGGAATTGCTTGGGATGGTGATTTTGATCGTTGTTTTTTCTATGATTCCAATGGTAATTTTATTGAAGGTTATTACCTTGTTGGTTTACTCGCCAAAAGCTTATTACTTGATTTTCCAAACTCAAAAATTATTCATGACTTACGCTTAATTTGGAACACGCAAGACATGGTAGCTGCGGCTGGTGGCGTGAGTATTAATTGCAAAGCAGGGCATGCTTTTATTAAAGAAAAGATGCGTGCAGAAGATGCTCTATATGGTGGTGAAATGAGTGCACATCATTATTTTCGTGACTTTGCATATTGTGATTCTGGTATGTTGCCCTGGCTTTTGGTAGCAAAATTAATTTCCAGCAGCGGCGCAACTTTAGCTGATTTGGTTAATGATTGCATGAAAAAATATCCATGCAGTGGAGAAATTAACCGTAAAGTTAGCGATACCAAATTCATCATGAAGAAAGTTCAAGAAATATATGCCAAAGACGCCTTGCACATGGATAGCTTAGATGGTGTTTCAATGACTTTTGAAAATTGGCGTTTTAATTTGAGAGCATCAAACACTGAACCGCTTTTACGCTTAAATGTAGAATCGCAAGGCGATGCCAATCTTATGCAAGAAAAAACAGCAGAACTCTTAAAGTTAATTGATGAAATGTAAAATGCAGTACCGAGAATTGTGATCATTGCTAAGTGTTTACTTTGCCAACACCACCGATAAACCAAGAGTAGAGGCAATTAATTTGCACCTACTCTTGGTTTTCGAGTCGTGCTAACGTTGTCAGCACTCTCAAAACGCCCCTTGCGGGGCGTTTATTATTTAGTCGATGCTGAACAACACGCTTTAGCGTGCTGTTCAGAGAGGCACGTTGCCTTCAAATACCCCTTTGGGGACGCCAGAAGTGAATTCTGGCTTATTTTACGGCACGCGAAATTTTTCTTACAGAAAAATTTCGGTAGTCGGCACTAAGAAACAGTATTTTGGCAGCATAAAATGCCAGAAAGTTGTATTTTATACGCTTGTTTCTGGCATTTTTATTTGCTCATTTTTAGTTAAAAATGATTTGTTTTCGTTGTATTATGTGTTTTTTCAGTGCCGACTATTTAATACTAAACCTTTGCAGCAGCTTTTAAGTCTGCAATGGCATCAGTTTGTTCCCATAAAAATTCTGGCAACTCGCGGCCAAAATGACCATAACATGAACTTTTCTTATAAATAGGACGCTTAAGATCGAGACGCTTTGTGATAAAGTATGGGCGAAGGTCAAACACCTCACGCACAGCCTTAGTTAGTATTTCATCTGGAATGTCGCCACTTCCAAGAGATGACACCAACACAGACACAGGTTCTGCCACACCAATGCAGTAAGCTATTTGAACTTCGCAACGAGGAGCAAGACCTGCTGCCACAATGTTTTTAGCAATATAGCGACCCATATATGCACCTGAACGGTCAACTTTTGATGGGTCCTTGCCTGAAAATGCACCACCACCATGGTGGCCTGCGCCTCCATATGTGTCTTGAATAATTTTACGACCAGTTAATCCGCAGTCACCCATGGGGCCACCAACAACAAAACGACCTGTGGTATTAATAAATATTTCGCAATCTTTTTCATCAAAATAACCTGAAGGCTCAAGCACTGGACCAATAACATGTTTGCGCACAGCATCTTCAATATCAGACTGAGAAGCACTTTCGCCATGTTGTGTTGATACAACAATATTATTAATACGCACTGGTTTGCCATCTTCATAAGCAAATGAAACTTGAGTTTTACCATCTGGGCGGAAAAAATCCACAATTCCAGCTTTACGAACTCTAGTTAATTGTTCTGAAAGTTTATGAGCCCAATAAATGGGAGCAGGCATAAGTGTTGAAGTTTCGTTACAAGCAAAGCCAAACATCATGCCTTGGTCGCCTGCACCTTGATTTTCTGGAGCAGTACTATCAACGCCTTGGGCAATGTCAGGAGATTGCTTGTCAATGGATGATAAAACTGCGCAAGTTTGCCAGTCAAAACCCATTTCTGAACTGGTATAACCTATATCACGAATGGTATTACGCACAACATCGGCAAAATCTGCATAACCCTTTGTGGTAATTTCTCCTGCAATAACTGCCATACCAGTGGTTACTAAAGCTTCACACGCAACCCTTGACTCTGGATCTTGAGCAAGCAAGCTATCTAAAATTGCATCAGAAATTTGATCTGCCACTTTATCAGGGTGGCCTTCGGTTACTGACTCAGAAGTAAATAGATATTTACCCTTATGAAATTGCATAAAAACTCCTTTTAAATCAAGACAACAGGATGTTATCAAGCAGTCTGGCTTTGCCTAAACGAACAGCGCAAGCCATAAGTGATTTATTATTAATCTCATTCTGAGGTTTAAGACTATTTGCATCAACCACAGAAAGATAGTCCGTCTGACCTAAGGGCAAATTTTCAGCCCAATATTTACTAATAGCGTCCATAACACCATTAACGCTTTTTTCACCACAATTAACCATTTTTTTAGCTAAGCATAAACCTTTATAAATGTACGGTGCTTGGGATCGCTCATCATTATTCAAATATGCATTGCGAGAACTTAAGGCCAGTCCGTCCACATCACGCACAATTTCTCTGCCAATTATTTCAATGGGCACATTTAAATCTTGAACCATCTGGCGAATTATTGCCAGTTGCTGCCAATCTTTTTGCCCAAATATGGCAGTATTAGCTTGAGTTATCATGAAAAGTTTTAAAACTACAGTGCATACGCCAGCAAAATGTGTTGGTCTGGCAATACTACACAGGCCTTGATTTAAATTGGGTACGTTAATTACAGTGCTATGATTATCTGCATACATTTCAGCATCTTTTGGTGTAAACAAAACGTCCACACCTAAAGCCTTGGCCTTGGCAGCATCCCCATCCAAATCTCGAGGATAAGCCAAAAGATCCTCTGTGGGGCCAAATTGAGTTGGATTTACAAAAAGGCTAACTACCACTTTTTGAGCACAACTGCGCGCATATGTCATTAATGACTCATGCCCAGCATGATAATAACCCATGGTTGGCACCAAGGCTATGCTATGCCCCTCTGCCTTCCACTCTGCACAAAGTTTTGTAATTTCAGCTTTTTTGCTTAATATTTTCATGTGTATCTTGCTATAATTTTTTGTTAATAAGCGCTCTATTTACACATAATTATTAGCCTTGTCCAGTAAGTTGTACCCCAATTTTTATTTTTGATTGTTAATTTAGATTTGATTATTTTATGTTAAAATCTTACGTTTCTCATGCATATTCATTTAATTTAAACCACATTTCAAAGCCATGCCTTTTTCACGTCAAAAATTCATTGCAAAATCAGCTAGCAGTATATATGTTCATGGCCTTTGAAAACAAAGTTCATTTTGTAATTCGCTTTATGAATTTAACTTTTTGCCAGAACACTTTAAACTTATTAACCTTTTTGTTTAAAATATATTTTTATATTTTATAACAGAAAATTTTAAATTTGGACACATTATGCTGCTTGAAGTTGGCCTCATAGTTGTTGGCATTCCAATAGGTTATGCCATTCACAAAAATAAAAAAGCCGTGAGTATTACAAATCATGCGCTTTCTTTTGTAATTTATGCCCTACTGTTTTTAATTGGCTTAAACCTTGGAGCAAATGATGACCTCATATCTCGCCTTGCAGACCTTGGCATACAAGGCATTTTCATTGGCATCCTTAGTGCTATAGGCAGCATTATAGTAGTTTGGTTTTTGTACAGTATTATCTTTAAGGCTAATCAATCATGAAGGGCGGTTTTTTAATTCTTTTCTTTTTTTTAAGTGGTGTTTTTGCTGGCAAGGCTCATCTTATTCCCCTTGATTTAAGTGGCGAATTTTTAACCTTTGCCCTGTATGCTTTGCTTGTTTTGGCTGGCATGTGCATGGGTTTTGATACACGCAATTTTCTAATTGTACGCGAATTTGGCTTTAAGATTTTACTACTACCCTTTGCCGTTGTACTAGGAACAATACTAGCCTGCATTGTTGCTTGGGGCATATTAGGCTTCTTTGGGCATGGCATCTCCTTGCGAGACACCATTGGAGTTGGTGCAGGCCTTGGTTATTATAGCCTATCAAGCATTATCATCACAAGGCTTGGTGATGCTGAGCTTGGCTCTGTGGCTCTACTTGCCAATGTTAGCCGTGAGCTTTTCACCCTTCTTTTTGCTCCTTTAATGGTTCGCATTGCTGGCGGACTTGCACCTGTTGCTGCAGGTGGAGCACCTGCCATGGATACTTGCATGCCTGTTGTTGCTAAATATGCAGGCGAACGCTACGCCATCATGGGAATTTTTTCTGGTATGATTTTAACAATACTTGTACCCATACTCGTCACTGCAATATTTACATACTTTTAAGGCTTACTTGACAAAAGCTATGTTTTTAGGGCATAATTATAAACTACAACTTTATTTAAGGGGAAAATGTATGTTACGTACTCTATTCGCAACGTTTTTGTGTTTCGGGCTATTGGTTGGCGCAGCTCAAGCTGCACAAAAAGTTTACACTGTAGCGTCAGACGGCACTTGGCCACCACTTGAGTATCTTAGTGATAAAAAAGAAATCGTTGGTTATTCAAGCGATTATCTTCATGCAATCGCTGAACAAATGAATGTTAAGTTTGACATCAGAAATATTGCTTGGGACGGAATTTTTGCTGGTGTTGCAGCTGGTAACTACGATATTGTTGCATCTTCTGTAACTATAACCCCAGAACGTAAAAAACAATTTTTATTCTCAGACCCATATTGTGAAATTTATCAGGCTCTTGTGGTTGCAAAAAACTCACCCATCACTAGCCTTTCACACCTTAAACTTAAAAAAGTTGGTGGACAAATAGGAACAACAGGTATTTTCGTAATGGAAAAAGCCAATGTTGGTGCAATTATTCGTGAATATGAAGATGTTGGCCTTGCCATGATGGACCTCGCCAATGGACGTATTGATGCTGTAATGTGTGATGATCCAGTTGCTAAGTATTATGCTAACAAAAGAGAAGACTTTCATAACAAGTTTAGAGTTGCTCTACAAACAAAAGATGTTGAACACTACGGCTTTACCGTTAAAAAAGGTAATGAGCACATAGTAAAAATTCTTAACGAAGGCATTAAACTTGTAAAAGAAAAAGGTATTGAAAAAGAACTCAAATTAAAATGGATGGGTGCTGAATAATTTCATTTTTAGACCTAGCATTTAATTTTATTATACTGTGCTTGCCTTCTTTATGAGGGCAAGCACTTTAACACCTACATGCAAGTTAGGACTAAGGCACAATATGCATGACAATAGACCTCAAAAACAAGCAGCTGAAGCTGGCAATATCCGTATATTAGTCACAGACGGCGCATCAATCCCTGATCCTAAGGAATGGCGATTAATTAATGCGTGGTCCATAGCATTGACTGGCGCTATTGTATTGCTCATAAGCTTATGCATGCTTTGGCCTAAGCCATATCTTGACATCATTTCTTTCTTACCAGATGGGTTGATGGTTACATTTCAGGTAACGCTTTTATCTATTTCCTGTGCCATTCCTTTAGGCTTATTAACAGGACTTGGACGTATTTCGCGCAACCGCACTATTAATCTCATTGCCTCAACCTATGTTGAGGTTATACGCGGCATTCCGCTTCTGGTTCAAATTTTCTATATTTACTATGCATTAGCTAAATTTCTAAATGTTAGTGGCCTTGCTTCTGCAGTCATTGCCATAAGTTTTTGTTATGGTGCCTATATGGGTGAGGTTTTTAGAGCTGGCATACTAGCTATACCAAAGGGGCAAATGGAAGCTGCTCGTTCACTTGGTTTTACACGCTTTCAAACCATGTTTTTAGTTATTTTACCTCAAGCTTGGCGTACAATTTTACCACCAGTTGGTAATGAGTGCATTGCTATGCTTAAAGATACATCACTTGTATCTGTTATGGCCATGCCAGACCTCATGCAGCGTGGGCGTAGTTTTGCATCTAAAACTTATCTGTACTTTGAAACTTATACTATAATCGCTCTTATTTATTTAATTATTACTCTACTCCTTTCAAAGTGCGTTAGCATTATGGAAGCAAGGCTCAATTATTATGACAAACGAAAATAATACCCCCATCATTAGCATTCGTAACGTTTGGAAGTATTTTGGTGAACTTCCAGCATTGCAAGATGTAAGTATTGATATTCATCAAGGAGAGCGTGTTGTTATCATAGGGCCTTCTGGCTCTGGTAAATCGACCATGCTACGCTCCATTAACCGCTTAGAAGACATTGATAAAGGTTTAATCTTAGTTGAAGGACTTGATGTTAACTCGCGTGAGCATAATATTAATAAAATTCGCCAAAATGTTGGCATGGTTTTTCAACAATTTAACCTTTTTCCGCATAAAACTGTTCTTCAAAACCTTACCATGGGTCCCATAAAGTTGCGTGGTCTAACTAAGGATGATGCAGAAGCACAGGCTCTTACCTTACTTAAAAAAGTAGGTATTAGCGAAAAGGCAAATGTTTTTCCAGCCATGCTTTCTGGTGGACAGCAGCAACGTGTCGCCATAGCTCGTGCTTTAGCCATGCAGCCTGGTATCATGCTTTTTGACGAACCAACATCTTCTTTAGACCCTGAAATGGTAGGAGAAGTTTTGGATGTTATGATTAATTTGGCAGAAGAAGGCATGACAATGATTTGCGTTACCCATGAAATGGGTTTTGCTCGTACTGTTTCAGACCGCGTCATTTTCATGGACCAAGGTCAAATTGTTGAAGAGGGATCACCGGATCAAATTTTTTCAAACCCACGTTCCCCAAGACTTAAGCAATTCCTTAACCAAATACTATAATGTCTAGCATTGCCGTTGCCGTAAGTGGTGGCGTAGATTCTCTTTTTGCACTGCATTCATTACATAAGCAAGGCCATAAAGTTCTGGCGGTGCATGGCCTTTTTTTGTCAAATGAAAATACTCAGACTATACATGAGCTTGAAGACCACTGCCAACGCTTGCACATTCCACTACATATTGTAGACTTACGCAAACAGTTTGATTCTCTTGTCATCACACCATTTATTGAATTTTATGCTCAAGGGCAAACTCCAAACCCCTGTGCATTGTGTAATGCTTTTATTAAATTTGGCTTGCTTATGGATGCAGCGTTGGAGCTTGGTGCAGATTTTTTTGCCACTGGCCACTATGCAACTAGCAATGGCCATGGCTTAAGCCCTTTATCTAAGGGGCAAGACAGTTCTAAAGAGCAAAGTTATTTCTTAGCGCTAACACCCAAGCAGCGCTTTGATAAAATTATTTTCCCTCTAGCCAACACAAACAAGAAAGATAACTTATTATATTTGCAACATAATGGCTTTGATATTTTAGACAAGGGCGAAAGCCAAGAAATTTGCTTTGTGCCTGAAAATGCATATCGACCTTTTCTTATACAACAAGCCAAATTTAGGTCCATTAACTTACCACAAAGCGGTCCTTTTTTGATTAAAGACGGCCTCAACTTTAAACAAGTTGGTGTTCATAATGGCTTGTGGCAATATACCGAAGGTCAACGTAAAGGGCTTGGCATTGCTTGGAAAGAACCACTATATGTTTGCAAAAAAGACAGCGAACAAAATTCAATTGTACTTGCAACTGCCAAGGATTTATCCTTGCATGGATGCTTAGTAAGCCATTTAAATTTGTTTGTGGAGCGTAAGCATTGGCCAAATGAATTATACGCTAGGGTGCGCTATAGACAAAAAGATGCAAAAATTTCTATCTCTTGGCATGGGGAAGATTTACAAATTAACTTTAACGAGCCACAAAACCTTACTGCATGTGGCCAACTTGCTGTTATTTATGATAATGATGGGCATGTGATAGCGGGTGGCATCATCTCTAAACTATTTTGAAATTTTGCTTTTGCTTGACTTTTTTATTAGTTAGTGCAAGCTATTTCACATCAAAATTTAAAAAGGTATTACAATTTTATGAGTTCTTCAAATCAAAAAAAATCTATGTTCCGTGAATATGCAGAAGCATTAGCTATTGCTCTTGTATTGGCCTTAATTATTCGCACTTTTGTGGTTCAGGCTTTTAAAATTCCCTCTGAATCCATGCTTGAAACATTACAAGTTGGTGATCATTTATTAGTCAGCAAATTTAGTTATGGTGTAAAATGGCCCTTTAGTGATGACTATGCCATCACAGCTTCTGACCCAGAGTATGGTGATGTTGTTGTGTTCAAATACCCTAAAGATCCCTCACTTGACTATATTAAGCGTATAGTTGGTCTACCAGGTGATGTGATTGAAATGCGCGACAAAGTTTTTTTCCGAAATGGTGAAGCTGTTGAAGAAGACTATATTTTAAAAGGCAATCCCTCTGCTATTTTTCCCATTCGTGATAATTTTGGTCCATTTACTGTGCCAGAAGGCCAGTATTTTGTAATGGGCGACAATAGGGACAACTCCCAAGACTCTCGTTTTTGGGGCACGGTAGAAAAGTCAGCCATCCACGGTAAAGCATGGCGTATTTACTGGTCAGCTCAAGGCTTTTCCAATATTCGTTGGGAAAGAATTTTTATGCTTGTGGATTAAATTTATTGTTTTGATTCACACATGTGGTTAAAATATTAAGTTCTTAACTAGGATCAAGTTTTTATTTAATCATAATTTTTACTACTTATTACGGACTAGTATGATAGTACACCTTGCAAGTGGAAGCCTAAGTGGTGTTGATGCTTTGCGTGTTGATATTGAAATTGATATTACACGACATGGCATTCCTGCATTCACCATGGTTGGACTTGCAGAAGGTGCTGTGCGTGAATCAAAAGAGCGTGTTTTCACAGCTTTACGCAGCTGTGGTTTTAAGATTCCACCAGCTCGCATTACCGTAAACCTTGCTCCAGCTGATAGGCGTAAGGGTGGTGCAGCTTACGACCTCCCACTTGCACTTGGCTTATTAGCTGCATTGGATGTCATACCAGCATCTTCTTTAGAAGGATGGTTTTTTGGCGCAGAGCTTTCACTCACAGGCGAACTTAGGCCAGTACATGGCACATTGCCCTTGGCTATTCTAGCTCGTGAGCAAAATGCTAAAGCACTCATGGTTGCACCAAGCAATGCTCAAGAGGGTGCAGTGGTTGAAGGCTTAACTGTATATGCGCCAGCAAATCTTGTTGAATGCCTTGAAATATTAAAAAATCCTGATACACATTCACCTGCCCTACCCATTGCCATAAGCTCAAATCAAAATAATTATAATTTTGATTTTGCAGACGTTAAGGGTCAGCAAGCAGCAAAAAGAGCTTTGGAAATTGCCGCTGCTGGTGGCCATAATATTTTATTGATTGGGCCTCCTGGTTGCGGAAAAACTATGCTTGCCAAACGCTTACCAAGCATTTTGCCACCACTTTCTTTTGAAGAAGCTCTGGAGGTAACTAAAATATATAGTGTATCTGGTAAACTTCCACCAGATGCTGGATTAATGCGTGTTCGCCCTTTTCGTGCACCACACCATACAATATCTGATATTGCACTCATAGGTGGAGGAAATCAGCCAAGACCAGGCGAGGTTAGTCTCAGTCACCGTGGTGTTTTGTTTTTGGATGAGTTTCCAGAATATAAAAAATCCACACTTGAAGTTTTGCGACAACCCTTAGAAGATGGTATAGTTTCCATTGCAAGGGCCAATCAATCAGTTACTTTTCCAGCAGCTTGCATGTTAGTTGCGGCCATGAACCCATGCCCTTGTGGGTATTTTGGTGACCCTACTCACACTTGCTCATGTAATGAAATGCAGCTAGATAGATATAGACATAAACTCTCTGGCCCCATGCTTGACCGCATCGACTTACATATTGAATTATCAGCCGTTGCTTACGAAGATTTACGCCATAGAACAGATTCTGAAGGTAGCTCACAAGAAATTAGAAATAAAGTTTTGAAGGCTCGTTTAGCTCAAACTAAACGTTACAAAGGCACTTCTTGTACTTGCAATGCAACTCTTAATGAAACACTGCAAGAAAAACATTGCGCACTGGATGATAATGGCCACGAAATATTAAAAAAATTAGCAGATAACCTTGGTTTGTCTGCAAGGTCCTTAACCAGAATTGTTCGCATAGCACGCACCATTGCAGACCTTGATGATGCAGCAAATATAAGCACTAAACATCTTCATGAAGCTGCATCATTACGAATTTTAGATCGCCAGCCTTAATTATAACAATCAAACCTTGTAATTACTAGAACTTATTATTCTAGCTTTTTTCCACCATGCGGAAGAAAACGCACAGTATCGCGATTATTTCTTTCTGCTTCCATGGTAACAGGAACATCATTATAATACAGTGCGCTAGGCATAATATCATTTTCTTCTGCAACCTTACCGTAAAGAGCAAGGGCTGGAATATTATCCACTAAGATGGGTGTTAGTTTCCAAATTATTGCCCACATTACAAATAGTGCGCCCACGAGTTGTAAAACTGCTATAAATTTATTTTTTTGCATAAGTTTCTTCTATTAAATGAATTGGGGAGTGTACTTTCGTACACTCCCCGAATTATTTTAACCAATCATAGTTATGTTAGATTCTAGCAGTGATTTCTGGGAATACCAAGTAGAACATTACATAAGCCATGGTTAGGGTAAGAGCTAGGTTGAAGCTCTGACCGCAAACATAAAGGATAACTGGCTTGCCGCCTTTGAAGTAGTGAGTAAGCTCACGGAAGTTAGTGGCAAGACCAATGGCTGCGAAGGACAAGTTAAAGCACCAGCCACGAAGTGGGGAGGTCAAGCTTTTAATTGTACCAGCGGTTAGTAAGCCTTGGCTCATGTCTGGACCAAGTTGGCCAGAAATGTAAGAAGCAATAATAGAAGCAGCTAAGAAGCCTAATACGAATTTGGGGAAACGGTGCCAAATTTCCATTAGACCAACTGTTGAACCTTCTACACGGTCAACCTTAGTTACCCAGTAAACAGCAACACCAAAGGCTGTTACACCAATGAGTACGTTTTGGATCATCTTAATGGTTGCAGCAACATACATTGCTTTTTCACCAAGGAAAGCACCAGCAGCAGCAACGGCGCCTGTTGCGTCGATGGTACCACCAATCCATGCACCACCAAGAACGGCTGGAATGCCAAGAGCTTTAATAACAGCAGGCATAACAATCATCATGATGGCTGTGAATAATAGGGAAATACCAACTGCAAGAGTTAACTCTTCTTTCTTAGCACGACAAGCTGCGGCAGTAGCAATAGCTGCTGAAGTTCCACAAACTGACATGTCAGCAGAAATGGTGATGTTAAGTGTTTTAGAAGGCATTTTTAGCACTTTTTGGCCGAATATAAATGTTGTAATCAGAACTATTGGAGTTACAACCCAGGCTACAAAAAGTCCTGGGATACCAATGGCGATGATTTTATCCATTAAAATTTCAGCACCTAGAAGCACAAGACCAGTCTTAATGTAGTATTCAACTTGCAGAGCAGGCTTCATGAAGTTAGGAGTACCAATGGTGTTAGCCACAAGCATACCAAGAATAATAGCCCAAGCTTCTGTGCCAACGCCATAATAGCGCATATCCATTTGTCCACCCATGGTCAGGGCGAAAACGGTAAACACAAATAGGCCGACAAAACCTATGGCGAATTTAGGAACACTATAACCCATAAAACCCATACCAATGCTGAAGATAACCAATAAAATTATCATCATCACAGGTAGAGTTGGAAGGATATTGAAAGGTTTTACCTTAGCTTTTGAAGCAGCAGAGCTGGCTTTACGCTCAGCACCACGCCAATCTGTAATAAGCTTATCAGCTTCTTTATTAAGGGCTTCGTCCTTAAATGCAGCACCACCAGCGGCAGCTTCTGCGGTAAGAGCAGCGGCTTTTGCAGCATCAGCGGCGGCGCGAGCTTTTTCAGCTGCGGGCTTTGCCTTTGCGTTAATAGCATCAGCGCCTGCTTGATCAAGCATAAAAGCAGACATGGGGTTATCTTTCCAACGGCCTGGGCCTTTCATGTAAGACTTAAAAGCACTACCAAATTCAGAAGATTTGAATTTAATCTTTTTACTTGCTTGGGCTTCATACCAAGCTACAGTCTTAAACGGGGCCTTGCTGGCCTCTGCTGTCATTATGGCTTCTGCACTAGCTATTTTGGCGCGAGCTTCTTGTTTATCTGCATCTGTAAAGCTAAAAACATACAGATAAAGACCTAAAAACACAAAGATTAAACCAAGCCAAATGGCCCAGTAATCTTCTTTTTTCCACAGGTCAGACCAAGACGATTGGGCTCTGTCTACTACAACGCCGGACTCTTGCTGGGACATAATACCTCCAAAGTTTTGCAAAAAAATTTTTTCATCCAAAAAGATAACATTAAATTACGTTATCAGCCCTCAATATACATGCTTACTATTTACATTGCAAGTAATTTTATTCACAAAAAGCCCAGCATAACCCACAACGCTTTTTGAATCACTATTTTTTTCAAATGATGTTGTGTGCTCACAAAGGCTGCATTCATATTTTTCATTTGTATTTTCAAGTGCATAAAGTGAAACTATGGCTGGGCATACTCCACACATACTTATATTATACTCACCAACAACTTGAGCAAGTTTTAATGGATTAAATTGTAAAAAAGCCTGCAAAGCCATTTCATCAAGAGCCATGGTAGTATCATGGTCTGAAAAGTGGTGTAAATCGGAACTTAGAATAATGCCCACGTCAATTCCAGCTTTTTTGTAATTATTAATAATACTTCCTAGAGCTAATCCAGCTTTTTTAAAAGCCTCATAGCTCCGCCCACCCACTGCTATGGGCACAATGTTCATATCTGGAACTTTTAATTGTAAAAAAGGCAAGATAACTTCCAAAGAATGTTCATGCAAATGAGCTTTTGTGTCTGAGCAAAAGCCACCATCACTTTGAATAATGTCCTTTGCAAGAGCTGTGTTTACGGGTATTTTGCCAAGTGGCGTTTGCCAATGTCCAGTATCCCAAACGGCTAAGGCTTCACCTTGACCTGTGTGGTTTGGGCCAAGCAGAATTAAGTTTTTAGGCAATTGAACATGGGCAAGCGTTTTTGCAATAACATGACCGCAAAAAAAATGCCCAGCATGGGGCAAAAATAAAAGGTTCGCTGGGATTTGTGTATGGGAATTAGCTAAAAGTCTTTCAGCCTCATCAAGGCTAGCTTGTACATAATTGCACAAGGCCTGTGCATCACCTTCATAAAACCTACCTGAAACTATCGCTTCACGTACTGCCATTATAAAAATTCCTCATTTAATTTAGCCAAAATTGAAATGCTATCCTGACATTTGCAATTCAAGCTTTATTCACTAAACACATAGAATTTATCAAAAACCAGACATAAACTGTGAAATGCGCGGAGCGATGGTATCTTTCAGCACTAAATTTGTCGCTAACCTGCATTAGCATGTTCATTTTTGAGTTTTTCACCAACTTTTTAAATATAGAGTTAAAACAATACAAAGTTAAATATTTTCAGTGCGATTAACTTCTCGACAATCTATTCAACATAGCTATCGCGTAACTCTTTTAATTCTTGTTGGTTCATATAACGAAGTAGTATTTTGTCAGGGCTTTTATTAAGATCAACCACCAGCAAAGCATCTAGAGTGCCAAAAACTCTGTCTTCATGAAAAGCCGCAATACGCCCACCTAATTGTAAGTAGTGTTTAAATAAAATTGGTAGACCTTTATCGCCTTCAACATCCTTAACTGCTCTATTACATCCTTTATAATCAAGGCTACCCACATCTGGCGAATTAAGCCCAGTAAATGCCTTTGGCGCGCGCCTTCCACTTACAAAAGCAGCTAAGTCGTCATGCCAATGATTTTGCATAAGGTATTGTCTTAACATAAAAGCAGAGGCTTCAGCATAGCCTAGCCCCATGCTACAAGGGCCAAAAAGGGTGCGAGTTTTCTTAACATATGTTAGGCGTGCAATGGCCTTCCACAAAAGCAGTAATGGTTCATAATCTCGCTGATATTCTGGCACCACAAAAGCCCTACCAAGCTCCATGGAATTTTTACAATGCTCAAAAAACTCTGGCTTATACGCAAACAAAGAAGTGGTGTATAGTTTACTAGCAATATTTTTTGAATCGCTAGCCTCAAAACATCGAACCCTATAAGCACCAACAATGGCCTCTCCCTCAGAATCCCATAATACTAAGTGTGTATAATCGGTATCAAATTGATCTGAATCTCTTTCCTTACCTGACCCTTCACCCACCAAGCGAAAAGTTTTTTCACGCAAGCGACATATCTCATCCAATAAAAAAGGAGATTCTTTGCCTTGAAATTCAAAAATTTTATAGCGGCCTTCATCAACCAAGATGCGTGTCATAAATTTATTAACTTCTAAAATAAGCTTATCATTATCGCAGGCCTTGGCCACAGGCGTATGCCATATCTTTGGAAGCGATTTATCTACACGCCCCAATTGCTCACAACGAACTCGCATGTGTGCTGTGCGTGCGTCATCATTGGGAAGTGCTTGTAATAAATGCTTATCAATATTTTTACCAACAACAAAACGAATGGTGCGCCCACGAGTACGCCATAATTCACGCGGCAAAAGCATGGTGCGTAAAAATGGATGTATACAACCTGCCGCATGGAAAAGTGGACTATTTGTACCTTTAAAATGCATTGGCATAACTTGCACATTGGGCACTCGTGCTAGCCTTCCAGCCAAGGAAAACCACGACGGTTCCATAATTTCCATCTTAGCTAAATTTAGGTGAGAAACAACACCAGATGGGAAAATGCCAACAGAGCCACCATTATCCACATGTCTTAAAGCCATACGAATGGCAGAAAAATTTTCTTTTTGAGATTTTGCCGAAACATCAATGGGAATAATCATGGGCCTAAGCTCAGGAATTCTGAAAAGCATTCTATTAGCTATAAGCTTAAAATCATTTCGAATAGTCCCACAAAGCGCAGCTAAAATTACGCCCTCAATACCGCCAAAGGCATGATTAGCATAAACTACTAATGGACCAGATTTAGGAATAGTATCTTCAAATTTTTCGCCTTCATTGATTAAAAAAACTCCGAAGGACTTTAAAACTTCATGGGCAAAATCCCATGGAGTTTCTGTTTGTGGAAAATTTTCATAGCGTTTCAACATTGGACGTAAGCCAAGTGCAAATGCCAAGAAAGATGATGAAGGCATAAGCGAACTGGCTCTTATTGAGTGTGGTGAGGCTATGGTACTACCGTCCATAATTAACCTGTTTCATTTTATAATTTAAGATTTATTTAACTACAACACATAATGTTAGTTGAATATTAACTTAAGTCACTATAAAAATCAAGCCAAGAGCTACAGACACCATATTCATAATATTATTACAAAATTACGCATTAAAGATCTTTGCGAAAATGCGCAAGCATTGCCACAAAGGTTACAGCGCCCACAATACAAAGAGCTCCTAAAATGTTTAATGTTGTCAAAGATTCATTAAACACGAAAACTCCAACAGCCATGGCAGTTACAGGTTCAAGTCCACCTAAAATGGAAGTCAAGGATGGCCCCACATATTCAACAGAACGAACAAGAGCAATGGTGGAAATAACACCTGTGATAATAGTTAACAAAGCCATATTTTGCCACTGCATGGACGTAGCAGGAAAAGCTATAAAGCCATCATACCCAAGGGCAAACACGCCAGAAAAAACAGAGGCTGCTGCCAAAATATACATGGCAATTAATTTTTGATTTTTAACTGTTAGATTAAATACTTGTATGGCCATAACATATAGTGCCATTTGCGTTGCTGAAAATATGGTCAAGGCCATGCCTGTGAAGTTTACCCTGACCTTGCTTGGATCTTGTAGCGAAAAAAGTGCCACACCAACACAAATAACCAATGCAGCCAGAAAGGTTGTAAGCTTAAAGCGCTCACCAAAAAAAATAACCATGAGTATTACCACAAACATGGGATAACAATATTGAACCGTAGCCGCAATGCCAGAGTCTATATACTCAAAAGCCCAAAAAAATGTTATGGCACAAATGGAATAAAAAAAGCCAATGACTAAAAATTTTGCTATATCAGTGGGACAAATTCGCAAAGACTGCCTCTTAGCCATGGTTATTAACATAATTACTATGGCCGAAAAACCAAAGCGTAAAAAAAGAATGGATGTGGATGGAAGGCTCTCGCTTAGCATAGGCAAAGTAAAAAGCGGTATTAGTCCAAAGGAACAAGCAGCCAAGGTTGCATAAAAAAATCCGCGAAACATATTGCGCCTTCCATAAAAAAAATCAAAGTTAAGGGTCCTGCACAATTATTTTTTAGTTCTATTTTGTGCTTTTGCAATAAATTTGCATTTATTTTAAAATGCACTTGTGCAGAACAAAAGTCATAAAAACCAAACATTTAACAGCAAAACAAAGCTCCGTCTATTCTTAATTTTTGGTCGCATTGACTAGCGTCAACGCTACAAAAGACTCCACACAATGAATTGTGCAGGCTTAAGTTACACAAACTTATTTACGTCTAATAAGAGGCATATTATTATATGTCAAGAGACTAATATTCATTGCCCTTTAGCCAGTTTTGAATTATGGTGCACCATGTTAAGCAGTAACATTAAATTACGCATAATTTATACTCATGAAGAAGCTCTCCACCTATACCAAGGCGGTCCAAGCTATGCTACGCCCCATGCAGCAGGTTTGGATCTACGCGCTTGTATTGATTCACAATTTCTAACTATTAACTCACATAGTCGAGCTTTAATTCCTTCTGGTATAGCTGTTGAGCCTTTGGCCGATAATGTTGCAGGATTTGTATATTCTCGCAGTGGCCTTGGGGCTAAACGTGGACTAGCAGTTGCCCAAGGCGTTGGTGTAATTGATAATGATTACAGAGGTGAAATAATGATAATGCTAGTTAACACTTCAAATGAAGATCAAACAATACAAAAGGGCGATAGAATAGCCCAACTTGTTTATAAGCCTGTTTTACGAGCAGAAATCGAAATTTGCCAAACCCTTAACCCCACTGTGCGTGGCCATGGCGGTTTTGGGCATACAGGAAAAACTTAATTTTTGGAGTAGCAAAATGTCACAATTATCAGCTAAATTTAATCAATTAAAAACCAGAGAAGAAAACTTACTTTGTCGCACCTATGGTCGATATCCTATTTCGGTTATTAAAGGTAAAGATTCATTACTTTGGGACGTTGACGGAAAAGAATATATTGACCTTTTAACAGGCATTGCAGTCACAGGCCTTGGGCATTGCAATACTGAGCTTGCCCAATGCGTCAGCGAGCAAGCCAATAAGTTATGGCATGTTAGCAATTTATTTTATCAAGAAGAACAACTTGATTTAGCAGAAAAACTTCTTTCCACCTGCCATATGCAAAAAGCCTTTTTTTGCAACTCTGGAGCAGAAGCCAATGAAGCTTTAATTAAGCTTGCAAGAAGATATATGCAAAAAATTAAAAAACGCGATGCCTTTGAAATTATCACTTTAAGTGGTTGTTTTCACGGCAGGACCCTTGCCACAGTTGCCGCCACTGGGCAAATGCGTTTTCAAGATGGTTTCATGCCCATGCCCGAAGGTTTTACCCAAGTACCCTGGGGTGATATGCAAGCTTTAAGCTCCGCCATAAACTCAAAAACAGCTGGAATTTTAATCGAAGTCATACAAGGCGAAGGTGGAATTCGCCCCATGCCTAAGGAATATATTTCTAACATTGAAAAACTTTGCCGTGACAATGATATTTTATTCTTAGTAGACGAAATTCAAACTGGTCTTTGCCGTAGTGGAAAGTTTTGGTCATTCCAGCATTACGATGTTAAACCAGATATTTTTAGCATGGCCAAAGGACTTGCTGGAGGCATGCCCATGGGTGGAATACTAACCACAGATGAAGTAGCCAAAGGCTTTGAGGCTGGCAGTCATGCCACAACTTTTGGTGGCAATGCCCTAGCTTCTGCTGTGGCAGACAAATGTGTTGAAATTATGCTTAGAGATAATCTTGCTGAGCGTGCTCAAACATTGGGCAATGATTTTGTACTAAAAGTACAAGCACTTGGGCAAAGAATTCCTAACACCATCAAAGAAGTACGAGGGCATGGACTTATGCTTGGCATTGATTTGTGCTTTGATGGTAAAAAGGTATGGGAAGCTTTAATAGCCAAAGGATTTATCTTAAATCTTACTCAAGACACAGTTTTACGTCTTTTGCCTGCTCTCACCATAGAGCAAAAATATCTTGATATGTTTTTAAGTGCTTTAGAAGAGGTTTTGTCATCACATGTCAAAGCTTAAAGGATTAATATGCACGTTTATGTAGGTTATTTGTTTATTTTCATAGCTGCCACTTGTTGGGGTTTTCTGGGTATTCTAGGGCGCATTGCCATGGATGAAGGGCCAGCACCTCTAGATGTTGCCTTTTGGCGCGCATTTCTCGGCGGCCTTTTTATGTTAATTCATGCCGCTTATAAACGTGATTTACGCATACATTCTCGCAAAGATTTCTTGTCCTTTTTTTTATTTGGACTTTTTTCCATAGCTAGCTTTTTTGTGGCATATCAGTATGCTGTGCGTGATGGAGGCGCTGCTCTTGCCTCAGTATTATTATACACCGCGCCTGCTTGGGTTGCCGTTTTTTCGCGCATTTTCTTTGGTATTCGTTTTACACCAATCACCTTATTGGCCATTGGCATGGCCTTAGTTGGTGTTGGACTAATTAGCTTTTCTAGCATGACTGATACAAATTCTGAATTTTTGGTTGAAAATGGTAGCAGCGCTGACTTACCAATTATAGGAATTGGCTTTGGCTTGCTTTCTGGCTTTTTATATGCAACTCATTATATTGTCACAAAAAAATTCACTGTAACCTATAGTTCATTCACCCTTTATGGTTACAGCTCATTGATGGCTGCCCTTTGTATTCTTCCCTTTACAAACCTAAGTTTTGACCTAAGTATTGTTGCTTGGGCAGCAATTATTGGCATTGCATTTGTTAGCACCTACATTGCTTATTGGGCCTATGCTGAGGGTATAAAGCGGTTAAATCCCACAAAAGCTGCTGTTTTAGCAACGTTAGAACCTGTGGTAGCAACCTTTGCCGCATGGGCCATTTGGGGTCAAAGCTTTTCCAATGTGGGCTGGATTGGTGCAATCCTCATAGTTTTTACTGTAATCGTGTTACTGCTTGATGATAACAAAAGAGTAGATACCTAATATGAAAAGTTTCAAGCTCGCTACATTAATTATTTTTATTATTCCTTGCTTTATCATTGGCATTCAAGCTAAAACAATGGCAAACGATGAGATTTTTTCTCAAGATTTTACAATTCAGGTACCCAAAAACTCTCCAACAGTTTTTATGCTAAAAAATAAGTTCATACTTATAGCCCCATCAAAATTACCAGAAGAATATTTGAATATTTTTAACAATTGGCAAAAAGTATTAAGTAAACACAATCAGGATGTTTTTGACATTAATAATATACCAATACCCAATTTACACAAGCAACAGTGGGAGCGTCTTTCAAAATTGCTTCCTAACATGGACTACACCAAAAAACTTCGCAATATTAATGGTTTTTTTAACAACATACCCTCACAAGAAGATTTACTTACATATAAAGAAAAAGAATATTGGGCAACGCCACATGAATTTTTAACTAGAAACGCAGGTGATTGTGAAGACTATGCCATAGCCAAATACTTTGCGTTGCAATATTTCGATTGGCCTTTGTCTGACTTGTGGATAGTTTTTTTAAAAGACACAATCAATGATAGTATGCACGTTGTTCTGGCCTCATATTTTAAGGGTAAGGGTTTCATCTTGGATAATTTAAGCAAGCCTGCTCAACTGCTAATTCCAGAAGCACAATATGCTAGCCAAGTTAAAGTTATAGCATTGCTAAATCAAAAGGGAATATGGCTACCCATTAGGGCAAAATAAAGTTGTTTTATGATTTATTGCAGACTTATATTATTATTTTTACTATTTTCCTTTTGTCTTGGTTGTTCTCAACGCATAAATGCTAATGTTTCTGCCATGGCAGAACAGGGCTATAGCACAAAGGGACAAAGCGTTAGCATTGGCCCTCTACCCACAAGTGAAAAAGTCCTGAGCCTTGACGAAAATCTGCATCATGAATTGACTAACAACCTTTCAATGCTTGGATATATAATAAATCATACCCCAAGCAAGACCAATGCACCACAAGTGCATGTTCGCTATTATTGGCAAAGTTTTGGCCCATATATAACATACACCGAAAATCCTTTATGGGATTTTAGCCCATACCGCACAGGACCATGGCGCAAACCCAAAGTAACAAAAGAAACACACTTTTTACGAACTCTTATCATTGAAGCATGGGCTAATAATTTAGATTCTGGTGAAGAATTTAACCAAGATGGACTCGCGCCTTTTTTGCAAAATCAACTGAATTACAAGGACGCAATAAGCTATTTACCAAAATTTCCTGCCAGATTACTTTGGCGAGTAGAAGCAAAAAGCCTTGGCAGTTTACAAACTGCGGAAAAGATTTTAGCAGAGTTATTTAGTGCGGCCATGCCATGGATGGCAAGAAACGTTGATGCAAGGGTAATGGTTCAAGATGGTGAGAATGTGAACCTTCCTCAAGACGATATTAATCCGATAATTTATCCTTAACTCTCATCTAATAAATCTGTATTTATTGGGATATTTGTCCATATTTCCTTGGTGGGTGGTATAAAAATCAATTCAAATGACCATATATCGTCTTCAAATTGCCGTATAAAATGAGATGTTTTATAACTAAATTCTTTTTTTGCCACGCCCATGCGACCAAAAAAGCGACGCATGGTTGCAACTTCAGCACCACTCCAACGAAAAACACCCACATCCATAATTTGCTCTACAAGGCGTAAAAATTGTTGCCCGCCCAAATTATTTTGTCGAGAAAGTATAACCTTAACGCCAGTTACAATACTTTCCTTAGTGTTAATATACAGAGAAACGTCGTGCCCATAGCCTAAATAATAACCACTTTCAACTTGTTGAATGCCATCTAGACCTACAAAGTCTGTGGCCCGTTTGTTCCAAAAACGTTGAAAAGCTTCCCATTTGAACTGTGGGGGTAGTGTTTTTTCTTCCTGTTTTTCGCAAGATATTAAAAATATAATAGAAAAGAGTAAGCAAATTTTTATGGTTATTTTCATGCTGTTTGCTCCGATTTATCTTCACTAACCCATGGTGGCGGCGGTCGCCATATCCAAAGCAAAGCAAGCAATGGTACAAGACCTGCAATTTCTGCCACAAGACGACCAGTAATTGGCAATAAAAACCACCAAAGACTAAAGGCCAAACTGGGCACAAGCACCACAACTCCCCATTGCCAAAGACTTAATGGCCTTGCCTTAATTTGAAAGAATGACACAGTGCACAAAGCCACCCAAACCTTGGTTAAAGTAATGGCTAGAGCCGCACCTTCTAAAGGCATCTTTTCGGTCAAATAGATGCAAAGTATTATATTTAACACAAGCCCACTGGCATAAAATAACAATAATATACGATGATGACGCATACTAATCATGGCATATGCTGCTAAATTATGCAGAAAAGCCGTTGCAATACAGGGTGTTAGTAATTGCTGCGCCGTGACTGCAAGCTCATAATTATCACCATAAATAAAGGTTAAAATGCGATCACTTTCCACGCAGATTATATATATGAGCGGCATAGACGCAGCCCAAAGACTTCGAGTAGTTTGTCCAGTGAGTTTTCTAAATTCGTCTTTATTAGTATCCCAAAGTTTTGCCATCACAGGAAAAACAACCTTAGCTAATAACGTTGTGGACACAAGCACTGAAAGGCCATCTACCACTTCCCAAGCAACGCTATACGCACCAACTGCGGCATCACCGCCATATTTTTTCAAAAAGAAAACATTTAATTTATTATAAAGAATAGCACAGGCGGAAATACATGTAAAAACAATACCATTGCGCCACTGATTTGCAATAATCTTTATACCGCTAAGGCGTATTCCTGCTAAAGGATTGCGGCCCAAAGCATTTAGAGCTATAATAATAAGAATAATAGATTCAAGGGGCTTATACAATGCAATATAGACTGGTGAGGCATCAAATAAAACAAGAACTATACCTGTGCCAATGCCAAGCACAGAGGATGGAATGCGAATTCGCATTTCCACATCCTGACGACCTCTTGCTTGACATAGTGCGAAAAATGAGTCGCTTAGAGCATCAAGTCCAAGGCCCCCTGCAACAGCCATAACAGTTAGCCTAAGCTCAAAAGTATAGCCTTGCCAGCCTGTGAATATCCAAGTGCCTACAAGGGCCACAGCAAGCAAGATGATTTTTAGCCATGTAATGACACCAAGTAATTGTAAGGGGCGGTTTTCCCTTCTAGCAAATGTTGAAACTAAAAAATCTTTTAGCCCCACATCTGCTATTAGACGAACAATGTAGCCGAAAGATAGGGCAAGCATGATTTGCCCAAGAACATCAGGGCTATGGCGAGCAAGGGTAATGGTAAACAAAGTCCACGAAACATCGCGTGTCCATTGCGCACCAAGCATATAACCTAAGCGTTGCGGAATACTTTTTAATTTAGCCATTATGTCAGCTTAGTCGGCTTTTAGGTTTTTTAATATGGCCCCATGAGCTGACTATAATTTTTTGGTTACTTGTTTTTTTCAAATTGAATAACAGTTTTAAAACCTGGCTTTAACTCTAAGTCGGGATTGGATATGGTTAATTCCACTGTAAAATATGAAGGTTTATCCACGCTAATATCATTACTTGTCCATGCAATCTTTGCTACCTTTGCATCAAAAATTTTATCATCCAATGACGGCACAGTAACTTTTGCAATGTCACCAACGGCTATTTTTTCCATGTCATCTTCATATACATCAACTTTAATTAACATGGGGTCCATTTTGCCAACCAATATGGGGCTTGCACCTTTTGTAAGTTGAGTTCCTGAATACAGACCTGCGGCCACAGACAATACATGTCCATCCATGGGTGAAGTTAGTATTAATTTTTCAGGAACTACACTACCAGATGTAATTGTTGTACCAAAATATCCGCTAAGCTCTTCAAGTCTTTGTTTAAAATTAGCCTCTTGTTTGGAAACAGTACCTTTTAATAAAGAAATGCGCTTTTTAAGAGAGTTTAAGTCGCCCTCAGTGCGCTCAAAAGCTTGTTTTGAGCCAAGGCCAGACGCAACAAGTTTTTCCGCTTTATTTCGCTCAGCAACAACTTCAGCCAACTGGCTTTCCAAGCTTAAAATTTCACCCCTAGTACCTTCAGTTCCAGAGCCTAAGGTAATTTCTTTTTGCAAAATGCGCTCATCTTCTTCAACCAAGGTGTATGTCATCATAACTTGATTTTCTATCACGCTTTGACCAGGAGTAACCAGTATTTCATCCACAATGGCATTAAATGGCAAAGCCTTTGCCCTTGTAACTGGACTTACAACCTTCCCGTTAAGAACTGTTGTTTCTGCTGCAAATACATTTTGTGAAGAAAGCACAAAACACAGTGATAGAGCTAGGAATATATATCTACATTTTATTGAATTAATCACCTACAGCCTCCTTCGCGGGCTTGCCTATATAATTTTCTTTCAATACGCCTGCCACGTTCATCCAAGCAAGATTGGCAAGTTTATAATCAAGTTCTGCATTGATAAAATTTATTTTTGCATTAATGAGCGCTTCATTTTTTGTAGCCAGTTGAGGATAAACATTAATACCTTCGGCAAAGTTAATTGATGCTTCCTTGGCTTCCATTTGGGCAACTTCTAAATTTGTTTCAGCAATTTTTAAGCCAGTTTCGGCTAGGCTGACATTTTGCTGAGCCTCAATCCAAGCATTTTGATATTCACTGCGCAAGCGAGATTGCTCCTGAAAAGCCACAGCTTTTAGCATACGAGCGGTTTGCACACCACGGTAACGCCTACCCCAATCTATGAGTGGAAAAGAAAAATTTAAGTGAACAAAAGTGTCCTCACTCCCATCAACGGGCTGATATTGTCCACTAGGAGGACTATTATTTATTGCAATGCTCATATCTGGAACATATTCAGCCCACGCAAGCATAATTCCAAAGTCACGCAACTTTACTTGCGTGCGAATTAACAACTCATCTTCTGTCACAGCCCAGCGGTCTTCCCAATAAAGTTTGTTACCATCAAAGTTTTTTAAAATATTATCTGCATCCTTAGTGTCAAGATTTAACTTTTGCTGAATTTCAACACCTGCCAAAGTTTTTAACTTGGTGCGCAACATTAAATTCTCAATATTTGTGCGCTCAACCTTTAGCTCCGCTTCGCGTTCACGTTGTAGTGAAAGGTTTAAGGATACACCTTGGCGACCGTCTACAGTTTCCAACTGACGCCAATAAGCACTTAATTTTTTGGTTAAAGGTAAAAACTCTTTTTGAGCTTCAATGATTTTTCTTTGAGCTTCAAGTTTTTGGTATATTACTGCAATATCATAAATTGTTTCGCCAATGGCTTTGCGATGTGTTGTAACGGCGAGGTTTACCAAAATTCTTTGGGCTTGATGATTAAAATAGGTTGATATTGGATTTGGGAATGCAGCATTAAAACTTACCCTAAATTTGGTTTGACCATAATCACTAGGAGTATCATCTCTATTAGTATTATATGCAGTTATATTGTTAGAAACAAGCAAACCCACATTGGGCTCTGGCAAGTATTGCCATACAGCGCTAGTAAGGTTTAATTTTTTGATTTCCAAGTCCACAGCAGAGTTTACAAGTAAGGGTGATTGCTGGATTGTTAGATATACACAGTCATCAAAAGTAAAAAATTTACTAGAATCATATAAATTAGGCACAGCAGCTTGTAGTTTTTCTGCATGTTCAACTGGCATACCGGGAACTTCTTCCAGCCAGTGACTTGCTGGCAGTTCAGGTGCGCTTAAGGTTGCTTTTTGTGATGCACACCCCACTGCCAATGAAATAAATAAAGTTATTGCAAGACAGTTTCTGCCAAAATATAACCAAGGATATTTAATTGATTTTTTATGAAGCTTTGGCATCTTGGCTCCTAATTTTATTTGATATATGCATATTTTGCACAGTTAGTATAATATTTTTCTCAACTTGGATTTGAGCGTCCATATTGTAGCCTTGCCCAGAGCTGGATAAATTCCACAATACTGAAATTTCACCAGTATCTGGCAACACATCCGCATGTCTAAGGCGCGAAATGCTAACAATATTAAAGCTTTCATCATGAGGCATAGCTAATTTTTTAAGCATAGCCATACACAAAGGCAGCCAACTATATATTGAATGACATTGCTGCGCAAATGTTTTTCTTGGGTATAAATATTCTTTAATATTACCATTGTCCAGTAAATTTTGTATATTTTCCTGCCAGATGGACTGCATGTGGCATAATTTTTTTGCTAAAATCACATTACCTTCTGAAACCTTGGTTTTTTGTTGGGTTTTTCGCCCATTTTCGGTTAAATCTGTAATGTCCAATGAAGCCTTGGCAAGCAATATTTCCGAATTGGCACCCTGCCATTCTTTTGCCTGAACAATTATCTGGCCTTCACGCGTAATGCCGCCCTTACAGGGTACAATGTTATTAAATTTAACATCATCAAAACCATGACAATTAAATTCTGAAAATCCCAAACCAACTCCAGCATACATAGATTTTAACATCATAACTTCATTAACAAATGGCATTGCTTTTTGTTGATCTTGCAAGTCAGCATCTGCATATATGGAAAAATTACGCTTTGCTATAAAAGCTGGTAACTCACCAGCAGTCAAGCCCAAGGGAAATACATATGGATATTTTTGCATATCCTCTTGCACTTTTCTTACTATGGGCAGCTCGTCCACATTTTGTGATTTTTGCTGAGAGTCATGCCCATTTTGCTTATTTTTAATATGTGCCTTATTATTACGAAAATCCGCCACCACTTGAGCCAAATCGCCTATGGTTGTTACTTCCAATAAATCTTCAAAATTTATTTGTATATCAAATGCTGTTTCAAGTTTATGCAAAATTATGGGAAAACGACTAGAGCGCATGGCAAGGTCATGGCGCAAATCCATGTTGGCAGTTAATTTGTGATGCTCAAAGCCAGTTTCCTCCATCAAAATTGGAATTATATCTTCCACATATGGAGGATTTACCATATGTGCTGTGTCTTGTTTAACTGCTGCCACATGGCCTTGTTTTGAATCTGGCGTAGCTTCAATATCATCTGGCACCACATGTGCATTTTTTGCTGAAATATGCCCCATGGCATAAAGCTCCGCCACAGCCCTGCGCATGGTTTCAAGCTCTTTGCCCTTTCTGCATACTGCAGTGCAATGGGCATTGGGCTCAATGTCCTTAGTCAAACCGCCAATAATATCGGAAGGGCCAACTTCTACAAAGTTACGCACATTAAAGTCATTCCACATGGTGCGCACGCAATCAACCCAGCGTACAGTATTTTCATCCAAATCTGTAATGTAGTCGACTATACCTTGCTTATCATCAGGGTAAACACCAGCAGTAACATTGCTAAGCACTGGATATGGCGGTGCTTTCATGTCAAAGGCTAATAGTCCTTCTTGCGCACTATCACGCAGAACTCGCATGTGGGGATGATGAAAAGCCATAGTTACATTAAGAATAATGGCTGGTGATTTTTGTTTGCGCAAACTTCGTCTAGCTTCAGCAAGAACATCTCTTGGACCGCTTAAAATAAACTGCGTGGGGGTATTAAAATTGGATATGTGTAGGCTTGGGAACGTGCGTAGTGTTTCTTCAATCTTAGCCTCATTTGCATAAACTGCCATCATGCCAGAATCATGATTGCCTGAGTGTTCAAAGTCATCAACTATGACGGCACGCCCGTCAAAAAGCCTACAGGCACTTTCCATGTCATAAACACCAGCTAAACACAAAGCCACAAGCTCACCAAGGCTATGGCCTGAGTAAACATCTGGCTTAAAACCCAAGGATTTTAAATAACAAGTTTGAGCATAACTTAATAAAAATACATAGGGAAACTGCCAGCGGGTACGACCTAGTTTTTCAAGGTCCGTTTCATCCATTATGGACAGCACATCCCATTTAAAGTGTTTTGCAACTTGATCCATGGCATCTCTTGCCGCTGGCAAATTGTCATAAATTTCTCGCCCCATATGCGGCCAAACGGCACCTTGCCCACCACAAACCAGCGCCATTTTGGGAGGATTTTTAGTTGGTGATAGCCAAATGCCTTGATTTTGCAATTCTTGCAAGGCTTCAGGCGTTGGATTCATGCCAAGTGTGGTTAATGCATTGCGCCAATTAGCAGTAATGGATCCTAGCCGCCAGTCTTTACCTGCATGGGTTAGGTTAACCAGACGCACGCCATTTTCAACAAATTCTCCGCTTAAATTACTTTTTTCATCAAGCGGCGCATCATCAGCGATATTTGTTATGCTATTAGTCATGCTTGTATCATTTTTATTATGCATTTATAACTCCACGCAAATACAAACTTTATATGTCACTGGGCAGATTTTGTCTACAGTGGAAACATTATTAAATCAATTTTGCAAAGTTCGAATAGTTTGATAGTATATTTTTATTTTTTTGTCTATAAAAGGCGCGCGTAGAATGAAATTTTAAGTTTGAGCTTGCGCTTTGGATATTCTCAACATCACATCTGTAAATATTCTTGCCAAAGTAAAATGTTTAGATTATGATGCATGCTCACTTGCAGTTAGCATTACATCAATTGCAAGATAATTCTATTTTTCGAGGAAACGGAATGAATAAAGAACAAGGTATGAACACCAATTCTACTGAAGAACATGACTCTTCAATGGAGTTTACTCATAAACGCAACAAGCTCTCCTTTGAGCACCTTGTTGCCCTTGGTGCAACCATGGGTATGCGTAACCCACTTTTCCTCTGTCATGATCATGTGGCCAAAGCTTCAACAAGCATTGAGGGCGCTGATTACTTAAATTTTTCTACCTATGATTACCTTGATATAAACGGACATCCTGAAATTACAGCCGCTATTACAGAGGCAGCCACAAAATACGGCACATCTGCCGGCGCAAGTCGACTAGTTGGTGGAGAGCGCCCACCTCACCGTGAACTTGAGCAGGCCATTGCAGATCTTTACGACGTTGATGATAGCATAGTATATGTTAGTGGACATGCCACCAATGTGTCTACTCTAGGTTTTCTTTTTGGCTCTCGTGATTTAATTTTGCATGACAATCTTGCACATAATTCCTTGATGCAAGGGGCAAAACTTGCAGGTTCCACTCGTCTTTCATACACACATAACGATGCAGACGCTTTGGAAAAAATACTTAAAGAAAGACGTAGTGAATTTAAGCGCGCCATCATTGTAACTGAAGGCCTTTTCAGCATGGATGGCAACATACCAGACTTACCACGCATTATTGAGCTTAAGAAAAAATATAACTGTATGCTGCTTGTAGACGAAGCGCACTCCCTTGGTACACTTGGTAGTACCGGCCGAGGGGCTCGTGAACATTTCAATATAAACCCTAGAGATGTTGACATGTGGATGAGCACCCTTAGTAAATCACTTTGTGGTTGTGGCGGATTTATTGCTGGCAGCAAAAAACTTATTGAATACTTAAAATATGGTTCTCCTGGCTTTGTGTTTAGTGTGGGCATGTCCCCCGTCATTGCAGTTGCATGTAAGACTGCACTTGATATTATGCTACGCGAACCTGAGCGAGTGCACAAATTACAACACATTAGTAAATACTTCTTAGAGTACGCACAAAGCCTTGGCTTAGATACAGGCGTTGCCCAAGGTTATGCCAATATTCCAATTATTGTTGGCGACTCCATGCTAGCTGGCTTTATGGCAAATGCCTTAATTAATAGAGGTATATACGCAATGCCAATCACATTTCCTGCAGTAAAAGAAGGTACATCCCGCTTACGCTTTTTCCTCTCAGCTGCACACTCAGAAGCCGATGTAAGAAAAGCTCTTGACATTACAGTTGAAGAATTACCAAAAACAGCTAAACTTGTTGAAGATTGGCGCGCAAGCGAAAAAAAATCTAAAATTCAATTGTAATTTTTTACTAAACTAAGCATAAGTGGATTTCCATTTATTTAAATTTGATAAAAACCCCATTGCATGGGGTTTTTTTGCGAACCCTGCTAAGGCGACCAACAGATCAAAAGTAAGTGCAATTAACTTTCACCTCTGCGTTCTTGATTTTCATGCCTTACTACCAAGCAAGCCTTGCTTACTTAGTCGATGCTGAACAACACGCTTTAGCGTGCTGTTCAGAGAGGCACGTTGCCTTCAAATACCCCTTTGGGGACGCCAGAAGTGAATTCTGGCTTATTTTACGGCACGCGAAATTTTTCTTACAGAAAAATTTCGGTAGTCGGCACTAAGAAACAGTATTTTGGCAGCATAAAATGCCAGAAAGTTGTATTTTATACGCTTGTTTCTGGCATTTTTATTTGCTCATTTTTAGTTAAAAATG